>CAZYLC010000005.1:39824-45123 GCA_964648755.1 uncultured Thermodesulfovibrio sp.
CCTTTAAACCTTTTTCATAAATTATTATCTCATCAATAGATTTTTCAAGCTCAAAAAGCTGGGTAAGATTCTTTCTTACTAATAGAGAAATTTTTGTATGAGGATGTAGTTTTCTAATTCCCCTAATTGCTGGTAGACTCATTACAGCGTCACCAAGCCAATTAACAGAGCGGATTAATATATTCATGTAAGTATTTTAAGCTTATTGCCTACTGCCTTGCAAATGGTATAATTAAAAAATGTATCCAAGAACTTATTTAAAAATTGGTGACAAGGTTAGACATCTTAATTATTCTTTCTGGGGCATAGGAGAGGTTATTGAAGAGAGAAAATCTAACCTTCCAGGCGGGCTTTGTTTCGTAAGAATAATCTTTGAAGACGGCATAGAGAGGTCTTTTATTAATAATTTTGACCATGAAATGTGTTGTTATTATACAGGAATAAGAATTATTGAAGAATTTAGCCTCTGGGAGACATAGTTGTCGATTATAAAAACAAGGGATTTAAACAAAACTTTCAAAATTAAAAATCTTCTGATTCCTGCGGTAGAAAATTTTAATATGGAAATAGGTTCTGATGACTTTTTTGCTCTTGTTGGTGAAAGTGGCTCTGGTAAATCAACGGTGGTCAGACTCATTCTACGATTGGTGAAGCCAAATAGTGGCGAGATTCTTTTTAGGGACAAAAATATATGGAAAATGACGAAGGAAGATTTAAAAATTTTCCATCAATCTATAGGAGTAGTTTTTCAAGACCCTTATGCCTCATTAAATCCAAGGATGAAAATTTATTCAATAGTAGAAGAACCTTTAATCATACATAAAAATTTTATGCCTGATGAAGTAGATTGGAAGATTAAGACAATATTTAGTGAACTTGGACTTGATCAAGATTTACTGAAAAGATATCCCCATCAGCTAAGCGGAGGGCAGAGACAGAGAGTTGCTATTGCAAGAGCATTAATTTTAGAACCAGAAATTTTATTGGCTGATGAACCTCTTTCTGCTTTGGATATTTCCCTTCAAGCATCTATTTTGAAACAGCTTATAGATATAAGAGAAAAAAGAACTCTTGGCATTCTAATGATAACTCATGATCTCAATATTGTTAGAGCAGTAACCAATAGAATAGGAGTAATGCACTTAGGAAGAATTGTTGAGGAAGCTCAAACGAAGGAAATTTTTAAAGAGCCCTTACATCCTTATACTAAAGTCCTTCTTAATAGCATTCCTGGATTTCATAGAAGAGATAGAAAAAAAATCCCAATTACTACTACAGAGGATAGAATTTCATGGGCATTAAGAGGTTGTAGATTTTACAATAGATGCTCCTATCGCATGGAAATATGCAGAGAAAATGTACCTTTTATAAAGAACATAAATGGTAGAAAAGTCAGATGCTTTTTGTATTGAGAATTTTTATTTAAAATTTATTTTCCAAAATAAACCTTTCTGACAAGAATAGTTCTTTCATAGTGATTAACAATTGGCAGATGATAATTAAGTTTATTATTAATTGGGTCATGCAAGTGTTCGGCAGGAATATTTTTTAATTCAGGTATATATTTTTTTATAAAAGTAGCTTCTGGATCAAATTTTTTTGCCTGAAGAATTGGATTAAAAATTCTCAATGGTTTAGGATCTGGTCCTACTGAGGCATTCCACTGCCAATTTCCTATATTAACAACCTCATCATAGTCTAAAAGATATTCCATGAAAAATTTTTCTCCCATTCTCCAATCCATAAGTAAGTCTTTTATCAAAAAGTTTGCCACTATCATTCTTGCTCTATTGTGCATCCAGCCCTCTTTTTTAAGCTGTATTATTGAGGCATCAATTATAGGATATCCTGTTTTTGCATTAATGAAAGAATCTAATAGTTTTTCATTATATTCCCACTTAATGTTTCTTCGTTTTTCTTGAAATTCCAGTTGATTGAACTGAGGGAAGTTTATCTTTATATGATACCAAAATTCTCTCCAAGCCAATTCTTTTATAAATTGACAGTCTTCTCCTGCTATATCAAATGCCCTTTGATATAACTTTCTTAGGGAAATTAGACCGAATCTTATGTAAGGAGAAAGTTTTGAAGTTCCATCAATATCCAATCTATCACGTGTTAGTTCGTATTTTGAAAAGTCAAAATTTTCAATTCGATTAAAACCAAAAGGTAATGTCCAGATCTTATTTGCTTGAAATTTTAGATTCTTAACTGTCTTATTAATATCTGGCTCTTTGAGCTTTGGTGTGTTAATTTTCCCAGGTGCAGAGATTGTCGAGAGAATAAGATTATTTTTCCAATGCTTATAAAAGATTGAATAAATTTTTTTATAGGGTATTTTTTCTATACTACATAGAAAGTTATCAACTATTGAATGAAAGTGGATATTTTTTTTCTTACAGAGGTGCTCTATACTTTCTTCAATTGTCTTTCCTGACCATGAAAAGGCTTTATTAGTAAATATAGCCTCTGGTTTATATTTTTCTATGAGATAATTAAAAACATTTAAAGGTTCATCCTTATAGCAAAAAAGTTCTCCTCCCCTTTGTTGTAATTCCTTTGATAAATGCTTTAAACTTTCAACAATAAACCCGAGCCTACTGTCATAACTTTTAAATTTATCAAGTAAGTCAGGAATAAATATAAATATAGGGATTAATTCATTGGAATTCAGACAGGTTTCTGAAAATGCTTTATTATCATCTATTCGAAGGTCTCTTTTAAACCAATAGATAGCTCTTTTATACATCTAAATCTTCTGGATAAGGTTCTAAATATTTCTGAATGAGAATATATTCATTATCAAATCTGTAGGATAGACTTTTTAGCAACTCTATTATAACTTTTAATGGTATTTTCCTTTCCCCATATTTATTAATTAAATTAATTAAGTGTTCCCTTTCTTTAACATTTATTTTTTTCGAGATATATCCCATGAGATGCATTATTGTATTCACATGTCTTCTTATTGAGGGTTTTCTTAAAAAGGCTTCGTAAAATTTTATTTTATATATTTTAATTTTATCCTCAAAGGGAATTTTTGCATCTGCCACTAACTGACCGAGTTCTTTTAGGGATTTTTGACTATATGTCATCAAAAGATATTTGTATTTTGAATGGAATTGAACCAATGTTTTAGGTTCAGGATTTTTTAAAAAGTTTCTAATTTCGGAAAAAGCGAAAATTCTTATTAAAAAATGTGTTCTTATTCCCTCATCTCTGAGCCTTCCTTCATCCTCAATGGGTAAATAGGGAAAAGTTTTTTTTACCTCTTCAGCAAAAAATCCATAGGTTTTTCCAGCAATTGCACCATTTTTATAAAGCTTTGTTGATCCAACTCCGCAGGATGGCGATTTAGCTTTTAAGACAAATCCATCTATTTCAGCTAAGGAGTTAAGAGTTTTTTTTGCAAATCGAAGTATTAAATTAGTGAAATCCCTATCTGTTTCTGGTTGAAAAAATTTTTTTTCATTCCCTTCTTCCATAATTATTAATCTTTGGCGAGGAATTCCGAGTCCTATTTCTACCTCAGGGCACACATCGATAAATTCAGTGTATAGTTTTAATTTGTTAACAAAGTCATCATTTACAATACCTCCATTATACCTAACAGGCTGAGAAAAACATCGGCTCATTAATACTTTAGGCTTTATCATGATTTATATTATAATTTAAAATGCTTGGAAATTACATGGATAATCTATCTCCTATAATTTTGGCTCTTTTAGCTGGAATTTTTACATGGGGACTAACTGCCTTTGGTGCTTCTTTAGTTTTTCTTTTTAGGAATGTAAGTAGAAAAATTCATGATACAGCTTTGGGATTTGCTGCAGGTGTAATGATTGCTGCTAGTTTCTGGTCTCTCCTTGACCCAGCCATTGAGATGTCTCAAAAAATGGCTATACCCTCTTGGATACCTCCAGCTTTAGGGTTTATTTTAGGTGCTTTATTTCTAAGATTAATTGATATGATCCTGCCTCATTTGCATTTTCAATCACCTATTAATGAAGCTGAGGGTATTAAAACATCCTTTAGAAGAAGTACTCTTCTTGTTTTAGCAGTTACATTGCATAATATTCCAGAGGGATTAGCTATAGGAGTTTCCTTTGGTGCTCACGCTATAGAGCCTACTGCGGTAAGTTTATTGTCTTCAATAGTACTTGCCTTTGGTATTGGAATTCAAAATATCCCCGAGGGCTTCGCAATTTCCATGCCCTTGAGAGGAGAAGGATTTTCAAAAGGAAAAAGTTTTTTCTACGGTCAACTGTCAGGTATTTTTGAACCTATTTTTGCTGTTGTTGGTGTTCTGCTTGTAAATATAATGCAAAATTTTCTTCCCTATGCACTCGGCTTTGCTGCTGGAGCTATGATTTTCATAACAGCCGAAGAACTTATACCTGAGTCGCAGAGAAATGGAAACTCTGATATTGCTACAGCTGGTTTAATCTTAGGTTTTACACTTATGATGATTCTTGATGTAGCTTTTAAATAATTTATCCTTTAAGTTTTTTCGTAATTTCTGTAAGTCTTTTACCAAAGGCTCTACATATATTAGCCTCATTTTCATCAATTTCTCTCTTGTTTTCTGCATCTGCAACATGACCGGGTCCATAAGGAGATCCTCCACCTTTAGTTAGATAAAGATAAGGAAGTGAATAGGGAACTCCAATAATAACACATCCTAAATGGAGCAAAACAGTCATAAAGGTAAGAATTGTGGATTCTTGTCCTCCATGCATTGTACCCGTCGAGACAAAGACCCCCGCAGGTTTCCCCTCAAATACCCTCTGCATCCATAGAGGACCAAATTGGTCAACCACATTTTTAAGCTGTGCAGAGACATTACCGAATCTTGTTGGAGTTCCAAAAGCATATCCGTCTGCATTTCTAAAGTCCTCAAGAGTTACAACAGGGATATCCTTTTGAAGTTCTATTCCTGCCTGAATATCTTGTCTTGTGGAAATTACTGAATCTGGGAGTAGTTCTGGGCATTTTCTAATTATAGGTTCACCGCCGGCTTCCTTTACTCCTTCAGCTATAAGTTTTGCCATTTTATAAGTGTTTCCAAAGGTACTGTAATAAACTATTAATATCCTCATAAATTATCCTCCATTAATATATTTTGCTTAAATAGATTATACCAAAAATTAATCCTATAAAAGCATTAAGTCTTCATTTTGATTCTTCTTATTGACTTTTATTAATGAAATATATTAATTTTAATAAGTTTTAGTTAATTAAGGGTAGGTAGCTCAGTCGGTAGAGCAGGGGCCTGAAAAGCCCCGTGTCGGCGGTTCAA
>CAZYLC010000005.1:45182-51926 GCA_964648755.1 uncultured Thermodesulfovibrio sp.
TAAGGCGGGTGTCGTTGGTTCGAATCCAACGCGGCTCATGGAAAATGTCCCCATCGTCTAGCCCGGCCTAGGACATCGCCCTTTCAAGGCGGTAACAGGGGTTCGAATCCCCTTGGGGACGTATGAAAAGCCGTGACTTTTGTCACGGCTTTTTTATTTTACTTCATAAAAACCTGCTTTTTTAGATTTACATATAGGACATCTATAATCTTCTGGTATTTCTTCAAAAGGTGTTCCAGGTTTGACTTTATTTTTTTCACATCCCTTTTCAGGTTGGTAAATATATCCACAGTGAGTACATCTGTATGTTTTTTTTGTTTGCCTCTCTTCCAGCATATCCCCCTCCATAAAATAGTCTAATTAGTTTTTTCCATTGTACCCTTTTCTCCACACTCTGGACATTTCTGGGGCTTACATCTTCCTTCTTTTGTTGCTCCACATTTCGTGCATTTAAATATTGCCATATATTTCCTCCTAAAATTTATTTTTAAATTATTTTAAAATCATAATTCTTACAATGTCAATTATTCTTGAAATATTAATTAATTTTATGAATAATTAAGATATGGTTAATGATTTTTTGCAAGCTATCCTTTTAATTTTTGGAGTTTCAGGCCTAATCATATTTATCCTTGGTAAGCTTAAAATTCCATCAATAGTGGGTTTTCTGATTGCAGGAACAATTATTGGTCCCTACGGCATGGGACTCATAAAAGATCCTCACGAAGTGGAAATAATTGCCGAAATCGGTGTTATTTTGCTAATGTTTACCATTGGTATTGAATTTTCTATTCCGAGATTAATTTCTTTAAAAAAAGAGGTGTTCCTTTTAGGGACACTTCAGGTTCTTTTAACTATCCTCGCCATAGCTCTTATAAGTCAATTTGTTCTTAATGTGGCAATTAATAAAGCTATATTTTTTGGGTTCATTGTTGCCCTGAGCAGTACAGCAATTGTAATGAAAATTCTTTCAGAGAGAGGCGAATTAAATTCGCCTCACGGTAAAATATGCCTGGGAATTCTCTTGTTTCAGGATCTTTGTGTTGTCCCTCTCATGCTTTTTACACAAATGCTTTCAGGGCAAGGAGAAAGTTACTATAATTTTTTTACAGTAATTCTTAAAGCTTTTGTAATACTGTCAATTGTATTCATTTTTTCAAGAATCGCTGTCCCTTACATACTTCATGAAGTTGTAAAAACAAAAAGTAGAGAACTATTTATCATTGTTACTATCTCTATTTGTATAGGAACAGCTTTTTTTACTTCAAAAATAGGGCTTTCTCTTGCCCTTGGAGCTTTTTTAGCTGGAGTTGTTATCTCTGAGTCCGAATATTCTGCTCAAGCTGTATCAGATATTCTACCCTTCAAGGAGACTTTTTCAGGAATTTTCTTCATTTCTGTGGGTATGCTTCTTAATCTTGAATTCATAAAAAATCACTTAATGGAAGAATTAATATTAGTAGGAAATATTTTTACTATAAAAGCCATAGTTATACTGATAATATCTTATGTTTTTATCCATTCTCTAAAGGTATCTTTCAAATCAGCTTTTTCTCTGTCTCAGATAGGCGAATTTTCCTTTATACTAGCTTTCACGGGGAAATCTGCTGGACTCCTTGATGAGGAAACATACCAGAGCTTTATTTCGGCATCTGTAATAACAATGCTTTTTACTCCATTGATCATAAAATATTCTCCCCAACTCATAGAGTATATGGTGCAAAAAAAGCCCTTTAAATACTTAGAAAAAGCAGGGAAAATAAGGGATTCAGATGTACTCGTAAAAAAGTCTAATCATGTTATTATTATTGGTTTTGGTTTAAATGGTCGAAATCTTGCCCGAGTACTTAAAGAGACTAAAATACCCTATACAATTTTAGAATTAAACCCAGAAACAGTTAGGAAAATGAAGAAAAAAGGGGAACCTATATACTATGGGGATGGTACAAGTCCAGAAATCCTTCATAAACTTGGATTAAGGAGAGCAAAGGCACTTGTGATTGCCATCTCTGACCCAAATGCTACGAGGAAAATAGTTCAAATAGCAAAGACAGATAATCCTAAAATACATATCATTGTGAGAACCAGATTTATTTCAGAAATTGAGGAGCTTAAAAAAATAGGTGCTGACGAAGTCATTCCAGAGGAATTTGAAACTTCTCTTGAAATATTCGCAAGGGTGCTGCACCTTTTCGGTGTTCCAAGAAATAAGATACTTCAGATGATAGAGACAATAAGGCAAGAAGGCTATGAAATTTTAAGGGTGCCTGATTTGCCAAAAACAAGAGCAGGGGTGGAATGTGTTATTTTTGAAGGATTAGAGATGGATAGTTTTCAGGTTGATAAGAATTCATGGATTGTAGGGCATTCTTTAAGATCTCTTGATTTGCGGCATAGAGCAAAAGTTACAGTAATTGCCTTACAGAGGGGGCAAGAGACTATCTTAAACCCTCCAGCTGATCTTATTTTAAGAGAAGATGATGTGATTATTTATGTGGGTAATAAGAAGCAGATAATTGAAGCTTTAGATTTCTTTCAAAGAAATAATAAATAATCTCTATCTTATAAAACTCATATATATCTTATCTTCTTTTTCTGGAGGTATTACTTTATCTTTTCCATTTTTTAAAAGTTTTAATAACCATGCCATATTTTTTCCGAGAATCCTCATTATCTGAATCCCTTCCTCATCTTTTAAAACTTCTCCAGGATTTCTTCCGAAAATTACGTTCCAATAGTTAGAGGAAGGAACAAGCATTTCAGCATAATGCAAATAATGTAAAAGTTGGTCAAAGGTACTCACACCCCCCGAACGCCTATCTGCAACTACTGCTACTGCTACTTTATGTCTGAATAATCCTCCATTTACAGAGGATACAAGAAAGGCTCTATCTAAGAAACATTTAAAAGTTCCTGCAATACCTGAAAAATAAACAGGAGAGCCTAAAATGATGCCATCAGCTTTTATTATTTTCTGAATCCATTGATTAACTTCGTCATTAATAGAACATTCCATATTTTTATTCTGAGCGCATTTGTAGCAGGCAATACACCCTCTTATGGCTTTACTTCCAACCTGAATTATTTCTACTTTAATATTTTCCTTTTCAAGTTCTTCCGAGACCATTTTAATAGCATGATAGGTATTACCATTTTTTCTTGGACTTCCATTAAAAGCTAACACTTTCATTTCATTACCCTCCAAATAAAATACGGAGAGGGAGGGATTTGAACCCTCGGTGGAGCTTTTAGACCCCACACGCGATTTCCAGTCGCGCCCGTTCGGCCACTCCGGCACCTCTCCAAAGATTTTTTATTTTAGCATTTAAGAGATTATATTTTCAAAAAATTTTAAAATTACTTTAATACAATAAAAAAGCCGGGAAATAGTACCCGGCTTTTAAAGAAAATTTTAAAATGAAATTATGATTTCTTGTGGCAATCATTACATTTCGTTGGTGCTGCTTTCCCAGCTTCGTTTTCTTTCTTGTGGCATTCAATACACTGGCCATGAAAAGCATCCATAGCCTTTTTACCACCGCCTTTTTCATCAGCTATTTCACCTGCAGGGTCATGACACGTAGTACACTTTGTTGCTTTCTCTGCAGGATTTGCATCAGTGTGGTGACATTTCTTACAGTCAATTTTGTAATTTTCAGCATGATTTTTGTGATTGAATTCTGTAGGTGGCAATTTTGCACCTTCCCAGTGAAGTTTATAAACATCCTTTGGCTGGGCATAAACAATAGAGATTGCGAATAAGAAACATACTGCAATCAGAACTATTAAACCTTTTTTAGATTCCATCTTTTTTCACCTCCTTCCCTCAATGGCTTTTTATTTTAGTGTTCTTCATGTTCTTCCTCGTAACCAGTAAACATTGCTTTAATATGAGCCATTGGAGTATGTCCAAGTGTGGCAAGATAGAAATGTACAATTATAAAGGCACTAAAGAAAATCCACAAACCGGTATGTATGAGTGTGGCTATCTGAACTCCACCAATAAGTGTTGCTAAAGATGAGAAAAGCTGTGGATCCCAGAGAATCAAGCCTGTGATAATTTGTACTGGGATAAGCAATGCCATTATCATTAAATAGGATATTTGCTGCATAGGGTTAAATTTGCATTCGGGACTTGGATGATGGGGATTTTTATCTCCTATCATTATGCCATATCCATAGTATTTTGCCTGTCGGATGGAACTCTTTATAAATTCTACAGGTTTCCAGAAAGGAGGTATATATATTTTGAATAATTTACCTGAGAAAATATAATAAAGAAGCCAGATAAAATAGTTTGCAAGAAGTATGAAACCAAGCCAACTATGAATTTGTACAGCCGTTTCGAAACTCATTAATCCCATAGAATCAACAAATCTTATTTGTGCACCTGTTAATATGAGTATAATAAAACCTATTGCATTTATCCAATGCCATATTCTTATGGGTAGTGGATGAAGATAGACCTTTTTCATTATTTTACCTCCCTTCTCTTTCTTCTAATTGGCGCGGTTAAAATTCTTAATGTTATATGTGCTATTGGAACAGCAATACCACCTAGTAGAGCCAAGAAGAATAATATATCAAGGACCTTTATTTTAGTAAGTCCTAATACATAGAAATCTTTGATATTTGGTATTGCATAAGCAGAATTTAAAGCTTTATTTTCTAATTCTAATTTTACAGGTTTTGTTCCTTTATTAATTTCAACTTTTGCTTTAAAAGGAGAATTTGAATTATGACAATAGGAACAGTCTTTTATTGATTTATTCTTGGGTTCTATTTTGTGAGCATCGTTAGGATTTAAAACGTCTATTCTACCAGCAAGATTAGCTTTTGTTTTTCCCTTTAGTAAGGACATGAATTGCCAGAGTTCCTGTTCCTGAATCTTTCCATCTTTATTTTGATCAATTTTATCCCCTACGTCTTTGATGTTAATATTTAAAGCCTTAGCAACTTCATCTTCTTTGATTGGTTTATTTTTAGATCTATCAATGAGAGTAAGAAAGACTGCTTTTTCAGATTTTGTATGACAGGAAGCGCAGGATGCTGAATTAAAATGAGCATCCACAAAGGTCGTTAACTTTACTGGGGGATTCCAAAGCCACTTTGTATGGCTTGTTTTGGCATCTTTGTGGCACTTTATGCAGGAATCACCTAATTTCGCTATGTTTGTTGATAAAACATCGTGGGAATTATGACAGGAAGCACAGTTAGGAGCATCTTGTTTCCCTTGGGTTATTGCCTGCTGATGAACACTTTCTTTAAAGGCTTTTCCTGAGTCACTGTGACATTTTATACAAAGTTCTGAACTTGCCATTTTATCTTTGGTAATATAGGTAACTTTGTGATAATCATGGCATTTAAGACAATCAGGAGATTGCTGATTTCCCTTTTTCAATGCTTCTGCATGTATGCTCATATCATATTTTTTTACTGCATCCTGATGGCAGTTGTTACATAGATCCTTTGCTTTTGTTCTATAGTCAACAATAGATTCGAATTTTCTTATGGGATGTTGATTGGTTGAAAATTCTTTATGGCATTCTGTACATTTGAGTTTTTTATGTGCTGAAGCAAGGATATCAGACTCTTTGACCTGTACAGAAAGGGTTTCTCCGTTCTTCATTTTCATTCCAATTGGTCTGCTATGACAACTGAGGCAGTACTGATTTTCAGGGAGAGCTTTAGCGACTTTAGAAGGCTTTACACCGTGTGAACCATGACATTCTATACAGGAGGCTGTTTTTGCTAAAGCATAATGGGCAGGATTTTTCTGTAATTCTTTGTCAGTGTGACACTTTGTGCAAATTTTTGTCATCTCTGCTCTGTATTGATTTTTATCTTTAAAATTGTATATGGGATGCTTTACTTTTGAAAAATCATCATGGCAAACAAGGCATTGAAATTTACTATGCACTGATTTTTTAATTTCCTGCTCATTTACTTTAAGGCTTTTCTTTTCTTTGCTTGGGAGCGTTTTGCTTATATCAAACTTATGGCAAGCCATACAGTATTCAGAAAATCCAACTTTATTTTTCCATTCTTTCATAGACCCTATATAATGACTGCCATGACACTGAGAGCAATAAATTTCTCCTTTTTTTACAATTTCTCCGTGCACTTTAAGCTTCATCAAGGAATCTTTTGGGTGACAATTAAGGCAGTTAGGTGAAAATTCCTTAACGTATTCATTTTTACTTTTAATTTTTCTTGGTTTAGGATGGTTTTTAAGAGTAATGTTTGGATGACAGGATGAGCAATCCATTGCACCATGAACTGATTTTTCAAATTTTTTACCATCAATGAAAAGAGAAATTGCATCTCCACTTTCCAACTTCTTCTGAAGTGTACTGATTCCATGACATCGCAGGCAAGATTTAGTATCATCTGAAACCGCTTGTTTTAAAGGAACTAAGTAGGAGATTAAGAAACACATTATTACTAATCCAACAATACCAATTGCCCTCATCCCACACTCCTTAAATATAGATTTAATAATTAAGTTGGAAAATTATAACACAAATTAGAGAGAGAATAGCAATTAAAAATACTTTTAAAAGTTATAAAAGTTTTTTAGCGATTTGATTAATACTTTTTATAAAACAGAGGGTCTTGACAGATTTTTTTAATGCAGGATTTTATTGTTTGTTCAATTTGATTGGCAACTTCTTCATTGAAACCTATAATGCCTTTATCACCAACGAAAGTAACAGGTACTCCTGTAGGATTTATCCCATAAGA
>CAZYLC010000005.1:51936-52234 GCA_964648755.1 uncultured Thermodesulfovibrio sp.
GATTTGGACATGGTAATTAAAAGTTCTCTTGAAGCAGGATTTGACCAAACTTCATAATCTTTTATTTCAAGCTTGGGATATTTCTTTTTAATTGATGATAAAAATTCCTTTTCTTTTGCACAATGGGGACAACCATCCCCCCAAAATAGGTATAGAACGATAGATTTTTTATTTTCTGCAGATGAATAATTTAATGGCATTAAGAGAACTAACCCTATAATTATTAAAAACATTAAAATCTTAACTTTCTTCATAAAATAATCATAGCATAAATATTAACAATTAATCAAATTTGACT
>CAZYLC010000006.1:0-6922 GCA_964648755.1 uncultured Thermodesulfovibrio sp.
TCATAGATATAGTTTAAAAAAAATTGTTACAAAATTACTCATTTTATTGTAGAATTATAAAAAAACATTTGTGGGAGGTGTCCTATGAGAGAAGAAGAGATCATTGAGATTCTTAGAAGAGAAAATGAGGAATTTAGAAAACTTTATGAAGAGCATAGGCAACTTGATGCAATGCTTGATGAAATGAACAGAAAACATTATCTTACTCCTGAAGAGGAGATAGAGAAAAAAAGAATGCAAAAAGAAAAACTTTTTAAAAAGGATAAAATGGCTGAAATGATAAGACAATATAAATTATCTCACTCAAAGGAGGCAACTAAGTGAGGAGCGATATAGTAAAAAAGGGAATAGAGCGCACTCCTCATAGAGCATTACTTTTTGCTACAGGGATACCAAAAAGTCAGATGGACAAGCCTTTCATAGGAGTTGCAACGAGTTTTACTGACATAATTCCTGGGCACATATCCATGAATGAGCTTGCTCGTTTTATAGAAAAAGGAATTCACAGTAGCGGAGGATATCCATTCTTTTTTGGAATTCCTGGAATCTGTGATGGAATAGCAATGGGACACAAGGGAATGAAATTTTCTCTGCCTTCAAGAGAATTAATTGCAGATATAATTGAATGCATAGTAGAGGCTCATCAATTCGATGGTTTAGTTTTATTAACCAATTGCGACAAAATCACCCCAGGCATGCTAATGGCTGCTGCGAGGATTAATATACCTTCAATTATGTTAACTGCCGGCCCCATGCTTGCAGGATATTACAAGGGACAACGTAGAAATCTAACAACAGATACATTTGAGGCAGTTGGCAAATTTAAAAAGGGATTGTTAACCCTAAAGGATATGGAAGCCTTAGAGATGTGCGCATGCCCTTCTGCAGGTTCCTGTCAAGGAATGTATACAGCAAATACTATGGCATGCGTAACCGAAGCTCTTGGAATGAGTCTACCAGGAGTAGCAGCAACTCCTGCCGTTATGAGCGAAAAAAGAAGACTTGCTTTTGATACAGGATACAAAATTGTGGAACTTGTTAAAAACCAAATAACTGCAAGAAAAATTCTAACAAAGGAAGCTTTTCATAATGCCGTTGCAGTGGATATGGCACTCGGAGGTTCAACTAATACAGTTCTTCACATAAAAGCAATTGCAAAGGAAGCAGAGGTTAATTTACCCCTTGAAAAGTTTGATGAGATAAGCAGACAAACACCCCATATAGTCAACATAATACCCTCCGGGCAGCACTATATGGAAGATTTATACAGAGCTGGCGGAATTCCAGCGGTTCTAAAGAGATTGAAAGATAAATTGTTTTCCAATTTAACAGTTTCTGGATTAGATATTAAAGATATAGCCCAAAGAGCAGAGATTTTTGATGAAGATGTAATTCGCCCTCTTAAAAAAGCTTATCACAAGGAGGGAGGAATAGCTATTTTAAAGGGCAATCTTGCACCAGATGGAGCAGTGGTAAAACAAACAGCTGTTTCAGAAAAAATTTTGAAATTCGAAGGAATTGCCAAATGTTTTAATTCTGAAGAAGAGGCAATGAAAGCAATCCTCGATGGAAAAATTAAAGAGGGAGATGTAGTGATCATTAGATATGAAGGACCTGCTGGTGGACCGGGTATGAGGGAAATGCTATCACCCACCTCTGCAATTACTGGAATGGGACTTAATGAATCAGTTGCCTTAATAACAGATGGTAGATTTTCTGGTGGCACAAGAGGTCCATGTATTGGTCATGTTTCTCCTGAGGCTGCTAAGGGAGGTCCACTTGCTATTGTTAAAGATGGTGATAAAATTCTTATCGATATACCCAAAAGAAAACTTGAATTACTCATTCCTAAATCCGAATTTAATAAAAGGATAAAGAATTGGAAACCCATTGAGCCAAAAATTAAAAGTGGTTACTTATACAGATATGGTAAACTTGTCAGCTCTGCAGATAAGGGTGCTGTAATGGAATGAAATTAGCTATTATTCAATTAGATATAATCTGGGAGGAAAAGGAACAAAATTTTTTAAAGATAAAAAACTTAATAAATAATAAATTCGACTATGACTTAATAGTTCTACCTGAGATGTTTAATACGGGATTTTCTATGAACCCCTCATTAGCTGAAGAAGAAGGAGGCAAGACAGAAAAATTTCTTTCTGAACTTGCCTCTTCATTAAAAACTCCCATTCTTGCCAGCTATATGATAAAAAAAAATGCAAAGTGTAGAAATATAGCAAATCTTTTTTCCGAAGAGGGGAAAATCCTTGCAACTTATTCAAAAATTCATCTTTTTAGTCTTTTAAAGGAAGATTTAATATTAGAAAGTGGTGATTCACCAATCATTTTCCATATAAATAATACTCCATGTAGTGTTTTCATCTGTTATGATTTAAGATTTCCTGAAATTTTTAGAATGATTGCTAAAAAAGTATCTGTTATATTTATATTAGCTAATTGGCCTTCATCTCGTGGTGACCATTGGAGAACGCTTTTACAAGCAAGAGCTATAGAGAATCAATCTTATATTGTTGGAGTTAATAGAACAGGTTTTGATGGAAACGGAATAAGTTACATTGGTAATTCCTCTGTTTATGGCCCTTGGGGTGAAGAAATTATAATAGCCGATGAAAGAGAACAGTTAATAGAGTGTGCATTAGATATTGAGTATGTCAAAAAAATAAGGAATAGATATCCCTTTTTAGATGATTTAAAAATGATTAGGTAAGCCTTTGGTACTAAAATAACCTTTTAAAGGCTTCTACCACATCAGGATCAAATAATTCTCCTGCTTTTGAAGTAATAAATGTTACAGCAACATCTTTGTCGAAATGAAGTCTGTGAGGTCTGTCAGAGGTTAATGCTGTGTAAACATCGCTTACTGCAATAATTTTTGCAACATATGGGATGTTTTTACTTATACCTCTTAAATATCCTTGTCCATTTAATCTTTCATGGTGGAAACCTATAGATTCTCTTAAGATATCATTACCCCCATTGGTTGATAGTTTTTCAAATAAGACCTCACCCCATAAAACATGGAGTTGAAAAATCTTAATTTTTTCATCATTAAAATTTCGGTCAGAAAACAAAAGGCTTGCAGGAATGCAAATTTTACCTATATCATGTATGAATCCTGCAAGTTTAATATCTTCACTTCTTTCATTAATCATAGTAGCAATTCTATAACTCATTTCTGCTACATTAGTGGAGTGTTGTTTTATTACAGCTCTTTCACTTTCAGTTTCTGCGTTTTCAATTATTCCTTTAATAGCTGTTATTAAACCAGCAGACTCTCTGATAATTAACATTTTTCTGAGAAAATAAAAAACATCATCTGAGATACAATACAGTAATACTCTGTGAGATGCTAATTTCATAGCAAGAGAAGAAAATTCCTCTATATTCTGATAGAATCTCCTTGTGAAATAAATTGTAAAATAATTTGCTCTGTCTTTTATACTGTATAGAGCTTCATAGTTGTAATCTTCACTCTCTAAAATCCAAATATCGGGATTTTTAAAATCTCGCTGAAAACTTATTTCAAGACCAGGAATTCGAATATTTCTTAATGATATAAGATTGCGGTTGTCTAAGTCCCAATTAACTGTAAGATTAGTTCCTTTGTATAACCTTTTTTCCATTATTTTTAGTATATAAAATAAATAACTATTTTGACTAATTATATTAAAATTATTAAAAAAATAGAGTATTAAAAAGACTATATTTATAATGTTATTGAGAAAATTATCTATAAACCTTTCTTTCTTCTCTCGGAAACCGTTTCCCCTCCAATTCCCCAATTATCTGTATCGACCTCATCAATAACAACAACTGTTGTTTGAGGATTCTTCCCTAAAAGCGTCTGAAGTAATTCTGTCACTCCCTTAATCAATTCAGATTTCTTCTCAGAGGTTAATCCCTCTTTGGTTATCTTTATATTAACGTATGGCATATAAAGTCCTCCTTTTCAAAATCATATTACTAATAATAGGAATTTCCTAAAAAAATTAAACTTTACTACTCGGGCATATGTCATTAAGAGGACATGTATCATGTTTAGGTTTTTTAGCATTACATATTTCTCTACCAAGCATTATGAGTAAGTGGGTTAAGTTCCCCCATTCCTCTTTTGGTGTTATTTTAATTAAATCCTGTTCAATTTTATTTGGATCAGTATTTTCTGTTAAACCTAATAGTTTTGAAATTCTCTTTACGTGTGTGTCTACGGCAATTCCCTCATTTTTTCCAAAGACATTCCATAAAACTATATTAGCTGTTTTTCTGCCGACACCTGGTAATTTGACCAAATCCTCCATTGTTGAAGGTACTTGACCATGGAAATTTTCAACCAAGCTTTTAGCAAGAGCTTTTATAAAAATAGCTTTATTTTTATAAAAATTTATGGATTTTATATCATTCTGTAATTCTTCAAGAGATACTTTTACATAATCCTCAGCGGTTTTATACTTTTTAAATATCTTTTCTGTTACTTTATTCACATTAACATCTGTTGCCTGAGCAGAAAGAATGGTAGCAACAAGTAAATCCAAGGGGGTATTAAAATTAAGGGCAGTTTTAACTTGAGGATATCTTTGACTTAATCTTTTAATTATCTCTATTACTTTTTCTTTTTTAGTCATTTTATGACTTATATTTTTTCTACCTTCTCAGCCCTCATAACTTTTTTTGCAATTATAAAAACAACGAGTGCAATTATAATAAAATTAATTAACTCTGCTAAAAAGGCACCGTAATTTATTACAATAGGTCCTATTGATAAAGTAGCTGTCTTCCAAGAACCTGCAGGCATAAAGGGAGTAATTAATGGCATTATTATATTATCTACCAGTGATTTAACTAATGAAGTAGAAGCAGCACCCATTATAAAAGCTATCGCTAATGCGATTACTTTGTATTCCTTTAAAAAATCTAAAAACTCTCTTATCATTCCCATATTAGACACCTCCAAATAGTTTTTCTAATTTTAAGAAAAAATATTTTTTTTTTCAACCAAAATATTGACAAAAAAATATAATAGATTATATGATTAGAAAATTTCCATCAGAAGATCGGATTTAATTTAAAAATTTTTAATAAAATTCTTGTGGTCATGAAGGCCACAGTTTAGGGAAGAATCCCTGAACTGTGGCTTTTTTATTGGATTATGATAGCAACTGAAATAAATAAAATCTCATACTGGAATGAAAATGCTCGCTGGTATAAGCTATGGCGCGAACATAACACTTATCATGAGCCAATAAAAAAAGCTCTTTATAATCTAATACCTCACAGAATTAAGGTATTAGACATAGGTGCTGGTGATGGTGTTCTTAGTTTCCCTCTTGCAGAAAGAGGCTTTAATGTAACAGCCCTCGAACCAGCAAAGACAATGCAAGTATATCTTTATGAGAAAGCCCTAAACTATTCATTTAAAATAAACATTGCCAGTAGGCGTTTTGAAGATTTAGAAACCTATGAAATAAGACAATATGATCTTGCCTTAGCCTGCAATAGCCTTCATTTAACTGAATACGGAATTGAAACTGCCCTATGCAAAATCTTTAACTCAGGAATAGAAAATGTCTTTCTTGTAACAGAGAAAGATCCCTCTATAGATGAATTAAATTTGCTTCATCCAGAATACAAAATTTGCTTTAATTACTCCTATCTCTGTGAAAGCTCTTTTGCCTATCATAGCCTTGATGAACTTTTTGAACACTGGCGTTTTAAATATAAAAGAGAGCTTTTTGCTTTTGAAAAAAAGAAAATTCTTCAATCAGCCACCTTCGAAAAAGAGCATTACTGGCTAAGAGATTTTGTAATAGTAAATATATTTTACTGGAGAAGGGAAGATCACAAGGGATAAAATATCTATTAGCAATTGAACTTTCTATTAGATCTTATATCAATTCCAACATATCTATCCTAAAGAAATTCACAATTTCAATAAACTCCCGATTGTGTATTGGATTTTCTTTGAAATAAAAGAGGTGGCTAAAACATTTACAATCTGAAGAACCAAATTGAGGTACTATACTATCACATATTCTTGATAAACGCTCAGCCAATGCACACTCAATATGTCTCTCAGTTATTATGGTTAAATCTTTAATAACCTTTGCCTTAGTCAAAAAATAATCAATGTGCCATTTCATCTTTTTTGACCTATTTTTATGTCTTTTTATTCTTTTAAAAAGTCCCTTTTTTGCTTTCCCTATATATGTGTAATAGCCTGGAGGGAAATGTTTCTCTCCAAGCATACCAATTCTGATTATTTCAGGTCTATCAATGTAAATTATTAAAATGTACGCTCCGCTATCTTGAAGGCTCTTTTCAATGAATGAAAATGGAATTTTTAGTTCTTTTATACCCTTTATATAACTAAAACTATTGTCCCAATCAAGAGCAATTGCTTTAATATCAACAAATTCCTTTACTTCAATAAAAGCTTTTGAAAATTCGTAGTCAATATGATAGGCAGGCAAAAAATATTCTATATCAGGGTTCATAACAACAAAAAGAACAGACGTTGAAGTATTATTCCTATTTAATTCCATGAGTTCTAAAAGATGCTTTTTACCTCTTAATGTAACAGCATCAGGAAACATTGCAATATTCTTTCCGAACAATGTACAAGTTTTTACTTCAAGATATATTTTATCCTTATCATTGGAAAGTAACAAATCAAATCTACTCCTATTGGCTTTAATCTCTTCTCCTATAACTTGAAACCCTCTATAAAAATCAATTAAATCTCTGTTGATCAAATCTTTTACTACCTTATTTGTAATGTGAGTATGTAGAAGTACCCATTTATCCTTTTTTTTACAAGATAATACTGTGAATGGAATCTTTTCAGGGTTATAATTTTTTACAACCATTAGTTCTGTTTCATGGGGAATTAAAAGTTCCCATAATC
>CAZYLC010000006.1:6932-7230 GCA_964648755.1 uncultured Thermodesulfovibrio sp.
AGGCAAGTAACAGTTAAAATTTTTATTCTCTATTTTTGCAGTAATAACAAACCTATTTTTTCTCTCTAAAAAGATTGCCTTTATTTTTTCAAAATCGAAGGGATAGTTTAACATCTAAAGAAAGTATCTCCTTCTAAGTAGAAAGAAGGGAATTGGTGTAATTAGAATTAGAAAAATTATAAGATAAGTGGATTCACCAATTAACATTTTATTAACGCTTCCATAAAATAGTGTCCTTGAAATATTGACAAGGTGAAAAAGGGGGTTAAATTTAGATAAATCTTTTACAAAGTCAGGC
>CAZYLC010000006.1:7240-29814 GCA_964648755.1 uncultured Thermodesulfovibrio sp.
ATCATCAAGAGGGAAAAAAATGCCTGAAAAAAGGAAAAGAGGAGTTAAAAATAGCGTATAAAAATAATTAAATGAATCAATTCCTGGTACTAAAGCGGTAGCAATTAAAGATAAACTGGCAAATATAACTCCGCAGACAAATAGATAAATTAGCAGAAATAAAACTTGAAAATTACTAATTAAACCAAAAAATAACATAACAGTTAAAATTATAGTTCCATATATGAGACTTTTAGTCGCTCCCCAAAGCAGTTCACCCAAGACAAGCTCATCAAAGAGAATAGGTGTTGCTAAAATAGCATCGAAGGTTTTTTGAAATTCCATTCTTACATAAGTACCGTAGGTGCATTCATAACAGGCAGCATACATAGCTGAGGACATTACTATTCCCGGAGCTATAAATTGTAAATAAGAAAGCCCATTGATCTCTTTAATGAATCCACCAAGTCCTAATCCAAGAGCTAAAAGATAGAACATAGGTTCAAAAAAATTAAGAGCAATGCTTGAACGATAAAGTTTTTTATAAACTGTGGCATTTCTTTGCCAGACTCTGAAGGCTCTTATTAAATTCAAAATATTACTCCTCTGTCATATCAAAATATACCTTTTCGAGATTGCCGCTAAATTGCATTGATAAATTTTGCGGGGTATCAACTAATAAAATTTTACCCCTATTCATCATGGCAATTTTATCGCAGAGTTTTTCAGCCTCTTCCATATAATGAGTGGTTAATATGATAGTTTTTCCCGAATGTTTTAGGGATTCTATTAATTCCCATATTTGTTTTCTACTACGTGGATCAAGACCGGTTGTAGGCTCGTCAAGTATTAATAATTCAGGATCATTAACAAGCCCCCTGATAAAAACAAGCTTTCTTTTCATTCCTCCTGATAGTTTTCTTACATTGACATTTGTCCATTCATGAAGATTTACAAATTTAAGTAAATTATTCGATATTTCTAAAGCTTTTTTCTTGGCAATATCAAAATACCTTGAATAAACAATAAGATTCTCTAAAACGCTCAAATCAGGATCAAGATTATTATCCTGCGGCACAACTCCAATTTTTCTCTTGATTTCAGATAGATTATTTTTTGTCAATTTCTTACCTAAAACCTCAATTTCTCCCGAAGTTGGAAAGATAAAACCATAAATCATGCTCATAAGCGTTGTTTTCCCTGCACCATTAGCACCTAAAAAACCAAAACATTCACCAAGTCTAATTGAGAAACTAACTGAATCCAAAGCTTTTATGTTTTTATAATATTTTGTTAAAGCTTTTCCTATCACAGCATCCATAGTTTTTAGTATAATAATTTTATGAATATCATTAAAAGTTTAATTTATCTCTTAATTTTACTTACGCCTGTAGGTGTTTATTCAGAGATATCCCTTTCTGATATAGATGAAACAAAATTAAAGGGTAATTTTAATTTAATCATTTATGGTAATTCCTTCATCAATGATCCAGAAACCTTAGTTATACTTGATAATCAAGAGGACGACTTTACAATATCACCCTATTCATCATCATTCAAATATAAAATATTACAGAATATTGACGAACAAAAATCCCTGCAAATAATAAAAGACATACTTAGTAATTCTGCTGTTAGCTTTATAAGATATAGAGAGATAAAAGAAGCTAATCGCCTATTAGGATTTGAAATAAAACCTGTTTATTATCCTTGGATTTTTGGTATTGCAGAACCCCTTGAGACAACATATAAAAAAAATGGTAACAGTATAGATGTATTTATTAGACTAAATCCCCGAGTTGAAAAGCAAATATATAACGGCGGTAATACTGATAGAGATTTTTAAAAAAGAGTGATTCCCGAAAAGGGAATCACTCTCCTTGTTAGACAGTAGATCTAATTACTTCTTTACCTTTTTCCTTTAATTTAGAATGGGCTGCAGCTAACTTTGCAATAGGAACTCTATAGGGAGAGCAGCTTACATAATTTAGTCCTATTTTATGGCAAAAATTAATCGATGCTGGGTCACCTCCGTGTTCTCCGCAAATGCCCAATTTTATGTTTTTATTAACTTTTCTACCTTTTTTCACTGCAATTTCCATTACCTGTCCTACTCCCTCAGTGTCTATTGATATAAATGGATCCTCAGGTATAATTTTATTGTCAAGATAGAAAGGTAAAAATTTTCCTGCGTCATCTCTTGACAAACCATAAACAGATTGAGTTAAGTCATTAGTTCCAAAGGAGAAGAATTCAGCCTCTGTTGCAATTTGATCAGCAGTAATTGCAGCACGTGCAAGTTCTATCATAGTTCCTACTGAGTATTGAACTTTTACTTTATAACTTTTAATTACTTCCTCTGCTATTTTTACAGTTAACTCTTTCATTATCTTGAGTTCATTAACATGAGCAACAAGAGGAATCATTATTTCTGGAATTACTTTTATCTTTTTCTTTGCCAATTCGCAGGCTGCCTCCATTATTGCTCTTACCTGCATTTCATAAACTTCTGGATAAGTGATTCCAAGTCGACAACCTCTATGTCCAAGCATAGGATTAAATTCTTCTAAGGATTTGATTTTTGATTTAATCCTTCTTACAGAAATTCCCATATCCTTTGATAGTAATTCTATATCCTCTTCAGTTTTTGGCAAAAATTCATGGAGTGGTGGGTCAAGTAGCCTTATTGTTACTGGCAGACCTTTCATTTCCATGAATATACCAATAAAGTCTTCCTTTTGATAAGGCTTAATTTTATCAAGAGCTTTTCTTCTCTGCTCAACTGTATCTGAGATAATCATCTCTCTAAATGCTTTAATTCTGTCTGGATCGAAAAACATATGCTCAGTTCTACAAAGCCCTATTCCTGTAGCACCAAAATCTCTTGCAACTTTTGCATCCTTTGGTGTATCAGCATTTGCTCTAACCTTAAGCTTACTTATCTCCTCTGACCATTTCATTATGGTATAGAACTCTTTGGGTAATTGCGGCATAACAAGAGGTGCCTGATCAAGAATAACTTCACCTGTCGTACCATTTAGGGTTATAAAATCGCCTTCTTTAACTGTTAAATCACCAACTGTAAAATATTTTTCCTCTTCATGAATATTCAAAGCACCACAACCTACAACGCAACATTTACCCATTCCTCTTCCTACAACCGCAGCATGAGATGTCATGCCCCCTCTTGCTGTTAGAATTCCCTGGGCTGCTGCCATTCCACCTATGTCTTCTGGAGAAGTTTCATTTCTTACGAGGATGACCTTCTCTCCCTTTTCTGCCCACTCTTCAGCATCCTGAGCAGAAAAAACCACTTTCCCAACTGCTGCACCTGGGCTTGCAGGCAGACCTTTAGCAATAACTTTAACCTTTGCTGAAGGATCAATAGTCGGATGAAGAAGTTGATTTAATTGTTCTGGTTCTATTCTTAAAAGTGCTGTTTTTTTGTCTATTAGTTTTTCCTGAACCATATCTACAGCAATTTTAATGGCTGCCCCTGCTGTTCTCTTTCCAACTCTTGTTTGAAGCATATAGAGTTTGCCTTCCTGGATGGTAAACTCTATATCCAGCATATCTCTATAATGTTTTTCAAGCTTTTCGCATATTTTTTCAAGCTGGGCATAAATTTTAGGCATTCTCTTCTTAAGTTCTTCAATTTTAAGTGGTGTCCTTATTCCTGCAACTACATCCTCACCTTGGGCATTTGGGAGAAACTCTGCAAAGAATCTCTTTTCACCAGTAGATGGATTTCTTGTAAAACCTACACCTGTTCCAGAATTTTCACCCATATTACCATAAACCATTGCGACTATATTACAGGCAGTACCGAGATCATCGGGAATTCCATGTAATCTCCTGTATGTTACTGCTCTATCACCATACCAAGAGTCAAACACTGCTTTTATCGCCATCTTAAGCTGTTCGTAAGGGTCTGTAGGAAATTCTTTTCCAGTTTCCTTTTTAAAAAGTTCTTTATATTGTTTAACAAGTGCTTTAAAATCCTTGGCATCCAGTTCTGTATCTAATGTAACTCCTTTCTTCTCTTTAACCTTATCAAGCAAATCCTCAAATTTTTTTCTATCTATATCTGTAACAATACTTCCAAACATTGTTATAAATCGCCTGTAAGTATCATAGGCAAACCTTTCGTTTTTACTCTTATCTATTAGACCCTTTAAAGTTTCATCGTTTAAACCAAGATTCAAAACTGTATCCATCATTCCTGGCATTGAAAACTTTGCACCCGACCTAACTGAGACGAGCAAAGGATTTTTCGGATCTCCAAATTTGCAACCCATTGATTTTTCAACTCTCTTAAGGTGTGTTAAAACTTCATCCCACATATTATCAGGAAATTTTTGCCCCTTTTTAAAGTATTCTCGACAGGCTTCTGTAGTAATCGTAAAACCTGATGGGACAGGAATACCTAAATTTGTCATCTCTGCAAGTCCAGCTCCTTTACCACCTAATAAATCTTTCATCTGAGCTGTTCCTTCAGCTTTACCATCCCCAAAGTAGTATACGTATTTCTTTTGTCGGGCTGTTTTTTGTGATTTTGATGCAGCTTTGAGAGGCTTTTTTGTTTTTGTTGTTTTAGATGCCATTTTAAGGCTCCTCCTACCTTAATATTTTAAATAGCTATTCATATTACAATGATGTTACAAAATTTTTCAAGAATCTATAATTTTTTCTTGACTTTTTAATAAATGATTTTAAAAACTAAGCTTCGTGGAAAAGATTTTTGTTAAGCCATTGAAAAGACATAAAAGTTTATGGATTTATAAAAATGAAATTCAATCTAATATTGAAAACTTAGATGTTGGTAGTATCATAAAAGTCTATGAGATAAAAACGAATAAATTCATAGGGATAGGTTATATAAATCCTAATTCTGTCATATCAATCAGGCTCTTAAGTTTTAAAGACGAAAAGATTGATGAAGTATTCTTTAGAAAAAGAATCCAAGAAGCTCTCAAATACAGAGAAGAATTTTTAGGATTGAAAGATAACTATAGATTAATATTCAGTGAGTCAGATTTTCTTCCTGGGCTAATAGTTGATAAATACGATAAATGTCTTGTGATTCAGATATTAACTGCAGGAATGGATAGATTTAAGGATTTGATTTTAGAGATACTTGATGAATTGTTCTCTCCTGAAATAATTATTCTAAGGAATGACTCTTCAGCAAGAGTCAAAGAAGGATTAAAGGCTGAAAAATCGGTCATAAAAGGTACCTTTGACAAAGTTGTGAAGACCATGGAGGATGATGCATCCTTTTATTTTGATCCCTTGCATGGACAAAAAACAGGGTTCTTTCTTGACCAGAGAGAGAACAGATTATTTCTGAAAAGTCTCATAAACTCAGGAGAAGGGCTTGACTTGTTCTGTTACGTAGGTGCTTGGAGCATACATTTAGCAAGAAAAGGACCGCAAATAAAGGGTATTGACATATCAGAAAAAGCAGTTGAAATAGCAAAGCAGAATGCCATACTCAATAGTGTGCAAGAAAAATGTCAATTTCTAAAAGCAGATGCTTTTGATTTTCTTAAGTGGGAAGGGAAAAAAGGCAAAAGTTACGATTTTATTGTAGTAGATCCACCAGCATTTGTTAAATCAAGGCAAGAAAAGAGGGACGCTATTGAGGGTTACTTCAATCTGAACAAAATGGCTATTAAGCTTCTCAAGAAAAGTGGACTATTAGCAACATCTTCGTGCTCACAACATATCTTTGAGGTTGAATTTATGGAGATAATTAAAGAAGCACTTAACGCTTCTAATAAAACTGGAATACTTATCCATAAAGGAACACAAAGTAAGGACCATCCAGTTCTTCTTAACATGCCTGAGACAGCCTATTTGAAATGTTTTATTATTAAAGTATTTTAAAAAGTTCAAAACCAAATCTACGTGCAATAGGAGGCAGTATAAAGCAAGTGGACTCGAGTTATATTAGTTTAATAAGAGATTTATCTTACTCAGCTTTAGGAAATTGATAACTTTTATATATACTTCATAAATTCTTTTTTAAACAATAACAGATAATCTCAGAATTTGCAGTCATGAGATTGGAACTCTTATGTTTTTGTATATTGTTTGAAAAAGTTGTATTTTCAATAACTTAGACATAATGGTTTTTCTGATAGGAAGATACTTTCAAATAAGAGTTTCTGAATGAACCTTAAAATTAAAGTGAAATATTAATTATATCTGGTAAAATAAAACATGAAAGCATTTTTATACTTTTTACTATGTTTGATTTTATCTTTCACATTCTCTGCTCAATTAAGTTCAAAAGAACCTATTGAAGTATCCCCTTCTGATGGAGACAGAGTCAAAGTTGAACAATGGATAGAGGAACTTGAAATACCTTGGTCATTAGTGTTTTTACCCGATGGAAGAGCACTTGTTAGTGAGAGACCTGGAAGAATTAGAACTATTAAGGATGGTGTCTTGCAAAGAGAGCCCTATGCCACAATTAATGTTGCCCACATTGGTGAAGGTGGACTTATGGGACTTGCTGTTCATCCAGAATTTCCTAAAAAACCTTATATTTATGCAATGCACACCTACAGAGAGGGAAATAATCTTTTCAACAGGGTTATAAGACTTAAGGACGAGGAAAACAGAGGAAAATTTGACAAAGTAATTATTGACCGTATCCCTGGAGCAAGATTTCACAACGGTGGAAGAATTGCCTTTGGTCCTGACAGAATGCTTTATATTACAACAGGTGAGATTTATGAAGGAGAGCTTGCTCAAAATCTAAATTCCCTTGGAGGAAAAATTTTAAGAATAACTGATGAAGGCAATATCCCAAATGATAATCCCTTTAAAAACTCTCCCATATACTCCTACGGACATAGAAATCCTCAAGGACTTGCCTGGCATCCAGATACAGGGGAACTATTCTCCTCAGAACATGGTCCATCTGGAGAGTACTTGAGATTTGGTAATGATGAAATAAATGTAATTAAAAAGGGAGCAAATTATGGTTGGCCCATAGTAATTGGAAAAAGTCACAGACCTCCCTATATAGCCCCTTTTGTATTGTGGGAAAAGACAACACCTCCCTCAGGAATCACCTTTTACAGTGGAGATAAATTTCCTCATCTCAAAGGTAACCTCTTTGTAGCTACTCTAAGAAGTGAATGCCTAATAAGAATAAAAATTAAAAGAACAGACAAAGGATTTAGAGCTGAAAGAATAGAGAGATGGTTTGAGGGAAAATACGGAAGAATTAGAGATGTTGTTCAGGGGCCTGATGGTTATCTTTACTTTCTTACGAATAACAGAGACGGAAGAGGAAAACCGAGACAGGGAGATGATAGAATTTACAGAATAATGCCAAATAGGATTTAAGATAAAGCCCCAAAATAACATTTAAAGTCAGATTCCTCAGCATTAGGCTAATCCAAATAAATTAACCAAAATAGTCAACATTTATAAGTTAAGGCATATTCATAGGTAAAAACTATTGGAAATATTTATATTTCCTTATTTAAAATCTTTTTAAAAAATGGAGGTCTGAATATGTCTAAGGACTACACACCCTTATGGAAAGAATTAGGATTAGATCTTGTTAAGCATGATGGACTTCTGTCAGTTCTTTCCGATGCCTACAAGAATATCTATCTTTCCCAGAAAAACAGGCCTGAGGGGATGAAGTATTTTGATTTTGTGATTTCTGAAGTTCACGGGCTTAGAATTGAAGAACTCTATGAAGCAAAAAAGGAAAAAAGAAAAGTAATTGGCACATTCTGCGTATACGTTCCTGAAGAGCTTGTTCTCGCAGTAGACGGTGTTTTTGTAGGGCTCTGTGCAGGTGCAGAGGTAGGATTTGAAGACGCTGAGAAATATGTGCCGAGAAATACCTGTGCTTTAATTAAAGCATTTATGGGATTTAAGCTTTCTGGATTATGTCCTTATGTGGAACTTACTGATATGGTTGTGGGAGAGACAACTTGCGATGGAAAAAAGAAAGCCTATGAGATATTCGATGAAATCACAAAAAAGATGTATGTAATGGAAATTCCAAATATGAAAAATGACTCTGACAGAAAACTATGGCTTGGGGAAGTCAAGAAATTTAAAGATAAACTTGAGGAAATCTCAAGTAAAGAGATAACAGTTAATCTTCTCAAAAAAGCAACAGAAATTGTTAATCAAAAAAGATCTGCCTTGCAGAGACTTAGCAAACTTAGAGCCTATGACCCCTCTCCTATTTCAGGTCTTGATGCATTACTTGTTAATCAGATTGCCTTTTATGATGACCCTGTAAGATCTACCATGAAAGTAAATGAACTTTGTGATGAACTTGAAGAAAGGGTAAAGAAAGGAGAAGGTGTTGTGCCAAAGGGAACTCCACGAATTCTCATATCAGGAAGTCCCTTTGCAATACCAAACTGGAAACTTCATGCTATAGTGGAAAACAGCGGTGCTATTGTGGTTGGTGAGGAGTCTTGTGTGGGAAGTAGAAACTTCAGAGAGTTAACAAATCAAAACTTTAACTCTCTTGAGGAAGGTTTGGAAAAAATTGCAATGAGATACATGGGTATTGATTGTGCATGTTTTACTCCCAACAAAGAGAGAATTGATAATGCTAAAAGCCTGTTTAAAGAACTTAAGGCAGACGGTATGATTCATTATGCTCTTCAGTTCTGCACTCCCTATATGATGGAAGCCTTCAAAATTGAGAAAAAGATTGATTTTCCCTATATGCGTATTGAAACAGACTACAGCATGGAAGATTTGGGTCAACTTAAAACGAGAGTAGAAGCCTTCATAGAGACACTTAGATGAGCTTTTTTGGTATTGATATTGGTTCAAGATATATTAAAGCTGTATTTATTGAAAAAGACGAGCCTAAGGAGTGGATTAAAGTTGAAACCTCCTATGAACCTTTAAACAGAAGTTTAGAGATATTAAGAAAATATGAACCTAAAAAAACAGTTGCAACAGGATATGGAAGACACTTATTAAGCTTTAATGGAAACATTCCTACAATTACAGAAATCAAAGCCTTTGCCATGGGTTCAAGGGCTTTGATACCCTCATGCAGAACAATAATTGACATAGGTGGACAGGACACAAAGATTATAAGTCTTGATGAAAGAGGAAATGTAAAAAAGTTTGAGATGAATGACAAATGCGCTGCGGGAACAGGAAGATTTCTTGAGATAATGGCATCGGCGCTTGGATACTCTATGGATGAGTTTGGGAAAATAGAAGGTAAAATTGAAAGCTCATTGCAAATAAGCAGCATGTGTACTGTTTTTGCTGAATCGGAGGTCATATCTCTTATAACAAAAGGAATATCCCGCGAAGAGATTGCTATAGCAATTCATAAAGCCATAGCAAAAAGAGTTGTATCTATGCTTAAGAAAGTTTCTCTTGAGGAAGATATTGTCTTTGCTGGAGGATGTGCTGGAAATGCTCTTCTTAAAAAACTTATAGAAATAGAAGTTGGAAAGAAAATAATTATCCATGAAAAACATCATTTTGCAGGCGCATTAGGCGCTGCAATTTATGCAGAAAAAACCTTATAATTGTGGGGATAAGAATGAAAAAATTTGTGTTTAAATTTTCTTTATTATTTTTAATAATTTTCAGCTATTTTAGTTTTTCACAAGCCAGTGAAATTCCTGATATCAATGATGCAATAATCAGAGATAATTTTGAAGCACCACAAATATCTACAAAGGAAATGAAAAAAGTAATAAAAGAAGGCGCTTTAATCATTGACAACAGACCGTATTTTGAATGGGCAGTAAGTCATATTCCAGGTTCAATTACAGTATCTCCGAAGTCAGGGATTAGCAAAGCTCTATATACTTCCGATAAAGAAGAGATAAAAAAATTAGTAAATAATGACAAAAATAGATTAATTATCTTATATTGCGATGGAATATACTGTGGAAAAACAAAACGGGTATCAAAAGAGCTCATACAAGATGGATTTAAAAATGTTTACAGATATCAACTTGGCATTCCTGTTTGGAGAGCTCTTGGAAATTTAACGAAGTGTGAGATGGAAGGTATAAGGTATATTTATGAAAAGGACAGAACAGCATACTTAATTGATAGTAGAAAGGAGGATGAATTCAAGACAAAAAATCTCAAAATAAGTAAGAATATACCGCATGACAAAGTATTAGAAGGCAAAGACGTGGGAGAAATTTTTAAAGCAAAAGAGGATGGCAGACTACCTGTTGATGATAGGAATACACGAATAGTTGTGTTTGGTAAAAATCTACAAGAAACCTTGAAGGTCGCAGATGCAATTGCTAAGGAAGCATTTCACAACATTTGTTTTTTTGCAGGTAAAGTAGAGGAAATTTTAAATCTTGAAGCATTAAATTCATCAAAATAACTAACTTAGGAGGGACAAGATGAACTATGGAGCAAGAAACAAAATCAAAGCAAAGGTAAAATCAGTCAAAAAAGGAGATGTAATGAGCCTTGTTAAATTTGAAGTTAGCTTACCTGCTGAAATGGCATCTGTTCTTACAACGGAATCCTGTGAAGAACTAAACCTTCAACCTGGAGACAGCGTAACTCTCATTATAAAAGCCATACACGTGTTACCTATAAAAGAATGAAAGGTATATAAGTACCCTTATTAGTCTGACAAGAAATAGATATCACTATGTTATTGCCTAAGGGGTCTATTAATTTTAAATAAATAGACCCCTCCTATTATTTCTTTTTCATTCTGTTTTAAATTAATAAATTTATAGGGTTTACATTTAAAAATCCCGAGTAAATAATGAAAACGGAGATTTATTGATTTCAAAGAAGTTGAAAGTTTTTTGAAGAATCTAAAGAATTATAATACTAAAATTTGACTAAAACTTCTTTTTTTAATTAAACTGTTTAATTATGCCAAAAGAATTTATAGTTGCTAACTGGAAGATGCACAAAACAGTGAAGGAAGCTTTAGCTTTCATTGATGAATTTATTCCCTTGATTGATAAAACAAGAGACAGGGAGATTGGAATTGCTCCAACATTTATCTGCCTTGAAAGCGCAGGGAAAATACTGAGAGACACTATGATAAAACTTTGCGCACAGAATGTATTTTATGAAAATAAAGGAGCTTACACAGGAGAAGTATCTCCGACAATGCTTAAAGATATAGGAGTTGAATTTGTATTAGTCGGACATTCTGAAAGAAGAAAGTATTTTTATGAAACAGACGAAATTGTAAATAAAAAAATTAAAGCATGTATTAACGAAGGTTTGAAAGTTATCTTTTGTATTGGTGAGACCTTTGAAGAAAGACAGAACAACAAGACAATGATGATTTTAAATGATCAGCTTAGAAAGGGATTAGAAGGTATATTATCTCCAGAAGCCTTAACAATTGCCTATGAGCCTGTATGGGCAATTGGAACAGGCGTTGTAGCTAACGAAGAACAAATAAAAGAAGCTCACTTATTCGTAAGAGAACAACTCAGAGAAATATATGGTGAAATAGCCAATGAAGTTCGTCTTCTTTACGGTGGAAGTGTGACTCCTGAAAACATCAAGTCTATTATGGGGATTGAAAATGTTGATGGAGTTCTTGTTGGGGGAGCAAGTTTAGATCCTATAAAGTTTGCAAAGATTGTAAAATATGATGAATAAACATATATTAAGGAGGAAATAATGAAAACTTTGCTTTTAGTATTTCACATAATACTTTGTTTTGTAATGATTGCTGTTGTATTGTTACACAGAGGGAAAGGAGCAGAGCTTGGAGCTGCTTTTGGAGGTGGTTCCTCTCAAACACTTTTCGGACCAAGAGGCGCAGCTACTTTTCTTAATAAATTAGCAACGATTGTGGCAGTTTTATTTATGCTTTCCTCATTCTTTTTAACATATATAACAACAAGAAGCAAATCAGTTGTATCTGATATAAATGTACCAGTTCAAACTCAACCAATACAGCCTCCATCAGGAGAACAACCTCAGCAAAAATAAATGTTAAAAAAATATGGCAGATTAATTCTTTTTATTGCTTTATTCCTTATCTCCTGCCAAAAAGCCCCCGATATAAAAGAACCTTTTTCCCTGACGGGAGCTTCTTCTGCCGATGCAAAAAGACTCCTTCCCCTTTTTGCCTCTGACAGCGCAAGTGCAGATATAAGTGGTAGAATTTTCAATGGACTTACAAAGTATGATAAAAATCTAAATATCATTGGTGACTTAGCAGAGAGTTGGATCATATCAAAAGATGGTAAAGAAATTATCTTCAATTTGAGAAAAGGTATAAAATGGCATGATGGAATGGAATTTACAGCTGATGATGTTCTATTTACCTACAGAGTAGTCACAGACCCTAAGAATCCTACACCCTACAGCAGTAACTATGGTCCTGTTAAGGAAGTAAAAACCCTTGGTAGATATACAATAAAAGTAACATATGAAAAGCCCTTTGCTCCTGCCTTAGAGTCATGGGGTATGGGGATACTACCAAAGCATCTTCTCGAAGGAAAGGAACTATTTAACTCTCCATTTAACAGAAATCCTATTGGCACTGGTCCTTTCAAATTAAAAGAGTGGGTCACAGGCCAGCGAATAATTCTTGATAGAAATGAGGGCTATTTTGAAGGTAAACCTTTTTTTGAAAAATTCATCTCTCGAATTATCCCCGATCCCTCAACAATGTTTCTTGAATTGAGATTCGGTGGAATAGATTTTATGGGACTTGCTCCTGCCCAGTTTAAATATTACGGACAAAAGCCAGATTTCAAAAAATATTTTAATGTTTACAGATATCCATCCTTTGGTTATACCTACATAGGCTATAATTTAAAAAACCCTCTTTTCTCCGATAAAAGAGTACGGCAGGCAATTGCTCATGCAATAAATAAAAAAGAAATAATTGAAGGGGTAATGCTCGGATATGGAACTCCATGTACAGGTCCATTCCCTCCTTCTTCATGGGCTTTTAATCATGAAGTAAAAGATTTTGAATATTCTCCTGAAAAGGCAAAAAAAATTCTTTCAGAACTTGGCTGGAAGGAAAATGATAAGGGAATCTTAACAAAAGATGGAAAAATTTTTTCTTTCATTTTACTTCTTAATCAAGGTAATGAGGCAAGGCTCAAAACAGCTCAGATCATAAAAGAACAATTGAAGAAAATTGGTATTGAGCTCAATATAAGGGTACTTGAATGGCAGAACTTTCTCGAACTTATTACTAAAAGACAGTTTCAAGCAGTTCTACTTGGTTGGTCTTTATCTCGTGATCCTGACTTATTTGATATTTTCCATTCATCAAAAACGCGACCAGGAGAATTTAATTTTGTAAGTTATAGTAATCATGAAGTAGATAATCTTATTGAAAAGGCAAGAGAAATGCTCAACAGAGAAGAAAGAAAAAAGCTGTATTGGAAAGTTCATGAGCTAATTGCTGAAGATCAGCCTTATACCTTTCTTTATGTACCTGACACAATAATTGCAGTTAACAAAAGAATAAAGGGCATAGAACCTGCTCCAGCTGGAATATGGCATAACTATATACATTGGTATGTGCCAAAAAATAGAATAGATTGGTATAATTAAAAATATGGAAAGAAAAAAGATATTACTTTATCTATATACTTTTATTTTTATCTTATGCATTTTATTTACTATCAATCATTCTCAAGCAGAGGATGATATTATCTCAAAGCTTGAGAATGCCTATAAAAACATTAAAGACGCAACCGGCAGTTTTGTGCAGATTAGTTATATAAGAGATTTAGATAAAACACAAAAATTCAATGGAAGATTTTTTATAAAGGGAGATAATCTTAGATGGCAGTATTTAGGAGAATTTTCTCAAGTTATATATATAAACAAAGAAAACCTTATAGTATATGATAAAAAAAGAAAACAGGCAATAAAGAGCAATTTCAGCCCTGAAAAATACGGTCAACTTCCCCTTGCCTTACTCTCAAGAATGGCTGTGCTCGAAAGAGATTTTGAAATAACTCAAAAATCTGAAAAAGACTTGGTTCTAATACCAAAAGAAAAGATGGGTAACATAAAAAAGATTGAATTGATAATTCATGAAGAAGCTTTTCCTATCAAAATAATGAAAGTTACAGACATTAGTGGAAACGTTATCAAAATAGATTTCAACTCAATAAAAATAAATACAAATCTGAAAGATTCTCTTTTCAAATTTATACCAAAAAAAGATGATACTGTTCTGACATATTGAAATCTTCAGGCATAAAATAGGAGGGCAGAATGGCTAAGAAAAGAATTGCTATTACAATGGGTGATCCAGCTGGAATAGGTCCTGAAATAATAGTGAAAGCCTTTGCAGAGGAGGACATTTATAAAATATGCAATCCAATTGTTATTGGGGATAAAGCAATTATAAAAGAAGTTATCAAAGTTACAGGCATGGACTTTGATCCTGATAACATAGAGGTTCTTAATCTAAATGAAATAAAAAATCCATCCAAACTTCCAAAATCGCAACCATCTGAATACAGCGGGAGAGTATCTTTCACATACATAAGAAAAGCTGTTGAACTATATAGGCTCGGTATAATACAGGCAATAGTCACATGCCCCATATCAAAAACTGCTCTGAGAATGGCGGGTCTTCCATGGACTGGACATACAGATATGCTTGCTGAGTTAACGGAGACAGAAAACTATGCTATGGCATTTTATAGCGAATTATTAAAGTTAATTCTTGTGACAATACATATCCCCCTGAAGGAAGTTCCCTACCTAATAAAAAAAGAAAAAGTAATCAATTCCATATTTTTTGCGAAAAAAGCCTGTGATATACTTCAAATAAAGACTCCTCGTATAGCAGTATGTGGATTAAATCCTCATGCCGGAGAAAATGGACTTATGGGAAGAGAAGAGATTGAGGAGATATCTCCAGCAGTAAACGAGGCAAAAGATTTAGGAATTAACGTCTCGGGACCCTACCCTGCTGACTCTATCTTTTATAGAGCCTATAAGGGAGAATTTGATATGGTTGTTGCTATGTATCATGACCAGGCACTTGCTCCCTTTAAACTGATTGCCTTTGATAAAGGAGTTAACTTCACTGTAGGGCTTCCCTTCGTAAGAACCTCTCCTGATCATGGAACAGCTTATGATATTGCATGGCAGGGTAAAGCAAATCCCAGTAGCCTACTTGAGGCCATTAAACTTGCTGCAAGGATGGTGAATTTATGAAACTTTTTTCACCTTTTGAGATTAAGTCAATCAAGATGAAAAACAGAATTGTTCGTTCTGCCACCTATGAAAAAATGGCAGATGAAGATGGTTTTATAACAGATAGACTTATAAATCTATATGTAAACCTTGCAAAAGGTGGAGTGGGATTAATAGTTACAGGGAATGTTTTAGTTCATACCTCTGGAAGAAGTGCACCAAAAATTCTATGCATACACAACGATTTTTATATTGACGGATTGAAAAAACTCACTCAGGCTGTTCATGAATCAGGGGGAAAAATAGTAATTCAATTAAGTCATGGAGGGAGACAATGTGCATCCATATTCCTTCATGGTGCAAAACCTGTTGCACCTTCAGCAGTCTATGAACCTGTATATAAAGTTATGCCAAGGGAATTAACACAGGAAGAAATCTGGGAAATAATTGAATCCTTCGGCAAAGCTGCAAGAAGAGCTAAGGAAGCAGGTTTTGATGGAGTACAAATTCATGGAGCACATGGATATCTTGTAAATCAGTTCTTATCCCCCTACACAAACAGACGAAATGACTATTGGGGTGGTGATGAAGAAAGAAGGTTTCATTTTCTTGAGGAGGTATACAATAGCATTAGAGATAATGTGGGGTATGACTATCCTGTAATGATTAAGCTAAATGCCTGTGATTTCATTAAAGGTGGGCTCACCCTTGAGGAAAGCCTTAAAATAGCAAAAAGACTGGAAAATATTGGAATAGATGCTATCGAGGTTAGTGGTGGAATAGTAGAGTCAAAACCTGAGGAAAGACCTGTAAGAGTAAAAATAGACTCAAAAGAAAAAGAGGCATACTTCAGAACTTTTTCAAAGGAGTTTAAGAAAGTTCTTAAAGTTCCTATCATGCTTGTAGGTGGCATTCGTTCGCGCACTACTGCAGAAGATATTTTGGAAAAAAATGATGCTGATTTGATATCTCTTTCAAGACCTTTGATTCGTGAACCCGATTTGCCGAAAAAATGGCTCAAAGGCAAAGATTTAGTAGACTGTATATACTGTAATGGATGTATGAGATTTATGAAATTAGAATATGTGAGATGTACGCAACTTGAAAAAAAGAAATGAATTACTTTAATTTATCTGATAAAAATGAAGGAGGTTAATTTTGGAACTGCATAAACTAACACTAACAGAACTATCAAAAATGATCAATCGTGGAGAAGTTAGACCTCATGAGGTTATAATTGATGTATTTAAAAGAGTTCAGGAAATAGAACCAAAAGTAAGAGCATATATAACCTTAACTACAGATAAAGCTTATGATATGGCAAGGGATGCGGAAAATGCAATTTTTTCTGGTAAAAAAACTCTCCTTATAGGCATACCGATAGCTATTAAAGATAATATATGTACAAAGGGAATATTGACTACCTGTGCTTCGAAAATTCTTCATAATTTTTATCCACCCTATGAAAGCACGGTAACTTCAAAGCTCTTAAAACAAAAATATATTTTAACAGGAAAAACTAATATGGATGAATTTGCAATGGGTTCTTCCACTGAAAATTCAGGTTTTCATATAACAAGAAATCCCTGGGATTTAGAAAGAGTCCCTGGAGGAAGTTCTGGTGGCAGTGCTGCAGCTGTTGCAGCCGATGAGTGCATTGCAGCTCTTGGTTCTGATACAGGAGGTTCAATAAGACAACCTGCCTCTTTTTGTGGTGTAGTTGGACTGAAGCCAACTTACGGAAGAGTATCAAGATTCGGTCTTATTGCCTTCGCTTCATCTCTTGACCAAATAGGTCCAATTACAAAATCAGTTGCAGATTCTGCATTGATGATGAATATAATAGCAGGACATGACCCTATGGATTCTACTTCAGCACCTATTGAATCTGCTGATTTCAGAGAATATCTTGGGCATGAAGTTAAAGGATTAAAAATCGGAATTCCAAAAGAATATTTTATCGAAGGAATGGATAAGGAAGTAGAGGAAAGAATTAATGAAGCAATTAATCAATTGGAATCTCTGGGTTGCATACCTGTGGAAATTTCTTTGCCCCATACAGAATTTGCAGTAGCCACATACTATATAGTTGCCACATCAGAAGCTTCTTCAAACCTCGCAAGATATGATGGAGTTAAATACGGTTTAAGGGCACGAGGTAATGACCTTCTTGATATGTATATGAAAACACGTTCTAAAGGATTTGGCGCAGAGGTGAAAAGAAGAATTATGCTTGGCACATATTCTCTTTCTGCTGGATATTATGATGCCTATTATAAAAAGGCTTTACAGGTTAGAACTTTGATAAAAAGGGACTTTGAAAAAGCCTTTGAAAATGTAGACTTTATTGTAACTCCCACCGCACCTTCGCCAGCATTTAAAATTGGTGAAAAAATAGCCGATCCCCTTCAAATGTATCTTTCTGATATTTTTACAATTTCCATAAATCTTGCTGGAGTCCCTGCAATCTCCCTTCCCTGTGGATTTAGTGAAAAAGGACTCCCAATTGGACTACAAATTATAGGTAAACCCTTTGATGAAGCCGGCATCCTACAATTAGCCTATGCCTATGAACAATCAACACCATGGCATAAAATGAAACCAAATTTATAAAGGAGTGAATATGCAATACGAGGCAGTTATTGGCTTGGAAGTACACGCTCAACTTTTAACGGAAAGCAAAATATTCTGTAGCTGTTCAACTCAGTTTGGAGCAGAACCTAATACTCAGGTATGTCCTGTGTGTCTTGGAATGCCCGGGGTGCTTCCTGTCCTGAATAGAAAGGCTGTTGAATATACAATAAAAACAGGCTTGGCAATGAACTGTAAAATATCACCCTATAGTAGATTTGCAAGAAAGAATTATTTCTATCCTGACCTTCCTAAGGGCTATCAGATAAGCCAATATGAACTTCCATTATGTGAAGACGGTTATCTTGAAATTACTACAGATGGTGAAAGGAGAAAAATCAGAATAAAGAGAATTCATCTTGAAGAAGATGCAGGAAAAAATATACATGATTTGTCTGGATACAGCTTTGTTGATTTTAATAGAACTGGAGTGCCTTTAATGGAGATAGTCTCTGAACCAGATATCAAAACTCCAAAGGAAGCAGCCCTCTATATGAAAAAATTAAGAGCTATTTTAAGATATTTAGGCGTCTGTGATGGAAATCTTGAACAAGGCTCTCTTCGCTGTGATGCCAATGTATCAGTAAGACCTGTGGGTTCTCAAGAATATGGCGTTAAAACAGAGATAAAAAATATTAACTCCTTCAGATTTGTTGAAAAGGCACTTGAATATGAAATTAAAAGGCAAATAAAACTTATAAATAGCGGGGAAAAAATTATACAGGAAACAAGACTTTGGGATTCTGTAACAGGAACAACTCAATCCATGCGTTCTAAAGAGGAAGCCCATGACTACAGATACTTTCCAGAACCTGACCTTGCTCCGGTTGTTGTTTCATCAGATTGGATAGAAAAAATTAAAGAAAATATGCCCGAACTTCCTGATGCTAAAATTGAGAGATTTATAAAGGAATATGGACTACCTGTCTATGATGCCGAAAATTTAACAGAAGAAAAGTCACTATCTGAATGGTTTGAGGAAGCAGTAAGACTTGGTGGTAAGCCGAAAGAAATAGCTAACTGGATAATGGTAGAGCTTTTAAGAGTACTTAATGAAGAAAATAAAGATATAACAGAGTGTAACTTCAAACCTTCTCAGCTTGTAGAACTTGTAAATTTAGTTGATAAAGGCATAATAAACAGAAATATTGCAAAGGAGGTTTTTGAAGAGATATACAAAACAGGAAAATCCGCCGAACTTATAGTTAAGGAAAAAGGGCTTACTCAAATTTCTGATGACTCTCTTATAATCGAAGCAATAAAAGAAGTTGTGGAGAAAAATCCTAAGGAAGTAGATAGATTCAGAAAGGGAGAGGAAAAGTTGATAGGATTTTTTGTAGGACAGGTAATGAAACTTACAAAAGGTAAGGCTAATCCAAAACTGGTTAATGAATTGGTTTTAAAAATTTTAAAGGAGCAATAGGTATGAAAATTTTGATTTATATTTTTTCTTTATTGTTAATTTTTTCTGGGACTGCTCATGCTCTAAAGTGTGATAAGTGCCATAAGGATGATAAGTCATTAAGCAAAATAATTCAAGAACGCGAAGTCAAGTCAAAGGATGAACTGCTCAATTTATTAAGAAAAGGTAAAATGTCAAAACTTCATAAAAATATAACTGATGAGGAGATTGAAGAAGCTTCGAACTTATTGAAGTTAAAATAAAACTTTATACGAAATCAAGCCAGTGTTTATATTTTTGAGCTTTTCCTTTGACTATATCAAAAAATAGGTTCTGAATTTTCTCTGTTATCGGACCACGACTACCCTGACCGATTGATCTTCCATCTACTTCTCTTATTGGTGTAATCTCTGCAGCAGTTCCCGTAAAGAATGCTTCATCGGATATATAAAGTTCATCTCTTGTAAATCTTTCCTCCTTTACATCTATCCCTAAATCTTTAGCAATTGTTATCACCGAGTCCCTTGTAATTCCTTCAAGGATTGAGGTTAGAGGAGTAGTTTTTAAATATCCCTTTCTTATTAGAAAAATATTTTCTCCACTTCCTTCAGAGACATATCCTTCTGTATCAAGGAGAACTGCTTCGTCAAAACCACAAGAAACAGCCTCTATCTTTGCAAGCTGACTGTTTACGTAATAACCTGCTACCTTGCCTCTTGACATATTAGAATTCACGTGATTTCTTATAAATGAAGAGGTTTTTACCTTAATTCCCCTCTGTAGTCCTTCTTCTCCAAGATAGGCACCCCAACTCCACACAGCTATTGCAACTTGAATTGGATTATTTTTTGGATAAACACCCATGTTTCCATAGCCTACATATACTATTGGTCTAATGTAACAAGAATCAATTTTATTTATCCTAATCGTTTCTTTAATAGCTTCAAAGATATCCTCTTCAGAAAAGGGAATTTTTATAGTAAAAATGTGAGCAGATTTAAAAAGTCTCTCTACGTGGTCTTTAAGACGAAATACAGCAGGACCTTCTTCTGTTTTATAACATCTGATTCCTTCAAAAACAGCCAAACCATAATGAAGGGAGTGGGTAAGTATGTGCACTTTTGCATTATCCCAGTCTATAAATTTACCATCCATCCATATCTTTTCTGTTTTTGGAACCATGAGATATATTTAACAATATAAAGTTTATTTAAGTCAAGAAATTTTTTATTTTTCAGAAACAGATTGTATAACATTTTTAAGCATAAAAATCAAAATCAAGCCCGGTATTGCAACTATAAATGTGAGAAAATAAAAAGCTGCCCAGCCTATACTTTCCACTACAAAACCTATCACCCTACCTAAGGAGGCCAAGGATGATAATAAGGCATATTGGGTTGCTGCAAAACTTAGGTTACAAAGTCCCATTAGAAGTGCTAAGAAAGCTGTTGTTCCCATTCCACCTGTAAAGTTTTCAATTATTACAGTTAGAGCAAAAAAAGTGAAACTTTTTCCCATAATTGCAAGAGCCATAAACATGAGATTGGATATTGCTTGAAAAAAACCGAAAATAATCAGAGCCCTGTAAAGACTTATCTTAGTTAAAAGAAGGCCACCTAATAGGGCTCCAAGAATTGCTGAAATAAGTCCTCCAATTTTGTTAACAGTACCTACTTCAGTGAGTGAAAAACCAATGCCTCTTATAAAAAAAGCTGTACTGAGAGAACTGGCATAGGCATCACCAAGTTTGTAAAGAATTATGAACAATAAAAGAATTAAGCTTTTTTCTCTGATTAGTAAATCTTTAAAGGGTTCAATAAAAGACTCTTTTAGTGTTATGGGTTTTTGGATCCCTTCTGGTTCTTTTGCAAATAAGGTTGAAATTACTCCTAAAAGCAAAAGAGAACTCACAATTAAAAGAGCAAACTGCCATCCTAAATAGTCTGCAAGCAATAGGCATAGCCCTCCTCCAATAATAAGGGCAATTCTATATGCAGTTACAGCAAAGGATGCACCTAAGCCTCTATCCTTAGGTTTTAGTATTTCTGTTCTGTAAGCATCTATAGAAATATCCTGAGAAGCTGAAAAAAAGGCTACTAAGGCTGCCAATAGACTAAAAAGAATAAGATGATGAGGAGTGATAGCAATCATCATGAAAATACCAGCTAAAATGAGTATCTGGCATATTAAAATCCAGCCTTTTCTTCTGCCAAGCTTAAGAATGCTGTACCTATCAAATAAAGCTGACCATAGGAATTTAAAACTATAGGGGAAAGTAAGGAAGGTAAGTATCCCTATTGTTTTTATATCAATTCCCTCTGATGTAAGCCATGCCTGCAGTGTCCCACTTACAAGAGGAAAAGGAAGCCCGGAGGCAAAACCAAGCATGGTAACAACTAAAATATCTCTGTTTCTTTTATTCATTATCAATATCTATTTTTATTGGAGGTTTTCCAAAATTTTTCAGTCCCTCATTAAATAAATCTAAAAATACCCTTACTGCTGGTTCATTTGAATCATATATCAAGACAACAGTTTTTGCTTTTCTAATCCATAATTTGCTTATAGCGTAAGGATTGCCGAAGGAAATTAAAATAGCGTCTTGTTTTGAAATAATATTGTTAATTATATCTTTTTCTTCTGTTCTAACTTCATATTCCTTGCCCGCAGCTTTAACATTTGTAAATAAAGCTATGAGAGGTATAGAATCTGTTAATTTGAATTTTTTTATATCAAAAGCAGAGCCGAATTGATTTTCAAACAATTTTTTTAAATCTTCACTGTAAGACCCTGATAGATAGGGAATAATTTTTTTTGATTTAAGCTCCTTAAGCTCATTTTTTAAAACTGTAATAGTTTTCTTAAATGCCATATGAACATTAAAACTCTTATTAGCTAAAGGCTGAGGAGTAATAACTTTATTCTTTAATTTTATTCTAAAGTCATCTACTCTCTTTGCCGATTCTTGAATAAGTTTTTCATTGATTAATCCTTTTTTACAGGCATTTACTATTTCCTCTAAAGCATCATAGGGGTTATCTGGATGAAGTATCATATCTGCACCTGCTTTGAGAGCTAAGGCGTTAGGATAAGAATAATCCTTTAGAGCTTTCATGCTCATAGCATCTGTAAGAACTAAACCTCTAAATACTAAATCCCTTTTAAGTAGTTTACTTATTATATTTTCAGAGAGAGTTGCTGGTTTTATATCCAAGTGAGGTAAAAGAAGATGGCCAACCATTATTGTGGAAACCCCTTCTTTTATCGCTTCAGAAAAAGGCTTAAGATGTGGATTAATGTCTTCAGAGACAAGGGGAAGAGCGAGGTGAGAGTCTATTTTTGTTGAACCATGACCTGGAAAGTGTTTTCCACAGGTAGCTAAACCGTAAGATTGAAAGACTTTTAT
>CAZYLC010000006.1:29887-43431 GCA_964648755.1 uncultured Thermodesulfovibrio sp.
GATTATCCGAAACAGCTCTTGTGCATATAATGGGATTTTCCTTTTCAGTGTTCACATCCAACACTGGAATAAGCGGAAGATTTATTCCTAAATCAATTGCTTCATTTACTACAATAGAGTATAAAGCTTTAAGGTCAGATTTATCTTTTTGGATATCAAATCCTGCAGCAATACCCATCTGAGATGGAATGAGAGTTCCATGCTTTATTTGTTGCCCTACCCCTCTCTCAATATCTGAAGCAATAATAAGAGGTTTAGAAGTTTTGTTTTGAATAGAGAATAAAAACTCTTTTATTTCCTCATACTGCCCACCAAAAAGAACGAAACCTCCTATGCCATCATTTACCAACCTCTCTATTTGCTCAAGATAATTTTTGTCAGAAACCTTATCACCATCAAGTCTTGCAATAATAAGGCTAAGTATGATTTTTTCAAGTTCTTTCATAACAAAATATTATGAATAAAAGAGTATCGCAGAAGCAAGAAAAGTTAACCCTTGAATTTTAATACACAATTTTGTGATATACTTAAAATATAATCTACTAAAGAATGGAGGTGAGAATCATGGTTGATAGAGATAGAATAGAAGAAGAAATCAGACAGGTTGCCTATGAAATTTATGTTCATAGCGGATGCATTCCAGGTAGAGACATAGATAACTGGCTTCAAGCAGAAAGAATAGTTTTAGAAAGATACGGTTTAATTAAACAGGAACCATCTGATATAGAATCTGAGGTAAAAGAAGTTAAAACAAGGAAAAAGAGAGAATGCAGAAGCAAGACTCCCCAAAAAGCCTCCACATCAAAAAAGGGTAAAGGAAAAACTACAAGAAAAAATAAAAAATAATGAAAGAAGCACTATTTTATGACAAAATTTCTGATAGCAAGGTTAAATGCAAGCTTTGTAATAACAATTGCCTAATATCTCCGAATAAAAGAGGAATTTGCGGAGTAAGGGAAAATAAAGATGGAAAGTTATATAGTCTTGTTTATGGTAAAATAATAGCTTATCATGTTGACCCCATTGAAAAAAAACCACTTTTTCATTTCTATCCAGGTTCAGTTTCCTATTCTATTGCTACTGTTGGATGTAATTTCAGGTGCCTTCACTGTCAAAACCATACAATTTCCCAGTATCCCAAGCTTTATCAGGACATACCTGGTGAGGATTTTACACCCGAAGATGTTGTAAAAGAAGCAAGGGCAAGCGGATGTAGGAGTATATCCTATACTTATACTGAACCAACAATATTTCTTGAGTTTGCCTATGATTGTATGGCTCTTGCACATAAAGAAGGGATAAAAAATGTTTTTGTAAGCAATGGATATATGTCAGAGGAGGCATTAAGATTTATTGCTCCATATCTTGATGCAATAAATGTTGATTTAAAGGGTGATGATGATTTTTATAAAAAAATATGTGGAGCAAGAGTTGAACCTGTAATGAAAAATATAAAGCTACTAAGAGAACTTGGTGTATGGGTTGAAGTTACTACTTTAATTATTCCAGAATTAAACGATTCTGAAGAATTTTTAAGAAATACAGCTCGTTTTCTCGTATCAATTAATCCTGCAATTCCTTGGCATGTAACTCAATTTTATCCTACTTATCAACTTTTAGATAAACCGAGAACACCTGTTGAAACTTTAAGGAAGGCAAGAGAAATAGGGTTTAAAGAGGGATTAAAATTTGTCTACACAGGAAATATTCCTGGTGAAGGTGGAGAAAACAGTTACTGCCCCAATTGTAAAAATCTTGTTATTGAAAGGTTTGGATTTTTCATCAATAAAATAAACATAAAAGAGTCCCGCTGTTTAAACTGCAGGACTCTAATAGAAGGTGTTGGATTACCTTAAAGTTTATAGTTAATTTTTCTAAGAAACTCTTTTCTATGCTGGCGGTCTTCTTCTTTTTCAACTCCCTTAGGTGAGAATCCGTCAACCACCCCTAAAATGCCTCTTCCAAGTTCCGTCTCTGCGACTATTACCTCAAGTGGATTTGCAGTGGCACAGTAGATATTGCAAACTTCATGACACATTTTTATATCATTCAAAACACTTATAGGAAAAGCTCCCTTCATAAGTATACAGAACACATGGCCTGCTCCGGTATTTTGAAGATTTTTAATACATATTTGTCTTAATTCATCATCATTACCCTCTGAACGAATCAAGCACGGACCTGAAGCTTCTGTAAAGGCTATTGCAAACTTTGCATGGGGGATATGTGTTGATAAAATCTCGAATAAATCTTCTGCTGTTTTAATAAAGTGAGTCTGACCGAGAATAATATTACACCCTTCAGGAATTTCAATTTTAATATTTTTGATTTCCATCGAACACCTCCTAAATGAATTTTTGATTAATTATAACGAATTTTGAAATATTTTAGCATTTTTTGCTATACTTTCAATCAGCTGGAATTAAGGGAAGAGAGGTGAAAATCCTCCGCTGCCCCGCAGCCGTGTAGGGAACGAAAGCCCTTGCTCTAAAGTCTCCAAAAAGTCGGAGAGTGTTTGGAGTAAAAGCCACTGGAGAGAAGCTTCTCTGGGAAGGTGGGCAAGTAGGTAAGGTAAGCCCAAAGCCGGAAGACCTGTCCAGCCGGAAGTCTTAGACTTCCAAATTCCTCGCGGGAGGAGCAGGGATGTTATTATTCATCTTTATTTTAATTTTACTTATTTCTCTTCAACAAGCCGTAGCACAAGAAACAAATTTTGATGAAATTGTCGTAACTGCAACAAGAGTTGAAGAACCAAAAAAAGATGTCCCCTACTCTGTTCAGGTAATCACGAAGGAAGAAATTAAAAATTCTGTTGCAAAGGATGTTGGTGATCTTTTAATTGAATCTGCTATTGGAAATGTGAGTAAACAACCTGGTTCTTTAACACAATTTTATCTAAGAGGACTTGGACTTGGACTAACCCCCCTTACATCAAGAAATTTAATACTAATTAATGGGCTTAGAACAGCCACTGTTAATGTTGCTATGATTCCCGTTGATGATATTGAAAGAATTGAGATAGTTAAAGGACCTGCATCAGTGCTCTATGGCTCTAATGCCATGGGTGGAGTAATAAACATAATAACGAAAAAAGCTACTGAAGAGGCCATACACGGATATTTGGGAGTAGAAGGCGGTTCATGGCTGAGAAGAAAGGCTATTGGTGAGCTAAATATTAAAAAATCTAATTTTGATGCTTACTTATTATTGAGTCGTTCTGAAGGGGATGACTATGATAATAAATATGAAAAATATAAAAACACGGGCTATAATGAAGAAAATTTATCGTTAAGGGTTGGTTACGAGTTTTTAAAAGATAATAGATTTTATATTGGATTTAAACATTACAGAGGATGGGAAATTGGCTCACCAGGTTCTATTTTATCACCTACGGAAAAGGATTACGTTGACCATTCTCTTGATTCTATTGATTTTACTTATGAGACTAAATCATTTAAGGCAGCCTATTATTTATCAAAAAGAAGATATGAGTTTCACGATGACCTATCTGACGGTTGGGGTGGAATTTATCTTTATAAGACAGACTCTCAAGGGTTATCTATCCAGAAAGTTTTCAACTTTAATGAACATAGAATAATAATAGGCGGTGAGTGGAATAGAGTTGAGCTTAAAAATGAAAATACCCCTCCACCACCATATCAGCCCAACTCGAAATACGACAATTATGGAGTATTCTCTGAGATGAAAGTATCAATTACAAAGGATCTGAGTTTAACAGCTGGAGCAAGGTATGACTATTTTAAAAATGAGATTTCCCATACACCTAACATGACAGTGATACCCAAAAAAGAAAACCTTGACCATTTAACAGTAAGAGGAGGTATTGTTTATAAGTTGACCGATTCATTATATTTACGGGCTAACGCTGGAACAGGTTTTCGAGCTCCTTCACCAGATGAGTATGCAGGAGAGTATATACTATGGGGAACAAGATATGTAGGTAATCCCTCTCTAAAGCCTGAAAAAAACATAAACTATGAAGTTGGCTTTAACTTCTATCAATCCGATTTTAATGGAAATTTCGCTTTCTTTCACTCTAAATTTAAAAATAAGATATCAAGTTACTTTGACACCAACTTGAATGCCTATAGTTATAAAAACTCAGATAGAGCAACAATTCAAGGATGGGAACTAAATCTTTCTTATGATTTAAAAAATCTTTTAGGGCTCAAATTTTCACTTGAACCCTTTACAAATATAACTTATCATACGAGATTCACTGATTCTGATGGAAAACCACTTTTGGCAACTCCGAAATGGCTCGGTGCATTCGGTATTCGTGCCCATGGTAAAAACTGGGATACACGATTAATTGCAAATTACATTGGAGATGAAAATGTTAACTATTTTAATCCAATTACATGGCAATCAAAGATCATTAAAAAATCAGACTTTACAGTTTTTAATTTTAAAGCACTTTACAAACCAGTAAAAAAGCTTGAGTTTAGCTTAGGCATTGAGAATCTCTTTGACAGAGCCTATGAATATGTTCCAGATTATCCTATGCCAAGAAGAACAATTACTGCTGGGATGAAATGGCTATTTTAAGAGTTATATTTGCCTTTTTCTTTCTGCTGTCAGTTGCTTATGCTGAACCACAAAGGATAATTTCGCTGTCACCCAGCGTAACCGAGACATTATATTATCTTGGCATTGGAGATAAAATAATCGCTGTTTCCGACTACTGTAACTGGCCAGAAGAGGTGAAATATAAAGTAAGAGTGGGAGGGATGCTCAATCCCTCCTTTGAAAAAATTTTAGCCCTTAAACCTGACCTGATTATCATTTCTCAGGAAGGAACACCCATAGAAGTTTATCAAAAATTTGTTAATCTTGGTCTTAAAGTTTATGTCTTCAATCCAAAAAAATTATCTGACTTACCAATAGAAATAAGGAAACTCGCTAAACATGTAGGAGGAGATGATAAAGCTAAAATTTTTAATGAAAAATTCCAAAAAGAATTAAGAGAAATGAAGAATATTTTCCATGGACAAAAAGCTCTATTTATAATCTGGTCTGAAAACTTAACAGTTGCAGGAGAGGAATCTCATATTGGTGAGATTATAAAATTCTTAGGATTACAGAACATTGCTAATAAGTTCTCTGCCTATTTTCAACAAAATATAGAAGACATAATCAAGAAGAATCCAGACATTATATTCATAGGCAGTGGACACAATGACACAATCAATGAAACAATAATAGAAAAATTAAAATATACTGATGCTGTAAAAAATGGTAAAGTATTTATAATAAGTGATAAGGTATATCATTTAAGTCCCAGAATAATTGAAGGAATAAGAGAAATGGTAAATGGAAAAAATAGTTATAATAGCTCATGGAAGCCCTAAAAAAGAAGCAAACAATTTAGCTCCTATCGCTACTAAACTTGCTTCAATTTTAGATAGGAATAGGGATGATGTAAAAGTTGCCTATCTAAAGTATGGCAAGCCCTTAATGCAAGAAGCAATTTTAGATTACATAAAAGAAGGTGTGAAAAAAATAATAGTTCATCCTTTTTTTCTATCTACAGGTAGCCATGTATCTTTTGATATTCCGAAAATAATAGAAGACTTTCAAAAAGATTATCCAGAGGTTAAAATAATATGTACAAAACCTCTTGGCAGCAGTGATAAATTAGCCCTTATAATTAGAGAGTTAATAGAAGAATGTGGTGATTAATTTTTATCCGAGATAAAGTCTTAGTATTTCTCTTCCCCCAAAAAGGCTTATAATAGAGCCTATTGACAGAAAAGGTCCAAAGGGAATTTTCCTATTCCCTGTTTTTTTCAGAATTATTAGCCCTACTATTGCTCCTACTAAACTGCCTATGAATATGGTTAAAAGAGCATTCTGCCAGCCTAAAAAAGCGCCAATTCCAGCATTGAGTTTTATATCTCCTCCACCCATTCCACCTTTACTTAATAGAGATATTATAAGAAGGATTCCACCACCTACAAGAACTCCCAAAAGAGATTCTTTTAAGTCAGCGACAAGATTATATGCAGAATGGGGTAAAAATGAAAGTAATAGACCAGCTAAAATAAGTGAAATGGAGATTCTATCAGGAATTATTTGGAAGTCAAGATCAATAAAGGAAATTACAATCAAAGAAGATAAAAAAAATAGCACGAAAGGTAATACAATATCAAAACCGAAAAATATGTAAGCTAATACATACAATACTCCATTAATTCCTTCAACAATAGGATATCTGAGGTTAATTTTTTCTCCACAATAGGCACATTTTCCTCTAAGTAATATATAACTTAATATAGGGATGTTATGCCAAGGTTTTATTGTGTTTCTGCACTTTGGACAAAAGGAGAAGGGTTTTATTACTGATAATTTTCTGGGAATTCGATATATGCAAACATTCATGAAGGAACCAATAATCAAACCCAAAACTAATATAATGGCGATTCCCATTAATCAATGGCTCCAAGTTCTGATATTTTTTTCTTTTTGCTCTCTATCTCGGTTTCGACTTCTTTCAATTTTCTGAGAATTGACAAAAATTTTTCCTCTTCTGATAGGTTAAAAGAAGTTTTACCAGACTTATAGATTTCCGTTCCTAATTCTATTAATAATTTATTTTTTTTATCGTTTAATTTATTTATTTCCGACAAAAGTTTAATGATATTGATCTCTATCTTTACTCTATCAGACAGAGTTTGTGCCCAAAATTTGAAGGTCTTAAATCCATTTAGTAAATCTTTTTTTATTATATCAATCATAGTCTTATCCTACCTGATCAAGATTTCTAATCTTTAATTTAACTCCTAATGAATTAGCCATTTCTTCACATTTTTTAATATCAACACCTTCTACATTAACTACTGTTACCTGAACATAGGGTATATACTCTTTTGCATCCTTTATAAATTCGATAAGACTATCGTAAGCATCAGAATAAACAGGATTACAAATTTTATTGTAAGTTTTTTTATCATGAGCATTAAGACTAATGGATATGGAATCTATAAGTCCTTTAAGTTCTCCTAATATTCTTCTGCCGTGTATTAAATTTCCATGTCCATTTGTATTAATCCTAACTTTCCCACCATTTTCTTTAATCCATTTAGCAACATATTTTATTAGATCAAATCTTAAAAAGGGCTCGCCATAACCACAAAAAACAATCTCTTTATAATTTTTAGGATCTCCAATTGCTTTAATTAGTTCTTCAGCGGTAGGTTCTTTTTTTAATCTTAGGTTATGTCCTTTAACATAATCTGTATGAAACCTAACGCAAAATTTACATACATTGGTACATCTATTAGTGACATTTAAATAGAGTGTATCTCTTATTTTATAACTTATTTCTCCTTCGGGTAATTCTCCTATTTTAAATAGTCTTTTTGTATTTACAGTGGTAATCCTGTCAATGTCTTCTAATGTTAATCCTCTTAATTTCGCTAAAGCCTCTGCTATATAAACAAGATAGGCTGGTTCATTTTTTTTACCCCGCATTGGCTCAGGGGTAAGGTAGGGAGCATCAGTTTCAATCATAATGTTTTCATCGGGAATTAGAGTTGCTACTTCTTTAATTTTATTAGCATTTTTAAAGGTAATTACTCCTGAAATCGATATAAAAAATCCAAGTTCAATAAATTTTTTTGCTTTATATACATTGCCACTAAAACAATGCATAACTCCAGCTTTGACTTTAGTTTCTCTTAATATGTTATAAGTATCTTCAAGTGCTTCTCTTGAATGCACGATAACAGGCAACCCAATTTCTTTTGCTAAGAAAAGCTGCGATTTAAAAGCCTTTATCTGTACATCTCTTGGTGAATGATTGTAATGATAATCTAATCCTATCTCTCCTATTGCTATGACCTTAGGATGTCGACTTTTTTCAAAGATATACTTAAGCGCATCATCATCTAATTGAATAGCATCATGGGGATGAATTCCAATTGCAGCATAAACCATAGGATATTTTTCAGCTATATTTATAGCTTGATCTATACTTTCCTTATCGGAACTAATTGTAATAATAGAAGTAACCCCTGCATCATTAGCTCTTCTTATTACTTCTTCCTCTTTATTTTCGAACATTTCAAGATGACAATGACTATCAATCATGCACCAAATTTCCTCAACCTTAAAGAATTTGCTAAAACAAGAGGCATTATTGATATGGCTGGGATTATACCTAATTCACCTTTTAAACATTCTCTCTCAGTAAATGCTTTGGAGAGTCCTCCAAAGACATAAGAAGATTTTAAGAGTAATGGAACAGGATGCCAACTATGGGCTTTTAATAAGGCTGGAGTACTGTGATCACCAGTAATTAAAAGAACATCAGGATTTAAAGAAGTAATCTCTGGTAAATAGGAATCAAATTCTTCAATTTTTTTAACTTTACCCTCGAAATTACCATCTTCACCAAAGGAATCTATTTTTTTAATATGTACAAAAATAAAATCATAATCTTTATAAACTTGTTTTAATAACTCAACTTCTTCCTTGATGTCACCTTCCACTTTTAATGTTTCCATGCCAAGAAGCTTTGTTATACCCCTATACATAGGGTATACAGAGATAGAACAAGCTTTGAGTCCATATTTTTCCTCGAAGGGAGGAATATGGGGTAATGCAGAAAAACCTCTCAATAGAACATAATTAGCTTTTTCTTCATTCTTTAAAATATCCTTAGCCTGATTGATAAATTTCTTGGCTATATCGGCAACCTTTGCAGATTCATTATTTAAAGGTTCTGGATCAAGTGGAGGCTTACCCTCTTTTTGAGGGTCTGTATCTTTTACCATTGCCTCTTTTTCTAAGATTTTTTCTTTGAACCTAAGAACAAGACAAAATCTATGTTCTTTACCAGGTTTTAGTATAATCTTAACACCATCTATTTCATTTATTTTCTCTGACAATAGAGATGTAAGTTCAATATTTTTTTCTGTAGGTATTCTACCAGCACGCCTATCAACAATTAATCCATTTTTTAAAGTTGAATAATTACATCTAATTGCAACGTCAGTCTTTTGCAACTCTATTTCAAGGCCTAAAGCTTCTAATACCCCTCTACCTATTTCATACTTTAATGGATCATATCCAAAAACCCCAAAATGCCCTGGACCGCTTCCTGGAGTGATTCCATGACCAACTGGAATATGCATTCCACAAGCTGAGGTATGGGCAAGACTATCTAAATAGGGTTTATTTGCTGCTTCTAGTTCAGTCTTGCCATTTATCGGCAATCCACCTACTCCGTCAAGAATAATGAAAACTATCTTTGTATTATTTTTTTGAATAAGTTGAGATATATCCATGAAAGCCTCCTAAAAATAGAACAATTAAATTAATAATAACAAAAAAAGACATTTTATAGAAAACAAAATTTGATAATTAAATTTGATTATGGCTAAAATATCATGATGCCCATAATCGATTTTCACACACATGCTTTCCCTGATGAAATAGCTGAAAAAGCTATGGCAAAGCTTCAGGAGGAATGCGTAGTAAAAGCTGTATTAGACGGAAAACTGGATTCCCTTCTTAAGTCGATGGATAAGAGTGGAATAACAAAATCAGTTTTATGTAATATCGCCACCAAGCCTGAACAATTTAATCCAATACTTAAATGGAGTAAAAAAGTTCGCTCTGAAAGAATTTTACCCCTTCCTTCAGTTCATCCTTTAGATATTAAAATTAAAGAACATATAAAAATCATCAAAGAAGAAGGTTTTTTAGGAATAAAAATGCATCCTTTCTATCAGAACTTTTCAATTGATGATGAAAAAGCCTTTAAAATTTATGAAGCCTTGGTTGAAAATAATCTTTTTGTTGTAATGCACTGCGGCTATGACATCAGCTTTCCTGAATGGGACATTGCTGCACCCAATAGAATTCTTAACGTTATTGACAACTTTCCAAATCTTAAATTTATTACTACTCATCTTGGAGCATGGAAACAATGGGATGAAGTGGAAGAGCTAATTTTAGGAAAAGAGGTTTATATGGAGATATCCTTTTCTTTTGGTTGGTTACCAGATGAAAAGATAAGAGAATTCCTTCTTAAACATCCTTCAGATTTTATCCTTTTTGGAACTGATTCACCATGGGCAGATCAAAGTAAAGAAATAGAAAACTTAAGGAATATCAATCTTCCAGAAAATTTGCTTGATAAAATTTTTTATATCAATGCAGAGAGGGTCTTGAATTTTAAATGATTCTGAAAATTCCAAAATCCATACTTTTAAGTTTAAAGGATTTTTATAAAGATGAAGGTATATTTCTAAGCGCTGCTCTTGCATTTTTCTCAATATTATCAATTATTCCCTTAAGCATGTTTATTGTTAATATACTTATAAGCTTCACAAAGGAAGAGACTATAATAAGATTTGTATACAATAAACTAATGTTTCTTTTCCCTAATATAGAAATACAGATGATAAGCGAAATAAAAAAATTACTCATGTTAAAGGGAATTAGCGAAATATCCCTAATACTTTATGGAATTTTTTCCATACAATTATTTGCTGCAATTGAATTTTCTTTAAATAAAATATTTAAAGTGCCCAAAAAAAGACATTTTTTCCTATCCTTTTTGCTCTCCGTATTCATTGTTCTTCTAATAATATTCGCTGTGGGAGCCTCCTTTGCTCTCTCTTATATAATTAGATTATCAGGTTCTCACATGATTACAGAGTTAAATATTATTGCAAAATTCTTTGTCAAATACGTTATTACCTTTTTATTGATTTTTACAATTATTGTTTCCCTCTATAAATTTCTGCCTAATAAAAAATTGAAAATATCCTCTATTTTTATCGGAAGTTTCATTACCACGATATTCATTGAATTAGCAAAACACATATTTGCCTTTTATGTTTCTGAAGTAATAAAAATAAGCACCCTTTATGGCTCCCTATCCACCTTTCTTGCTCTTTTAATGTGGCTATTTTATGCCTGGGCAGTATTCCTCTATGGAGCCGAGTTCATAAATAACCTTGAGAGGAAAAAATGAAAGTAGCCTTGACAATAGGTGGCTCTGATCCCACTGGAGGAGCAGGAATTCAGATGGATTTGAAGGTATTTCAAGCACTTGGAGTTTATGGGATAGGCGTTATTACCGCCCTTACAGCCCAGAATACTACGGTTGTTAAAAAGATTTATCCCTTAAGTCCAGAAATGATTGACATCCAGTTTAAAGTACTTCTCAAGGATATAAAACCCTACGGTGCAAAAACAGGCATGATTTATAGTGAAGAAGCTGTTGAATGTATAATTCAAAATTTAAAAAAATATAAGATTAAAAATTTTGTTATTGATCCTGTAATAACATCCTCTACAGGAAAATGTTTGATGAAAAAAAGTGCAATATTAAAACTCAAAAAAGAACTTATTCCTCTATCAAAAGCTGTGACGGCTAATATTCCTGAGGCAGAAGCTCTATCAGGTTTAAAAATTAATTCTCAGGAGAGCATCGTCGAAGGTGCAAAAATTATCCAAAAATTAGGAACAGAGACTGTAATAATAAAAGGTGGTCATTTTGAAAATAAGGCTTCTGATTATCTCTATGATGGGAAAAATTTATATGTGGCGGAAGGTGAAAAATTCCCAGGACATTATCATGGAACAGGATGTGCCTTTTCATCTGCCTTTGTGGCATTTTTATGCCTTGGCTATGAGCCAAAGGAAGCCCTAAGTGCCTCAAAAAACTTTGTAAAAAACGCCATAAGAAATGCACTTAAACTTGGTAAAGGTATGTATTTATTGAAAATATAAGGGGGTGTTTATGGAAACAAAGGTTGTTTTGAAGACAAATATGGAGGGTGTGAAATTTTTAAGAAGTGGTAAAGTAAGAGATATTTATGAAGTGGATGATTACCTGCTCATTATTGCAACAGATAGGGTTTCTGCCTTTGATGTAGTTTTGCCAAATGGCATTCCAGGTAAAGGTAAAGTTTTAACCCAGATTTCTCTTTTCTGGTTTGACCAAGTAAAAGATTTAGTTGAAAATCATATTGTTTCATCAAATGTAGATGAATTTCCAGCACCTTTAAAAAAATATAAGGATATTCTTGAAGGACGCAGTATGCTTGTAAAAAAAGCAAAACCTCTGCCAGTAGAATGCATTGTCCGTGGATATATAACTGGTTCAGGTTGGAAGGACTATCAAAAAACAGGTAGTATTTGTGGTATAAAATTACCCGAAGGACTTATAGAATCCCAGAAACTTCCTGAACCTATATATACACCAAGTACAAAGGCTGAAGAAGGCCATGATATAAATATCAGTTTTCAAGAAACTATTAAAATACTCGGTGAAGAAACGGCAAGTAAGGTAAAAGAACTTACACTTGCCATATATAAAAGAGCTTCAGAAATTGCTGAAAAGAAGGGAATTATAATTGCAGATACAAAAATGGAATTTGGTCTCTATGATGGAAAATTAATTTTGATTGATGAACTGCTTACTCCTGACTCATCAAGATTCTGGTCAAAGAAAGATTACAAACCCGGTAAATCACAGGATAGTTATGATAAACAGATTGTAAGAGATTATCTAATTTCAATAAAATGGGATAAAAAACCACCTGCACCTTTACTTCCCAATGAAATAGTGCAGAAGACAGCAGAAAGATATGAAGAGATCTTCAGGATTCTAACTTCCTAAGAATATCTCTAATTACAGAAAGATTTTTTAGGTCATCCTGCAAACTTTTCTTAGGAGTTTCAAGGATAATAGGCAGGGAGGAGAGTTCTTGGATTTTTAAAAATTTAATAAATCCCACTTCTCCTATGTATCCCTTTCCGATATGTTCATGCCTGTCAATACCTGAACCCGAAGGGCTTTTAGAATCGTTTAGATGAATCACTTTTATAAGATTAAAATCACCGTATTTCTCCATATCTTTTATGAAAAATTCAATACCTTCATCCTTACTTAAATCATATCCTGCAGCGAAAAGGTGACAAGTATCAAGACAAACTCCAGCTATATTATCGTTTCTAACTCTTTCAAAGGTTTCAAACAAATCAGGTATTCTTGCTGTAATCTTACTTTTAGCAGTATTTTCTAAGAGAATCTTACAATTTGAGAGTGACTCTATCTTGTCAAATCCTTCCTTTGTTTTGGAATAAATCGCCTCTTTACTCATATCCTTGTTATCTTTAAGATGTATCACGTAATAGTTAGCACCAAGAGAATCAGATGCAAGAACTTCTCTCTTAAGGAGAAATCTTGATGAGGCAGTAGTCTTCGGAGTTGATGATATGAGATTTATTAAATAAGAAGCATGCACAACAAGAGGATTCAGCCCATAATACTCCCTTTGCTTTCTAAATTCTTCAATTATTGATTGTTCGAATTCTGGAACCTGCCATACTTGTGGGCTATGAAGAAAAATTTGAAAAGTTGTACATTCTAATTCAACTGCCTCAGCAATTGAATTTAATAGAGTATTTTTTATTGATGTATGAACTCCTAAGGGTCTCATAAAAGAAAAAGGCGACGGCCGGATTCGAACCGGCGAATGGCGGTTTTGCAGACCGCTCCC
>CAZYLC010000006.1:43441-46598 GCA_964648755.1 uncultured Thermodesulfovibrio sp.
GCGACCCCAACCTTGGCAAGGTTGTGCTCTACCAGCTGAGCTACACCCGCATTATGTTTAATTTTAACTATTTTAAAATCTAATTTGCAAATATCATTAGGTTGCTAACTTTCAAAAATATCATAAATATTAGATTCCTGTCAATATTAAGGATTTTTAAATAGATTAAGGTTTAGTGCCGATATATAGAATTTGTTCTTTAATCTTTTTTATTTTATCTCTTAGCTCTGCAGCTCTTTCAAATTCAAGATTTTCCGCTGCCCTTCTCATCTCAACTTCAAGCTTTTTAATATTTTCCTCTGTAATTTCGTAATCCCTAACTTCTTCTCTAACTGAATCTAAAGTCACGTAATCTCTTTCATAAATAGAGGCAAGTATATCCTTTATCTTGCTTTTTACAGTTTCCGGTGTAATTCCCATTTTTTTATTATAATCGATCTGAATTTTACGCCTTCTTTCTGTTTCATTAATTGCCTTCTTCATGGAATCTGTAATTATATCTGCATAAAATATTACTGTACCATTTATATTCCTTGATGCTCTGCCTGCTGTCTGAATTAGAGACCTTTCTGAACGTAGAAATCCCTCTTTGTCAGCATCAAATATGGCAACAAGGGATACCTCAGGAAGGTCAAGCCCCTCTCTGAGTAAATTTACTCCAATTAATACATCAAACTTACCGAGTCTCAGATCTCTTAAAATTTCGACTCTTTCAAGGGTATCTATGTCTGAATGAAGATATTTCGCCTTTATACCAAGAGCTGTATAGTAGTCAGTTAAATCCTCAGCCATTTTTTTTGTTAGAGTGGTTACAAGAATCCTTTCACCTCTGCTTACCCTCTTTTGAATTTCCTCAAGTAAATCTTCAACCTGATTAGTAGCTGGGCGAACCTCAATTTTTGGATCAACAAGTCCTGTAGGTCTTATTATCTGTTCAACAATCTTACCACCTGATTTTTCAATCTCATAATCAGCTGGGGTTGCAGATACACAAATTACATAATTCATTCTATGTTCAAATTCTCTGAAAGTAAGAGGTCTGTTGTCAAGAGCAGAGGGAAGTCTGAACCCATATCCTATAAGATTCTGTTTACGAGCACGGTCTCCTTCATACATTCCTCCAATCTGAGGCACTGTAACGTGGCTTTCATCAATAACTGTAAGAAAGTCTCCCTTTGATGGTCCTGCGTAAATATAATCTATAAGCGTAAAGGGAGGTTCTCCGGGTAGTCTACCGCTTAGATGCCTTGAGTAATTTTCAATTCCATGACAATGTCCAAACTGGCTTAAAAGCTCCATGTCAAAGCGGGTTCGTTTTTCAATTCTTTCTGCAAAAAGTTCTTCACCCCTTTCCTTGAAATATTTAATTCTCTCTTCCAATTCTTCCTCTATGGTCTCAAGTGCTTTTTTTAGTCTTGGTTCAGGAGTTACCCAGTGGCTGTTTGGTGGTATGAATAGTCTTTGAAGTCTTTTCTGTTTGGCTCCAGTAAGGGGATCAATTTCATATATGGCATCAATCTCCTCATCAAAAAACTCAACTCTGTAAGCTCTGTCGAGGCAATGAGAGGCAAAAATATCAACTACATCTCCTCTCACCCTAAAATTTCCTCTTCTAAATTCATCCTCTGCTCTTGTATAGAGTATTTCAACAAGCTTTCTAAGCATAGCGTCTCTTTCTGTTTTCATTCCTTCTTCAAGAGTTACATGCATTGCCATATAGTCATCGGGAGAGCCAATTCCATATATACAGGAAACAGAGGCAACCACAATTACATCTTGTCTTGTAAGAACTGAAAGTGTTGCAGAATGCCTCATTCTGTCAATATCATCATTAATAAGTGCATCCTTTTCAATATAAGTGTCTGTTTCAGGAATATAAGCTTCTGGCTGATAGTAATCATAGTAACTTACATAGTATTCCACTGCATTGTATGGGAAAAGCTCCTTAAGCTCTCCATATAGCTGTGCCGCAAGAGTTTTATTATGGGCAATCACTAAGGTTGGTTTATTAACTTTTGCTATTACATTTGCTATTGTGAAAGTTTTTCCTGAACCTGTAACGCCAAGCAAAACCTGATGTTTATGGCCTTTTTTGATTCCATCAACAAGCTGTTTAATAGCTTTTGGCTGGTCCCCTTTTGGTTTAAAGGAAGTTTGAAGTATGAATTTATCCATTAATAAAATTTATTTACTAAAGTAATTTTGCTGCTTTTTTTGCAAAGTAGGTAAGGATTAAGTCTGCTCCCGCCCTTTTTATGGAGGTTAGAATCTCCATCATAACTGCTTCTTCATTTAACCAGCCAAGCTGGGAAGCTGCTTTTACCATTGAATACTCACCACTTACATTATAGGCTGCAACAGGAACATTAAAGTTTTTCTTTACATCAGAAATAATATCAAGATATGCTAAGGCAGGCTTTACCATTACAATATCTGCTCCTTCTTCGATATCAAGAGCAACTTCTTTTAATGCTTCTCTACGATTTGCAGGGTCCATTTGATAGGAGCGTCTATCACCAAAAGCTGGAGCACTCTGAGCTGCTTCTCTGAAGGGTCCATAAAAAGCTGATGCATATTTTGCTGCATAGGATAAAATTATTACATCGGTAAATCCTTCTTCATCAAGGGCTTTACGGATTTTTCCCACTCTTCCATCCATCATATCAGAAGGAGCAACAATATCAGCACCTGCTTGGGCATGGGAGAGAGCTTCAAGAGCTAAAATTTCAAGGGTTGAATCATTATCTACCTTGCCGTTTTTAATAATTCCGCAGTGACCATGGGAAGTATATTCACAAAGACATACATCCGTTATAACAATCAAGTCTGGCAAGGCATCTTTTATCGCTTTTACAGCTCGCTGAACAATGCCCTTTTCATCATAGGCAGAGGAGGCTTTTTCATCCTTATGATCAGGAATTCCGAAGAGAATTATTGCGGGTATTCCAAGAGAAAATACTTCTTTTGCTGTTTTAACTGCTTCATCTATGCTTTCATGAAAACAATCAGGCATTGAGGAGATGGGATTTTTGACTTTCTTTCCCGGAACAACAAAGAGAGGATAAATAAAATCCTGAGGAGTGAGAGTTGTCTCCCTCACCATTTTCCTCAGGATATCTGTTTTTCTTAATCTTCTTGGGCGATGAACTGGAAACAT
>CAZYLC010000006.1:46733-50913 GCA_964648755.1 uncultured Thermodesulfovibrio sp.
CTGCTGAGAATATTCTAAGTCCCCAACCTTCTTTTCCCTCATTTTTGAGGATTAGTTTTGCCTTCTCGGCTGCTTTTTCACTGATACTAAACACATCTACCTCCTAAAAGTTATTCTAACTTCAGAATAGCAGTTTTTTAAAATAATTTGCAAGAAAAAAATTACAGAGTTTAAAATACAGTTTATGAATCCTTTGGTAACCAAAAAAATTATTAAATTTCAGTCTGAAAAATTTACTCCAATTGAAGATTTCATCGCAGTTGAGAAAAGGATAAAAATATTTGTCAATGATGAAGAAATTGTATCTCTATCTGCTTCACCCTTACAAATAAAAGAGCTAATAATAGGTTTTTTAATTACTGAAGGGATTTTGAAAGGTGACTGGTGCCCTGAAAAAATTATTATAGATTATGATGAAAAAGAGATTAAAGCTAAAGTTTTACTTGAAGGTTTTGTCTCTTTGGATGGAAAAACAATTACTTCTGGTTGCATGTCATCTGTAAGTTTTATAAAAGATTTGAAAGTAAAAATAAATGATACTCTCTCAGTGAATGCTCAGAGTTTATTCAATCTCTTCAGGCAATTTCAACTCAAGTCCACTTTATATAGAACAACAGGCTGCATACATGCCGCAGCCTTGGCAGATAGGGAAAAGATACTTTTTATTGCAGAAGACGTAGGAAGGCATAATGCCGTAGATAAAGTAGTTGGTTGGGCTTTACTAAACAAAATTCCTTTTCAAGAAAAAATAATGCTTGTAAGTGGACGAATTTCTTCTGAAATGGTATTGAAAACTGCGAAGTGGAAAATTCCCCTAATAGTAAGCAGAGCCGCGCCTACTTCTCTGGCAGTAGAGATTGCAGAAAATCTTGGATTAACAATAATTGGTTTTTTAAGAGGAGACAGGTTTAATATTTACTGTAATGGAGAAAGAATAAATGACAAAAAATGACATACTAATTAGAATTCAAAGTAATCCTGATTTATCAGGATTAGATTTAACAGGGATAAAATTATCAGAGCTTGAGCTTGTAGGAGTAAACTTTAGCGGGTGCATATTAAGGAATGCTGACCTAAGTAAGTCAAATTTGTCACTTTGCATTTTTGATGAAGCAGATCTAACAAATTGTAAAATTGACAGTTCAAATCTAACCGGCGCTTCTTTTAAAAGAGCAAATCTAAATGGAGCGGACTTGAATTTCTCTTTTATGCCTGGAGCAGACTTCAATAATGCTCTTATGAATAGTATAAATTTGCTAAATGCTAAAATAAGTGTATCCAATTTTCAGTATGCCATGATAGAAGAAGGAAATTTGCAAATGGTAGAAGCATCATTGGCAAATTTTAAAAATGCTTATATGAGAGGAGCAAATCTAAAGCAAGCCACATTTACAGGAGTAGATTTCTCTGAAGCTGATATGGAAAGAGTGAGTTTTTTTAAATCTGAATTATCTGGAACAAAATTTATCAGAGCAAACCTAAGAAATTCAGAGTTTATTCGCTGCTCCCTCATTGCCACAGTTTTCACTGATGCAGTCCTTGAAGGAGCTGTTTTTGATAATAACTTTGAATCAAGGATTAGAAGATAATATAATTACTCGGGAAGTTCCTCCAAATTTAAAAATGGCGGTATTTCTGCAATAGCATTTACAATTAGTTCAGCCAATCCTGTATAATTAATTTTGAATTTTTCAAAAAGATTATATGTTTTTATCATATCCCTTAAAGAACCTTTACAGTTAGAACATGTAGCAACTACAAGTTTTGGTATATCTTTTTCTAAAACATCATCAAAAGTATCAAGGATTTGCTTTGTTTTTAGTCTAAAGGAAACTTTATTTCTCCAAATTGGGAAGTTTAATGACCTTATGATAGCAAAACCACTTCCTCCTCCACAGCAATAATTAAAGGAACAATTTGGATTCATTTCTCTGAAAGTACCGGGAGATATAGCATTTATAACATTTCTTTGTGGTTGCATTATCCCATTAAGTCTAACGATGTTACAAGAATCATGCATTGTAATAGGAAAATTATTTCTACTGGGATCGAATTTTATTCGACCACTTTTTACTATCTCCCACATAATCGGTAAACATGACTCCTTCTGAATGTTCCAAAGAGGAGAGCTTGCTGGCAAGATTTTATCGAAAATAATAGTGTAAACCTTGTGGGAATGCCCGCACTCTCCAATTACAAGCTTTTTTACTCCGAGGTCATGGGCTATTTGTAGATGCCTCAAACCTACCCTGGCAAGTTCTACATCATCATACCATGCTCCATAATTAACGCCATCATAACCAAGAGTTTCGCTACTCAAAGTATAATTTATTCCAGCAAAATTAAAGAGTATAGAGAAGGCTGCAATATGGTCAGGCCAGGCAAGGTACTCACCTCCATTGTGAAGCAACATAATATCAGCTCCCTTTTTATCAACAGGAATCGTAATTTTTCTTCCAATTTTTTCGTGTATTTCCTCTTCGATAAATTTAATTATCTCCTTAAAAGCAGTAGGACCCATACCTGTTGATGAACCTGCCTGAAGATGTAGCCTCGTACCCTTTTTATATACCTCTACAGGAGCCATTCCAAGTTCTTGACTAAACAATTTTCTCAGTTCTCTTGCAATTAGACCATTATCAATTCCAACAGGACAATAAAGAGCGCATCTCCTGCAAAGAGTACAACGATAGGAAAGTTCTAAAAGCCTTCTTATAGCAGTATATGTAACTTCAATGTCTGCCCCAACAAAAGACTTAAGGAGTTTTCCGCTCGGTGTAAAATATCTCTTATAGATTCTTCGAAGAATTTCGGAACGGAAATTTGGTCTATATATCTCCTTTTTTCCGCTTCCCACATAAACATGACAAGCCTCTGCACAGGTGTTACATTTTACGCAATATTTTAGTGATAGAGAAAAGGGTTTTAAAAATGTCCAGTTGGATTCAGGATTTAAAAGATTATTTATACCTATGAGAAATTTTTTTACAATTTTAGCTTTTTCTTCCTCTGATGGTTCAGGAAAAGGAAAGCCAGAAAAGCCATCTAAAGAAAAGTTATATTTATTTTTCAATTCATCAGAGAGTTCCTTAAAACCATCTTTTTCTTCTATATATGGCTCCAAAGATATTAAGTCTTCTAATTTAATATCTACTAAAGGCTCCTTAGTATCCTTTGAAAAATCCATTAATGAGTTCATTCATCCCTCCTTATTTATCTTCTATGTTTGGATTTTTAGCATTTTCAAGCCAGCTTTTTTCAGGTAAAATGTGAGGTCCAGCCCATCTTACTTTATAATTTAGCTGTTGTGATATCATTGTTTCTTCAGAAGAACCTTTTTGCTGATATGAATCATTCCAAAGTATTTTGTGAAAAGTAAAAAATTTAACGGGTCCATGAAAGAATTTTGAAAAGGGTATGTAAATCAAAAAAATTGCAAATAGTAAGAAATGAATTGTTGTTATTTTTGAAAATTCAGAAATTTGAAGATTGAAAGCAATAATTCCTTCTACATATGATAAATTTTCGTTTATAAAATCACCACCAATTGTCATCAGAAGTCCTGTTCCAAAAAGACTCATGAGAAAAAATAGATTAAAGTAATCTATTCCTGAAGTGTACAATCTCAACTCTTTATTTGAGTTTCTTTTGAAAATAAGTCCTGAAGAGCCAAGGATTCCTAAAATATAGGATAAGTAAGCTACAAAGACAAAATTTGATATGTTAAAATTCTCCATGAACATTGCTATGAAAATTAGGGAAAACCATAAAAACAAAAACCATATGCCCCAATGAAGTGCCATAGACCATGGCCATAATCCATAGGTGTTAAATTTTTTTAATCTATGCAGAAAAAACATCTCTTTAAAGGGCTCAATAATTTCTCCCATGAAAAATTTTTTTGAGTTCTTTTTTACCCAATCAACCTCTTCAATATATGAACCTACACATCTACATTTCTCTCTTTTTATAGCAGGAAGAGGATATATTTCCCATCTAACATGAACAGGCATCTTAGAAATCTTAAAAAATTTTATACCTATTCCAATGAGCATAATTATAGGCGAAAAGAAAACTAAAAGATTTAATAGAGTGTTCATAAATTCCTCCATATAAAAATTTTATTAATATATAAAATTATTAAATAATATAATGAAATTTTTATAAAAGTCAATACTAA
>CAZYLC010000007.1:0-4978 GCA_964648755.1 uncultured Thermodesulfovibrio sp.
TAGAGAATATTTCCAGATTTATTTAATGGCAATGTTACTTTTGAGTGCTTCGACCATATTTAGTGTATCGTGGATTTTTCTTGTGAGATTCGCTTTAGTTTTTATTTTATGTTTATTTTCCATCTTACTCATTACGTATTTAAAAGAGACTTCGCAAAATTACACGGAAAAGGGAGTTCTGAAGGGGTTACTAAAATATACCATAATAATTATAATTCTATCAGTTCCTATGAGTATAGTTTTTTTTATTTTCTTACCGAGAACTCCCTATCCTTTACTTAACATTGGTTTAGCAAGTGCTAAAACAGGATTTTCATCAACAGTAAATCTTGGGAGTATTTCAACAATTGAAGAGGATAAATCAGTGGTAATGAGAGTAAAAATGGATAAAATAGATTTTAACCAACTCTACTGGAGAATGATAACTTTTGATAATTTTGATGGAAAAAAGTGGACAAGAGAAGAGATTTTTACTCATGGAGATGAAAAAATAATAGGAAAGAGGATAAGATATTCTGTATTTTTTGAACCTTCCTATGAAAATTACTTACCTGTTCTTGATTTTCCTCTAAATGTTTACTTGCAAAATCTTATTTTAGAATATCCAGGAGTTTATAAAACAAAGAATCCTATTCAGAAACCTTTGAAATACATAGGTGAATCATCTATAAATTATGAATATTACGAAGAACAACCTAATAAAAAATATCTCCAATTACCAGATAACATTACCAATAGATTCAAGGCATTAACAGAAGAAATAACTTCAAAAGCTGCAGGTAAAGAGGAAGTTATAAATAATGTAATTGATTTTCTTAAAAATTACGAATATTCTCTTAAATATTTACCACAAGGTAACAATCCTGTAGAAGATTTTGTTTTTAATGCTAAAAAGGGTAATTGTGAGTATTTTGCCACAACAATGGCTTTAATGCTCAGGATAAAAGGTATTCATTCAAGAGTGGTTGGCGGTTTCAGGGGGGGTAGTTATAATCCCTTTGGAGCTTATTACTTGATAAGGGCTTCAGATGCTCATTTATGGGTTGAAGCATGGAGTAATGGAGTTTGGAGAAGATATGATCCTTCAGGTAGTAGAGTTGTACGATATAATGAACCTGTTGTACTTAATTTTTTAGATTATATATGGAATAACTTTGTAATAAATTATGACCTTACAACTCAGCTTAAATTGGTAAATACTATAAAATCTCCAAAATTTCACTTTGAAAAAAAATATTTATTTCCACTCTCAATTTGTCTAATAATAATTATTTCTATTTATACGTTAAGGATTTACAAAATAAACAGGTCACCATTAAAAAGATTTTTGAAAATTATGAATAAAGGAGGTTATGAGAGAAAAAATAATGAGGGATTAGAAGAATTTATTATCAATATTTCCGATTCTAAAATAAGGGATTTAGCAGCTAAATTTATAGACTTTTATTCAGAGATTTATTTTAAAGATAAAAAATTTAGAAAAATTGATATAAGACAATTAAATTCAATCTTAGAGGAGTTAAATGCAAATATTAAGAGTAGAAGAGGCAAAAATACCACAAATAATTGATTTTTTAGAAGCAGGGGGGATAATAATTTATCCTACAGAAACTCTATATGGTATTGGAGTTAAATTTAACAACAGAAGATTACTTAAGAAAATATTTGAACTAAAAAAGCGTCCTACAGAAAAGGTTTTCCCGCTTATAGTTAATTTGAGTCATCTTAATTTATTAGTAAATTCTTTACCTTTTATAGCAAAAGAGTTAATTGAAAAATACTGGCCTGGACCATTAACGCTTCTGTTACCAGCAAAGGCTAAATTGCCTCCAGAAATTATTTTTGATAATAAGATAGCCATTAGAATGCCAGGAGAATCTTTCGCCTTAGACTTAATACAACTATCTCCTTTTCCTATTACTGCCACTTCTGCTAATATTTCAGGACTACCGCCTGCATCAGATGTTGAAGAAGTCATAAAATATTTCAATGATTCAAAGGAAAATATTTTAATGATCGATGGTGGTAAACTTCCAGGTATTCCATCTACTATTATAGATGTATCAATTTATCCACCTAAAATAATTAGGCAGGGTGCTTTAAATATTGATCTATCTTCTTATTGAAAGAACTTCTGAAACTTGAGAAATTTTATTGATAATTTCTGCAAGATGAATTCTATCCTTTACTTCTATAGTAAAGTCAATTAATGCTCTTTTGTCTGATGTAGAATTAGCTTTAACTGCTGTGATATTTACTTGGGCTGCAGACAATAATCCTGTAAGATTAGCTAATATCCCTGGTTTATCAATACATTCTACACTTATTTTAGTTTGAGCTTTAGATGTCTCATCTGCTGTCCAGAAAACTTCTATTAATCTTTCATTACTTAAATGTTTTACATTCTCACAGTCTTTTCTGTGTACAGATATCCCCTTACCCTTTGTAATGAAACCCACAATATCATCTCCCGGCACTGGCATACAGCATTTAGCAATATGATATAAAACTTCGTCTACTCCTTTTAATGAAATAAACTGTTTGTTATCTCGTTTACCTGTGGTTTTTTTTGTTAGAATAGGTTCCTCTTTTTCGCTTTCAGGGATAAGTCTATTAATAACTTGATGAATCGAGATTTTTCCATGTCCTAAAAGGAAATATAGATCCTCTAATGATTGGACACTAAATGATTGAAGAATGGGTTCTATTTTGTCAGACTTTATTATAGATGTTGAAAAACCTTGTTTTTTTATCTCGGCTTCCAATAGCTGTTTACCTATGTCTATGGCCTGTTGTCTTTCTTCAAGTCTAAGGTAATGTTTTATTCTATTACGCGCTCTTTGGGTAACAACAAATTGTAACCAGTCTTTTCTGGGCTTTTGATGAGGACTTGTTATTATTTCAACTACATCACCGCTTTGAAGTTGATAATTGAGAGGAACTATTCTACCATTTACTTTCGCACCTGAACAACGAGCTCCCACCTCAGAGTGAATGGAATAAGCAAAATCTATTGGGGTAGAACCCACAGGTAATTCTTTTACATCACCTCTGGGAGTGAAAACGTATATGGTATCAGGTATTACTTCTGACTTTACTGCATCGAGTAATTCCGTTGGATCTGATATCTCTTTTATTAAGTCTCTCAACCAAGAGACAATTTTTGTCTCCTTATCATCGAGTTCTTTCTTTTCCTTATATCTCCAATGAGCTGCTATTCCTTCTTCAGCAATTATATCCATTTCCTCTGTTCTTATCTGAAATTCAACTCTTTCTCCTTTCGGTCCTATAACTGTAGTATGAAGAGATTGATAGTAGTTTGATTTTGGTAAACTTATAAAGTCTTTAAATCTTCCCGGTATAAGTGTCCAAAGAGAATGAATTATGCCAAGTATATCATAGCAATGGGGAACGGTATCAGTTATGATTCTGATACCAATAACATCATAAACTTGTTCAAAGGGAATTTTCTGTTTAATCATTTTTTGATATATTCCATAGTAGTGTTTAACCCTACCGTAGGCTTTGAAAGGAATATTCATTTCCTTTATTTTGTTTGATAGTGTTTCAATTACGTTATTAATATAAGTGTTTTGTTCTTCCCTTCTTTTGGTAACTTTACTCTCTAACTCCTGGAAAGATTCAGGATACAGTACTTTGAATGAGAGGTCTTCAAACTCATTTCTCATCCATCCTATCCCGAGTCTATTAGCAAGGGGAGCATAAATCTCCAGAGTTTCAAGGGCTATTCTTTTTTGTTTCTCTGGTGGAAGAAATTCGATTGTTCTCATGTTATGAAGCCTATCTGCAAATTTTATCAGTATTACTCTTATGTCCTTTGACATGGCTAGAAACATTTTTCTGAAACTTTCAGCTTTAGCCTCTTCGACAGTCGAAAATTGTATTTTACTCAATTTGGTTACCGCATCTACGAGAAATGCCACTTCAGGAGAGAACATCTCACTTATATCATCAAGGGTCATATCTGCATCCTCTACTGTATCATGTAGAAGTCCTGCAGCAATAGTAGCAGAGTCTAATTTCATATCTGCTAAAATATAGGCAACAGCTAAAGGATGATATATATAAGGGATTCCTTCTTTTCTTATTTGAGCACAATGAGCTTCTCTTGAAAAAATATATGCTTTTTTTATAAGGTCAACATTAGCTTTGGGTCTGTATTTTAAAACTTTTTCTATTAGGTTATCTATGTTTAACATATTTCAATATCTCTTTCTTTTAGTTTAATATATTTATCATGGATAAGCTACTTATTTTTGGAGGAAGACCACTAAAGGGTGCAGTTACCATCAGTGGAGCAAAGAATGCTGTATTGCCCATAATGGCAGCAACTCTTCTTTCATCGGGTATGCACAATTTAAAAAAAGTCCCTCGATTGAGAGATGTATTTACAATGGCAGAACTTTTAAAAAGAATGGGAGCAGAGATTGAAATAGAAAATAATACCTGTTCCATTGATACTCAAAGAATATCTAAATTTGAAGCTTCTTACGATCTTGTAAAAACTATGAGAGCTTCAATTTTAGTTCTTGGTCCACTTGTGGCAAGATTTGGCAAGGCTAAAGTATCTTTGCCTGGTGGATGTGCTATAGGTGCAAGACCTGTAAATTTACATATAGTAGGTCTTGAGAAAATGGGTGCTAACATTGTATTAAAAGAAGGCTATATTGTGGCTAAGGCTAACAGGTTAAAGGGAACTAAAATTTACTTTGACATTCCAACTGTGACTGGTACTGAGAATATAATGATGGCAGCAACTTTAGCAAAGGGATTAACAGTTATTGAAAATGCTGCAAAAGAGCCAGAAATTGTTGATCTTGCTAATTATCTTATATCTATGGGGGCAAAAATAAAAGGAGCTGGAACAAGTATTATAGAAATTGAAGGAGTCAGTGAGCTTATTCCTCCCCCTTCTTATGAAGTAATACCGGATAGAATCGAGGCAGGAACTTTTATG
>CAZYLC010000007.1:4988-8487 GCA_964648755.1 uncultured Thermodesulfovibrio sp.
CAATTGCCGGAGCTACAGGTGGAGATATATTAGTTAAAGGATGCAAAACAAATCTTTTAGATGCAGTGATTTTAAAAATGAAAGACGCAGGGGTTGTTTTTAAAGAAACACAGGAAGGTTTAAGAGTAATTGGTCCTAAAAGACCAAATGCTGTTGATATAAAGACAATGCCCTATCCAGGGTTTCCTACCGATATGCAAGCGCAATTTATGGCTATGATGGCTATTGCAAATGGAACTTCTGTAATAAAGGAAACCATATTTGAAAATAGGTTTATGCACGTTGGTGAACTAAGAAGATTAGGAGCTGATATATCTGTAGAAGGCAATACAGCTACAGTTAAGGGAGTTAAAAAACTGAAGGGTGCCCCTGTAATGGCCACAGATTTAAGAGCCTCTGCTTCTCTTATTATCGCTGCTTTAATAGCTGAAGGAAAGACAATAGTAGATAGAATTTATCATCTCGACAGAGGCTACGAAGAACTCGATAAAAAATTAATTTCCTTAGGTGCTAAGATAGAGAGGATAAAATAGAGAGATTTTTTGATTTTTATTTTATTTTAATGTTAGATTAAAAAAAAATACTACGGGGGTATTTAATGAAAAAATTTATAGTTCTAATTTGTTGTCTGATTTTTTTTGTTTCCTGTAATATGTCATCAAATCCTTGTACGAAAATTAAGGAAGATTCTATAAAAAATGAGCTCAAGCAGGCATTTAAGGCAGATTTTGATAAAATTTTAGAAAAAAATGATGTAAAAGGAACGAATTTATGTCAGATAGTGATTGAAAAGGCTGGTAATTTTGGAATTTTTTATGTTGCTCCTGATAACAAAACATTTTTCATAGGAGGAGATGTTTATAAAGATGGAGAGTTTCTTACAAAAGCAGCTCTTAACAGAATTCAGGAAAAAAGTTTCTCTGACTTTAAGAATGAAATAGAAAAGGTAGTGGCTTTTTCTTTCAAACCCGAAGGTGCAAAGAAATATGTTTACATGATTACTGACCCAGATTGTCCATTCTGTGAAAAAGCTAAAGTATTAGTAAAAGAGTGGGCAGATTCAAGAAAGATAGAAGTGAAGGTTATACTTCTTCCTTTAGAGCAACTTCATCCCCAAGCAAAGGATAAATCAATAAAGGGTATTTGTTCAGATATGAATTACAATGACTATCTAAACTCTAAATGGGATGGTAAATCCTGTGAAAGTGGTTCAAAAAAGATAAATGACACAATAGAACTAATGAAAAAGATGGCAGTCAATGGCACGCCTACTTTTATTTCCTATAACGGTAAAAGGATGGTTGGTTTTACAAAGGAAGGTCTTGATAAAATTATTGAATAGCTGCCTTCTTTAATAAAAATTCATAAAATAATCTGTAAATAAAAGGTAAAGTTCTCTTATTGTGTGTAACAATATAGAATTTTCTTGTCATCCTGTGACCCTTTATTCTAATTGCCTTTAGTTTTCCGCATTCTATTTCATCCTTAATAGAATGAATTGAAAGAATAGAGATTCCTAAGCCATTTTTTACTGCTTGTTTTACAGCGTCTGTACTACCTAAAGTACAGACTATTTTTAATTTTGCTCCTTCAATTCCAATTTCTTTTAAGAGTTTTTCTGTTTCTTTTCTTGTGCCTGAACCGCTTTCTCTCATAATAAAGGCATTATTTAATAATTCTGCTGGTTCAATTGATTCTTTTTTTATAAAATTAGGAGAGGCTATTACAAGTTCATCCTCCATAAAAGGAGTGAATCTTAAAAATGGATTATTAATCTGAGTACCAACTAAACCTATAATCACATCATGTGAAAGGATTTTACTAATTACTTCTGCTGAGTCAGATATATCAATCTGAATATATATATCAGGATAGGAAGCTTTAAACTCTGTAATTAATGAAGGTAATATATATGTACCAGGAATATTACTTGTTCCGACAAATATACTACCTGAAGGAAGTTCTCTAAATTTTTGCATAGAATCTTTTAAGTTATCAAGTTTATTAATTAAATCAAGTGATTCCTCATAAAGTAAATCAGCTTCTTTTGTGGGAATAATTTTTTTACCAACTCTGTCAAAAAGATTACATTTTAATTCTTCTTCAAGAGTTTTTATATGCTCGCTGATTGTTGGCTGAGTTAAAAATATTTCTTTTGCAGCCTTTGAAAAACTTTTATTTTTATATACGGAAATGAAAACTTTTAACTGATGGAAGTCCATAATTGAGATAAATTTTATCAAAATCAGTTAAATATTGCAAATTACTTTTTCACTGTGGTAAAATTTCCAACATGTCGAGTGTAAATATAATCATGGCTGGCACCGGTGGGCAGGGAATTGTTCTCGCGAGTAGAATCATTGCTCAAGTAGCTTTTCAAAGTGGTTTTGATATAAAGGAAAGCGAACTTCACGGAATGGCTCAGAGAGGTGGCAGTGTTGTTGGTCACATTAGATTCGGACAAAAGGTATATTCGCCTGCAATTCCCGCAGGACAGGCTGATATATTAGTTGCTTTAGAAGAAATGGAGGCTATTCGTTATCTTCCATTTCTTAAAAAATCAGGAAAGATAATTTTCAATAGAAAGAAAATCACTCCTGCCATGGCTGAAGATAACCAATATCCTGAAAGTATTGAAAACTCTTTGAAGGAGAAAAATTTTTGTGTCTATGCTATCGATGCAGAAAAAATCGCAAGGGATTTAGGTACTCCTAAAGTTGAAAATTCAGTGATTTTAGGTTTTTTGTCTGTTTTTTTGTCTTTTGATGACAAAATATGGTTAGAAGTGATCAAAGAGTCTGTCCCTCCGAAAACAGTTGACTTAAATATAAAAGCATTTCAAGAAGGCAGGAGGTTAGCAAAGGAAAATGCAATTTTGGAACAAGGAAGCCGAAACATTAAAAAAACAAAAACTAAGAGAACTTCAACTTGAAAGGCTAAAAAAAACACTTCGAAGAGTCTATCAGAAAGTCCCTCACTATAGAGCTAAATTTCAACAGGCAAATGTAAAAACCGATGATATTAAATATCTTGAAGATGTTAATAAACTCCCCTTTACTACAAAAGAAGATTTATATGTAGATTATCCCTTTGGGCTCGTAACCTTACCTGTAGAAAAACTTATCCGATTACACACTTCCAGTGGAACTACGGGTAAACCAAAGGCGATTTTTTTCTCAAAAAAAGATATTAATAACTCTGCTGAGCTTATTGCCCGTTGTCTTGTAATGACAGGTGCCAAGCAGGGTGATATTCTACAAAATAGCATGACTTATGGATTGTTTACAGGGGCATTCGTAATGCACTATGGCGCGGAAAAGGTTGGAATTCTTGTTATACCTGCAGGACCTGGTAATACAGAAAGGCAGATTAATCTTATGAGGGATTTTGGAACAACAATGATTCATATAACTCCAAGTTATGCCCTATATGTAGCTTCTGTAATTTATGATAAAGGAATGGATCCTCGAAGGGATTTAAAATTAAAAAGAGCTTATTT
>CAZYLC010000007.1:8497-10908 GCA_964648755.1 uncultured Thermodesulfovibrio sp.
CTCAGAAGAGACAAGAAAAAAAATTGAAGATATGCTGGGGATAGACATATATAACTGCTACGGTCTTACAGAGATGAATGGACCTGGAGTAGGTTTTGAATGTAAATATAAAGCAGGACTTCACCTATGGGAAGATAATTTTCTAATGGAAGTAATCAATCCAAATACAGGTGAGCCTGTTGCAGAGGGTGAAATTGGAGAACTTGTTCTTACTACTCTAAATAGAGAGGCTATGCCTCTTATAAGGTATAGAACAAGGGATCTCACAAGAATAATACCAGAACCCTGTAGATGCGGAAGAACTCATAGAAGAATATCAAGAATACTTGGTAGGTCAGATGACATGTTCATAGTAAAAGGTGTTAACATCTTCCCTCAACAGATTGAGCAGGTATTAATGAGCATTAAGGGAGTTGCTCAGAATTATCAGATTGTTCTTGAGTCCTATGATGAGATGACTGTTAAAGTGGAGATAGATAGAGAGCTATTTGATGGAAAAATTGAAAGACTTATAAGAATGAAAGAAGAAATAATTGATAAAATTCGTTCAGCCACAATGGTTAAGCCTAAGGTAGAACTACTTGAGCCTGGAACATTACCTATTAGTGAAGGAAAAGCTAAAAGAGTTATTGATAACAGAACAATTTAATTTTATCGTTTATTTAGGAGGTTTTATATGAACAAAGTTTTTATTATATCGGTTTTTGCAGAAAATAAACCTGGCAGGCTCGAGAGAATAACAAAGGTACTAACTGAGTCAAAAATAAACATTCTTGCATTTTCAATTACGAGCACAAATGGCTTTGGTGTAATAAAGTTTATGGTAAATAAGTGGAAAGAAGCATATGATTTGCTTAAGGAAAAAGGTTTCACTGTATCACTGAATGAGGCAATTGGAATAGAAATGAAAGACCAGCCTGGAGGTCTTTACGAAGTAGTAAAAATTTTATCTTCAAAGGGCATTAATATAGAAAGTGCCTCTGTATATGTAGCTGAAACAAGAAAGAGAGCTTATCTGATTGTTGAAGTTGAAGACACTGCTAAGGCGATGGATGCATTGAAAGGAGAAAATTTAAAATTTTTAAATCCTGAAGAGATTAAATGAGGTGATGCCTATGTATTGGAATAAAGAAATGGAGTGTATTGCAGAAGAGCAATTAAGAAAAATACAACTTGAAAGACTAAAGGTAACAGTTAAAAGGGCTTATGAAAAAGTTCCCTATTATCGAAAGAAATTTGATGAAGCAGGAGTTAATCCAGAGGATATTAAGAGTCTTGAAGACTTGAAAAAAATTCCCTTTACGAGCAAAGCAGATTTAAGAGAAGTTTATCCCTTTGGTATGTTTGCTTCTCCCTTAGAGGAAATAGTAGAGATTCATATGTCCAGCGGAACGACTGGGAAGCCTGTGGTAGCAGGTTACACTTTAGGGGATATTGATGTATGGGGCGAGGTAATGGCAAGATGCCTAACGATGGCAGGAGCAACAAAGCATGACATTGTTCAGGTAGCCTATGGATATGGTTTATTCACTGGTGGTTTCGGCGTTCATTACGGTGCACGAAAGCTTGGGTGCATGATTGTTCCGGCATCAGCAGGAAATACCCGCAGGCAGATAGATATAATGAGAGATTTTGGAACTACTATCCTTACATGTACTCCCTCTTATGCATTGTACATGGCAGAGGTTGCCCAGGAAATGGGTATAGAACCTAAGACCCTGAAACTTAAATCTGGTTGTTTTGGCGCAGAAATGTGGACAGAAGCTATGAGAACGGAGATAGAAAAGAGATTTGGACTTCATGCTTACAATATTTACGGACTTACAGAGATTATAGGACCCGGCGTTGCCCATGAGTGTGTAGAGAAAAATGGTCTCCATGTATTTGAGGATCACTTTATAGCTGAGATAATAGACCCTGATACTGGCGATCCTCTTCCAGAAGGTAAAAGGGGTGAGCTTGTTCTTACTACAATTACCAGAGAAGGGATGCCAATGTTAAGATTTAGAACGAGGGATATAACATCCATTATTAAAGACAAATGTGGCTGTGGCAGAACCTTTCTAAGGATAGAGAGGATTAGAGGCAGGACTGATGATATGATTAAGGTAAGGGGTGTAATGTTATTCCCCTATCAAATTGAAAAGGCAATTTTAGAGGTACAGGGAGTTGAGCCTCATTATCAGATAATTATTACCAGACCCCAGCATCTTGACGAAATTGAAGTAATGGTGGAGATGTCAAAAGAGACCTTCTCTGATGAAGTCAAGCATATAGAGAATTTAAAAAAGAAGCTTGAAAGACGTATAGAGGAAATAGTAGGTATTAGAGCCAAAGTGACACTCGTTGAACCTAAAAGCCTTCCAAGAAGCGAAGGTAAAGCAAAAAGAATTATTGATAAAAGAAGCCTT
>CAZYLC010000007.1:10918-26320 GCA_964648755.1 uncultured Thermodesulfovibrio sp.
AGGAGGTTTAAAAATGAAAATAAAACAACTTTCAGTTTTTCTTGAGAACAAAAGAGGTAGACTTTACGAAGCATTAAAAGCTCTTGCTGATGCAGGGATAAATATAAGAGCTCTTTCAATCGCTGATACTTCTGAATTTGGAATTCTTAGAATGATTGTTACTGACCCTCAGAAAGCCAAAGAAATTCTCGAGAACAATGAGTTTACAGTTAAACTTACCAATGTGATAGCTATGGCAGTAAAGGACAAACCAGGAGGACTCGCAGAATCCTTAAGATATCTATATGACGCAAACATAAATATCGAGTATATTTACGCTTTTGTTGAAAAATCTGGCGAAAAGGCTGTTGTAGTTATAAGAACAGAAAATCTTGACAAAACCATATCCCTACTTCAGGAAAAGGATATTAAACTACTCATCTGGGATGATGTTTTAGCTCTTTAGCTTTTTTGCAACCAATACACAGGCTCTTTTAGCTATTATTACATTGACTCCAGGAGCTTCTAAGCCTTTTTTTATTGCTTCATAGGTTGTTTTTTTATCATAAGGGTCTACTACTTCCACAGAGTCAGCACCGCAGGCTTTACAGAGTTGAGCCAGGTCAAGAACCTTTGTATCTTCACCTTTTGCAGTAACTCCTATCACTGGTGTGGGCTGATGTCCTGTCATTGCTACTGAAGAGTTATCAAGAATGCACACAAGAATATTGGATTTATTATATACAGCATTTATCAATGCAGGAATTCCAGTATGAATAAACGTTGAGTCTCCAATTACTGCTGCTACTCCTTTTATACCTTGAGAAGCAATCCCTGATGCCTTACTTATACTTGCGCCCATACATAAGCATGTGTCAATTGCTTTGAGAGGAGGATTTGCTCCCAAAGTATAGCAACCTATATCTCCTGTTACAAAAGCCGGTTTTGCTTCATTTAGAGCCTTATAGAACTCTCTATGGGGACATCCTGGACAAAGTACAGGGGGTCTGGGCAATAGATATTTATTCAAGTCATCTGGACATTCATTATTACATTTATTAAAAAGTTTCATTACAGAATCGATTCCCAATTCTCCTTCCATTGGTAGGTGTCCAGAGATTTTACCCTTTACCTTTGGATGATAAAACCTTACTGACTGTTCCACAAAAGGATAACCTTCTTCAAGAACTATTACCTCTTCTAAATTACTGACAAATTCTTTGATTAGAGCTTCATCTATGGGATAAGCAGATATTTTAAGAATTGGTAATTTTTCTTTAAGTTCCATTGCATACTGGAATGTAATGCCGCATGCAATTATTCCCTTTTTAGATTTAGCAGAGAATATTTTGTTTAGTTTATGCTTTCTTATTACTTCAAGTATTTGTTTTTGTTTTTCATTTAGTTGTTTGTGGAGATTTATTACATGTTTTGGAATGGCAATCATGTTTTCAGGATTTTTCTCAATACTAATAGCATTTTCTTTTCTCTTTTTACTAATTTCCACCGGGCTGTAGCAGTGAAGCAGTCTTGTGATACTTCTAATCATAACAGGTAAGTTTAGTTTTTCAGATATATCAAAGGCTAATTTTGTCATATCCTTTGCTTCTTGTCCATCTGATGGTTCTAAACAGGGAATTTTAGCAAAGGAAGCAAAGAACCTGCTGTCTTGTTCATTTTGAGATGAGTAAGCTCCTGGGTCATCACCAATAGCTAAAACAAAGCCTCCTCTTACGCCAAGATAGGCAGAGGTCATAAAGGGGTCTGAGGCAACATTTAATCCCACATGTTTCATTGAGCATAGGGCTCTTCTACCTGTAAGAGATACACTATAAGCAACTTCATAGGCAACTTTTTCATTTATAGACCACTCTGCTTTAACATCTGAGTTTTGAGCTATGTATTCAAGAATCTGAGTGGCAGGTGTTCCAGGATAGGATGCAGCATATGAAATACCCGCTTCTATTGCTCCAAGAGCAATTGCTGATGTTCCAAGCATAAGTTTTTTCATCATACCAATCTCCTTAGAGGAAGTTTTGATAGTATTTAATATATCATATCTTGCTTAATATTTAAAAAATATAATATATTACACCTATGAAAAGAGAAATAGAAATATATGATACTACCCTTCGTGATGGTTCGCAAGCGGAGGATATATCCTTTTCTGTTGACGATAAAATAAAAATAACGGAAAAACTTGACGAACTTGGTATTCGTTATGTTGAAGGTGGATGGCCTGGTTCAAATCCTAAGGATGCAGAGTATTTCAAGAAAGTAAAAAAACTTAAGCTCAAAAATGTAAAAATAGTTGCCTTTGGTAGTACCCATAGACCTAAATTAAAAGTTGAAAACGATCCCAATATCAAAACACTAATAGCATCCGAAACAGAAATAATAACTATTTTTGGGAAAAGTTGGGATTTCCATGTAACAGAAGCTCTTAAGATTTCACTTGAAGATAACCTTGATTTAATCCATAACACAATAGCCTATCTTAAGAAATATGTTGATAAAGTCTTTTTTGATGCAGAGCATTTTTTTGATGGGTTTAAGGACAATCCTGATTATGCAATTAAATGTTTAAAAGCTGCTGAACAGGCAGGAGCAGACTGTCTTGTGCTTTGCGATACGAATGGGGGAACTCTTCCCCATGAAGTAGAAAAAATCATGTTAGAGATAAGAGACAAGATAAAAAGTGAACTGGGAATTCACGCCCATAATGACTCAGATTGCGCTGTTGCAAATAGCATTGTAGCAGTTTTAAATGGAGCAGTACATGTTCAGGGGACTATGAATGGTTTTGGAGAAAGATGTGGAAATGCTAATTTATGCTCACTAATCCCCAATTTACAGATTAAATTAGGCTTTAGGTGTATTGATGAAGCTAAATTAAGAAGTCTCACTGAGATAGCAAGATTTGTTTATGAAATAGCCAACTTAACTCCTTTTAAAAGACAACCCTTTGTTGGAGAGAGCGCCTTTGCTCACAAAGGTGGAGTTCATGTGAGTGCTATAAGAAAGAGACCGGAAACCTATGAGCATATTAGCCCAGAACTTGTAGGAAATAGACAAAGAGTGCTTGTTTCAGACCTTGCTGGAAAGAGCAATATTCTAAAAAAAGCAGAAGAGTTTGGACTTTTTCTTGATCCAAACTCTCCGGATGTTCAGGCTATAGTAGATGCTGTAAAAAACCTTGAAAATGAGGGTTTTCAGTTTGAGGGAGCAGAAGCTTCCCTTGAGCTTTTATTTAAAAAGACTTTGGGATTAAAGAGAAAATTTTTCGATTTAATAGGATTTAGGGTAATAGATGAAAAGAGAAAATGGGATGAGCCAACCTTAAGTGAAGCGACAATAATGGTTAAAGTGGGTAAAAATGTAGAACACACTGCAGCAGCAGGTAATGGTCCAGTCAATGCCCTTGATAATGCCTTAAGAAAAGCGCTCGAGAGGTTTTATCCTGAACTTAAAAAGGTGAAATTGAAAGATTATAAGGTTAGGGTTGTTAATTCGGGAAGAGGAACAGCTTCTAAGGTAAGAGTTTTAATCGAATCAGGAGACGATGAAGATGTCTGGAGTACTGTGGGGGTTTCTGAAAACATAATTGAGGCTTCCTGGCAGGCAATAGTTGATGGGATAGAATACAAGCTTTATAAAGAAAAGTTAAAAAAGGGAGAAATATGATTTTTGAAAATTTAAAATTTGATGAGAAAGGTTTAATTCCAGCAGTTATACAAGAGATTGATACAAAAGAAGTATTAATGGTTGCCTATATGGACAGAGAAGCTTTGAGGTTGACTATAGAAACAGGATATACCCATTTCTGGTCACGTTCAAGACAAAAGTACTGGAAAAAGGGTGAGACTTCAGGAAATGTTCAGGAAGTAAAGGCTGTTTATTATGACTGTGATGCCGATTGTATTCTTGTTATAGTTAAGCAACATGGTAATGGTGCTTGTCATACAGGTAATAGGACTTGCTTTTATAGAGAAATTTCAAAAATAGAGAATTGATATGGATTGCATTTTTTGTAAAATAGCAGCAGGTCAGATTCCTTCTAAAAAAGTTTATGAAGATGATTTGGTCTTAGCATTTCATGATATAGCACCTCAAGCTCCTTTACATATTCTTATCATACCCAAAAAGCATTTTTCTACAATTCTTGAAATTGAAAATAGTGACAAAGAAATAATAGGTCATATTTTTTTGATAGCAAACAAAATTGCAAAGGATATGGGATTTCATAAAAAGGGATTTAGGATAGTTGTAAACTGTAATAGCGATGGTGGACAGACAGTTTTCCATTTACACTTTCATCTCCTTGCAGGGAGAATGATGCATTGGCCTCCCGGATAGAAAATGAAAATTTTAAATAAGGAAGTTCTCTGGCAGGGTAGATTTTTAAAAACTGTTCTAATTTCCTTTTTAGATAAAGATGGTAATATTAGAAAATGGGAGGCTGTAGAGAGAATAAATAGTAAAGGAATTGTGGTAGTAATTCCAATCACCCCCGAGGGAGAGTTTGTTTTTATAAGACAGTTTAGACCAGCTTTTGGTGGATTTGTCATAGAGTTTCCTGCAGGATTAAATGATAAAAAAGAAGCTCTAATTGATGTTGCAAAAAGAGAACTTATTGAAGAAACAGGATATTTTTCAGATGAAATAATTTTCCTCGCGGAAGGTCCTGTATCATCAGGACTCTCTACAGAGGTTATAACAGTTTATATAGCAAAAAATATAAAAGAAGCTTCAGATGAAATAAAGAGTAAGCATCCCCCTGATGACACGGAAAATATAGAAGTTTTAAAAATTCCCCATGAAAAAGCCTTTGATTTTTTGGAAGAGCAGAGACAAAGGGGAGATTTTATTGATCTGAAAATATATGGTTTTATTGAGCTTGCAAGAAAGTATATTTAAAAAAGAGGGTAGAGCAAAAACTCCACCCTCTTAAATCTTACTCAAACCTGATTGCCTGAGATGGGCAGAGGTCTGCTGCTTGCTGGCAGTCACAGGTATTGCACTTATCAGCGCCGATTACCCATGCTTTGTCATCCCTCATTTCAAAAACTTCAGGACATACTTCTGCACAGCTTCCGCAGCCAACGCAGAGATCATAATCAACTACAGGTGTTGCCATAATAAATACCTCCTTTTTTTATTTTTTATTTTTATAAAATATAACAAAAAAAGTTAAAATATGCAATTAAAATTTTATTGGAGGAGGTAAATCTTTATGAAAGAAAAGATTTTGGCGAAGGCAAAAGAAGCTGAGGAGGCATCTCGCTTTATTGCTAAAGCTTCTACTGACTCAAAAAACAAAATAATTATACGAATGGCAGATTATATTAAAAGAAAAAAGGATGAACTTATTGAGGCAAACAAAGTGGATATTTCCAATGCTGAAAAAAAGGGACTATCAAAGGCTCTTATTGATAGGCTTACTCTCAATGAAAAGAGAATTTCAGAGATGGTAAAAGGCCTTGAGGAGGTTGTGGCTCTCCCTGATCCTGTGGGAGAAATAACGAAGATGTGGTTAAGACCGAATGGAATGCAAGTAGGTAGAATGAGAGTTCCTATTGGAGTTATAGGAGTTATATATGAAGCAAGACCAAATGTTACTGTTGACGTAACAGGATTATGTCTTAAGGCAGGTAATGCGGTAGTTCTTAGAGGTGGATCAGAAGCGATAAATTCCAATGTGTCTCTTGTTAAAATTTTAAAGGAAGCCCTTAAAGATGGAGGGATGCATGAAGGGGTGGTAACTTATATAGATATACCTCATAGAGAGGCTGTTCTTGAGATGATAAAGCTTGAGGGAATAATTGACCTGATTATACCTCGAGGAGGAGAAGGCTTAATAAGAACGGTAACGGAAAACTCCAGAATTCCTGTGTTAAAACACTACAAAGGCGTTTGTCATGTTTTTGTAGACCGAGAAGCTGACCTAAAGATGGCAGAGGAGATATGTTTCAATGCTAAGTTACAGAGACCGGCTACATGTAATGCAATGGAAACTATGCTTGTTGATGAGGGGATTGCTAAGAAGTTTTTACCAAAGATGCTCAAAAGATTTGAAGAAGCAGGAGTTGAAATTAGAGCATGTGAAAAGACAAAATTAATCTATCCAAAAGTTAAGGATGTGGCAGAAGAAGATTTTTATAAAGAATATCTTGATTTAGTTTTAAATGTTAAAGTTGTCAAGGATATAGATGAAGCAATGCAGCATATAGCAAAATATGGTTCTGCCCATTCGGATGCAATTGTAACTAAGAATTACGATAAGGCGATGAGATTTCTAAAAGAAGTTGACTCTTCAGCAGTATTTGTTAATGCTTCAACAAGGCTTAATGACGGTTATCAGTTTGGATTAGGAGCAGAAATCGGGATATCTACAGATAAAATTCATGCTCGCGGTCCTATGGGGTTGGAAGAACTAACATGCACAAAATTCATAGTATTTGGAAACGGGCAATTAAGGCAATAATTTTATCATGAAAATAGGACTTTTTGGTGGCACTTTTAATCCGATTCACTATGGACATTTAAGGGGCGCGGAAGAGGTAAGAGAGTATTTTTCTTTTGATAAGATTATATTTATTCCCGCTGGAATTCCGCCCCTTAAAGATTCTCATGTAATTGAAGGATATCATAGATTGAAAATGACTGCATTAGCTATACAGGATAATCCCAATTTTGAAGTTTCTGATTATGAGATAAAACTTCAAGAGCCTTCTTACACAGTAAATACAATAAATTATTTCAAAAAGCTTTACGAAGAACATGCTCTTTGGTTTATAATTGGTGTGGATTCTTTTTTAGAATTACCGAGATGGCATAAGCCCCAGGAACTTTTAAGGATGATTGACTTTATAGTTATGTCAAGGCCTGAGAATGATAAAGTTGACTACAAGTTAGAAAATTGTGAATTTATAGAAAATAGGCAATCAGAGAATATTTTTAGTATAAAAAATTCTGAAAAGAAAATTTATTATATAAGAATTACACCTTTATGTATTTCTTCAACCATGTTAAGAGAAAAAATAAAAAAGAATGAAAGCATTCGTTATTTACTACCAAAACAAGTCATAGACTATATTGAAAAGAATAATTTATACAGGAGTATTTAGACATGATTAGCAATATATTAGACTTTCATATATCACCTTTCTTCCTACTAAATGTTTGTAAAAGTCAACCAATGAAAGAGGTTCTGGAAAAAATAAGAAATGCTCCATTGGAAAATTCTATCTTTTATATTTATGGTGAAAAGGGTACAGAGAAAAATTATATTTTGAAAATTATTTTATCAAGAATGTCAAATTATAATTTAATAAGAATTCCAGATGATTTGAATAGAAAATTTTCTAAAAAGGAAAACGCAGTTTGTTTAATAGATGATATTGAAAAGTTAGATATTTCAATTTTGCAAAGTAATGAGCAGACAATTAATTGCATAATTTTTTTAGAGAATTTAGATTATGACATTCTTTTCACTCAGGGGAAAATTGATTTTGATAAATATAACTTTTTAAAAAAAGCACATAAAATTTATATTCCTCCTTTAAGTGCGAGAAAACAAGATATTGTTCCCCTTGCAAATATGTTATTACAGGAAATATCAGCATTTCTAAACATTCCATTGAAAGAGTTATCAAAAGATGCTAAAGAGGCCATAATGGAATATTCGTGGCCTGAAAATTTTTATCAATTAAAACACTGTTTAACCAAATCTTGTCTTGCTTCAAAACACAAAAAATTAAGTAAGAAGGATTTATTTGGAGAGTTCAATGATAAATTTTCTATTAAAAATTTTCTTGATTCCAAAATAGGTAATTTTTTGGCTGATTTTTGCAGAATAGAAAATTCTAATCTTTATGATACCATTATTCAAGAAGTAGAGAAGGCTCTTTTTAGTTTAGTATTAAGTGAAACTGGGAATAATCAGCTAAAGGCAGCAAAAATTTTGGGTATTAATAGAAATACACTTAGTAAAAAACTTAAAAATTATAATTTGATTTAAAAAGTTTAAATATGTTATAAAAAAAATTGTGACTTTATAACTCCATGCTCTCACCTTGAGGAGGAGGGCTTAAAATCCATGTGGAGGTAATTTTATGGTAGATAACTTCTATGAGAAAATGTTATTACTTTTGCCAACACTTTCTGAAGAAGAGGTAAAAGAAGCTATTAACAAAATTTCTTCAATCATTACAGACAACGGTGGAGAAGTTTTAAAAATCGAAAATTGGGGCAAGAAAAAATTATCCTATAAGCTTAATAAACAAACTATGGGATATTATGTTTTATTTATCTTTAAAGCACCTTCGAAGACAATCAAGTTAATTGAGGATTTTTATAAAGTTTATGATCCAGTATTTAAATATATGGTTATTAAAATGAGCAAAGAACAAATTGCTGCACTTCCTGCAGAAATAAAGGGTATTCCTATAGAGCCAAAAGAAATCTCTGCAAAAGGATAAAATGTTTAACAGGATTATTTTAATTGGAAATTTGACAAGAGACCCCGAAATTAGGTATACACCCTCAGGTGTGGCAGTTGCCACTGTTCCAATTGCTGTCAATTCAAGATACAGACAGGGTAATGAAATGAGAGAAGAAACATTATTTATTGACGCTGTCGTCTTTGGTAAGCAAGCCGAATCCTGCACTCAATACCTAAACAAAGGAAGAATGGTTTTAGTAGAGGGAAGACTTAGAGAGAGAAGATGGGAGTATGAAGGACAAAAGAAGAGCAAATTTGAGGTTATAGCAAATAATATAAGATTTTTATCGAAAAAAGAATATGCAGAAAGTCAGGAAAATGACCAAATTCCACCAGAAGAATACACAGATTTAGAACCATTTTAAAGGAGGAAATAGATGCAACAGCAATCACAAAGAAGATTTTTTAGAAAAAAATATTGCCGCTTTTGTGCTGATAAGGTAGAATTTATTGATTACAAAAACTCTAAATTACTAAGAAGTTTCATGACTGAAAGAGGCAAGATACTGTCCAGAAAAATGACTGGCACCTGCTCAAGACATCAGAGGCAGTTAACAAAAGCAATAAAAAGAGCAAGATCAATAGCATTATTACCATATATTGAGCTTTAATAAAAATGAGGATTCCTAAAAACTGGATACCTTACATTGCTAACAATATAATTGAAAATCTAATCAAAAAGGGACTTATTGAACCTAATGTAACTAAAGAACAACTTCTTGAAGAAGCAGAAAAATTGATACTTGATGAACTAATGGTTGAAGATAGGCTTAACGAAGAGGTCAGAGAACTTCTAAAAAAATATGAAACAGAGATTGAGAAGAGTAAGGTGGACTATAGAAAACTTTTTGAAATGACAAAACAAAAACTTGTAAAGCAGAGGAATTTGGTATTATGATGTTATCCGATGAAAAAATTTCTCACACCTCCCATATACTTTATAATGGTCTAATAAATAAAGGATTAATAACATTAAAATCAGATGAACAGGAAGTAAGAAGAGAAATCAAGAGAAGTTTTATACAGGCTTTGAAGATGGGAGAGGCAATTGATGAGATTGTAAAAAGAAAACTCCAATCATTTTCAAAGAAAATTGTTGAAGGTAGTCCTGAATGGAGTATACTTTATAAAAAATTTTTTGAAGAAGAAGAAAAGAAGAGATTTGGTCGTTAATGAAAAATTTTATCCCCCATGTTTCACAAAATGACATTAAGATAGAGAAGCAAAAGGCAAGAGTCCTTAGAAAATCAGCCTGGTGGCGTAATAAAATTTCAAAGGGAAAGTGTTATTACTGCGGTAGAACCACTTTACCTAACCAATTGACAATGGACCATTTAGTACCCCTAATTAGAGGTGGCAAGTCAACAAAGAGTAATATTGTACCTTGTTGTAAAGAATGTAATAATAAGAAAAAGTATCTATTGCCAATCGAATGGGAAGCCTATCTAAAGGGGTTTGACTTATTAGACCCTGAAAAGATCCTTTAATTTTTTTTGTCAGGCTCAACATGCACAACTACATCAACCACATCGGGAAATTCTTTTTTAATTAATTCTTCAACTTTTTCAGCTATCTCGTGTCCATCCTTTACAGACATTGAAGCATTAACAAGAATTTTTAAATCTACAAATATTTGACTTGTTGTTCCTCTTGTTCTTATATCCTTGCAGGCTTCTACATCAATGCAAGAATTTACTAATTTTTCAATTTCTGAACTATCAATTAAAGCCTTATCAATAAGCAAATCTGTGGATTCTTTAAGTATTTTAAAAGCTTCTCTTGCTACCAATACTCCTATACACAGTCCAGCGAGAGAGTCGAGTATATAAAAGCCTGATTTAATAAAGATTATAGCTAAAATTATTCCTGAAGTTATGAATATGTCAGTTTTTGTATGGGAAGAATCAGCAATTAAAAACTCACTTTTCAGTTGTCTTCCCTTTTTTCTTTCATAGAGAAAAACAAATATATTTATTCCTATGGTAAAAAGAAGAATTAAGAAAGCTCTCTCGTCTAATTGAGGTCTTTTAGTGTTTAGCAGAGATTCATAGGCTCCCTTTAAAATTTCAAGAGAGGTTAGCCCCATTAGAATTCCTATGAATACGGCAAAAATAGTTTCATATTTTCTATGTCCATAGGGATGTTCTCTATCTGGAGGACGACTGGCAAGATATATACCAATGAATCCACCTATATTGCTAACTGCATCGAAGAGTGAGTGAAATCCATCTGAATATATTGCGAGAGAATTAACTTGCAACCCATAAATTATTTTTGCGGAGGATACCAGCAAATTTAGGCAAAAAGTTATTAATAAAACTTTTCTTATTTCTTTTGCTCTTTTCATTTCGAAAAAAGGGGTTTAAAAAGTATTATTCCTTCTTTATTTAAGGCATAGTTAATAAAAGATTCGTCTACCACTTTCCCTTTTATACTTGAAGCATGCCTAAGAGTAAAATTTTGATTATCTCTCATAAGCAAACCTACGTGTATAACATCAAGACCTTTTTTTGAAGTAAAGAAACCACAATAGTAAACAGAGGTAAATTTATCTAATATTTTATTAATATCATTAGTTGGTATGTAGTTAATTCTTTTTATTTTAATTGGTAATCCCTTTATTAATTTTTTTCTCTCACTAATTTTATTTAATTCTTTTAATGTTGTTTTATGGAAGTGTTCACCAATTTCTGTTGTAACATTTTCTAAAGTAGAGATAGTATCCCAATCAGAGAAGAAATGCCTACGGTTTTGAAAGTTAACAATACCGTTGACATATCTTATCCATTTCAGATTATTTACAAAGGACTCGTAATCATAAGAAAGCCTCAATGCTTCCAGATATTCAAGAAAGGTCATGCAATCGACTCCTTCGAAGTCAATTGTTAATTTTTGCTCTTTTTCAGCAACTTCTGAAATAGAACCCTTGCTATAGGGGATATCCATAAAAAATTCTGAAATTCTAATAAGTTTATCTTCGCCTCTTAAGTTTGAAATTTCTTCAAATAACTCACTAATTTTAATTTTCCCCTCTTTAAATATCATATGGTATGATAAAACATGTCTATTATTGATATCCACTTTCATGGGATAAATAGGTTAGATATAAGAGAGGCAGAGAGTTCGGAACAACTTCTATTAATTGCAAGAGAATATGGAGATAAGGGTATAGAGGGTTTTTTATTTACTCTATATCCCGATGATCTACATAAAATGAGACAAAAGCTTGCAATCATTGATAAAGCCATTCATGAACAAAGTGAGGGAGCAAAAATCTATGGTGCTTATCTTGAAGGACCTTTTATTAATCCCTCTCGTGCAGGAGCACTTGATAGTATTAAATTTTTAAAGCCTGATAAGGATCAACTTAAAAGGCTTTTTGAAGGATTTGAGGAAATAATAAAGGTCATCACTATAGCTCCAGAATTACCTTCATCTCATGAATTGATTGAGGTATGTAGTATTTTAGGTGTAATTGTTAGCATGGGTCATTCTGAAGCTACTTTTATAGAAGCTCAAGAGGGGTTTAAAGCAGGTGCGAAACTTATAACCCATATATTTAATGCAATGAGAGGAATTCATCATAGAGAACCAGGTCTTGCTGGGTTTGGAATTATTAATGAAGAAATTTATATTGAAATTATCGCTGATGGAAGACACATAAATGATGAGATTTTAAAGTGGTTATTTAAAGTTAAAAATCCAGAAAGAATTATTCTTGTATCAGATATGGTAAAGGATTTAGGAAAAGAGAGTTTTATTAAGGGTGGGTCTATGAGCTTGAAAGAGATTAAAGAGAGACTCTCAAAACTGGATATTGATTATACTAAAATTAGCATGGCAACTTATGACAATCCAAAAAGGTTATTAAAAATTTAACTTTCCTTTAATTTTTCAGCTTCTTCCTGTTCAGTTTTACACTCGATACATAGGTCTGTCACTGGCCTTGCTTCAAGTCTTTCGATGGGGATTTCAACACCACAGGATTCACATATACCATATGTACCATTTTCAATTTTTTCAAGAGTTTTCTCAATTTTTTTAAGAAGTTTTCTATCTCTGTCTCTTAATCGAAGTAAAAAACTTCTGTCAATTTCCTGTGAAGCTAAGTCACCAATTTCAGATAGGTTGCTTTCTGCTGGAAGATTTGATAACATTATTCCTGCATCTATGAGTATTTGTTCTTTTTGTTTTATGAGTCTTTTTTTTATCTCTTCTATTCTTCTTTTTCTTTCTTTATTTTTCATAGTCTTCTCCATAAGTTTTTTTAGATTATCAAAAAAAGGCTTAAATAGTCAAATTCTAAATTAAAAAGACTTATAAGCTTTGTATAGAATTGCATAAATGTTTTAAATTACTTTTATACAAAAGCTAAATAAGGAGGCATGTGATATGAAGGTAGGCTTTATAGGTCTTGGAAATCTTGGAAAAGCAATAGCAAAAAGGTTGATTTCTGAAGGCATTGATCTAACAGTATGGAATAGAACCATTGAAAAGGCAAAGGATCTGGGAGTTAAAATAGCCAAAAACCCTGCTGAGCTTATATCTGAGGTTAACTTGCTTTTTATTAATCTTACTGACAGTGAGGCTGTGATGAATGTGCTCACAAAGGGAGAGGGAATTTTAAAAGGAAATTGCTCTGGTAAATTTATCATTGATACAACGACAAATAATTTTGAAAAAGTTATAGATTTTCACAGTCTTCTAAGAGAAAAAGGGGCCTATTATGTTGAAGCACCTGTTCTTGGAAGTGTTATTCCCGCGTCACAGGGACTTCTTACAGTTTTAGTCAGCACTAAAAGAGAAATTTTTGAGAAAATTAGCCCATTACTTGAAAAAATAGGTAAAAACATTTTTTATCTTGAAAAAGAGGGGCTGGCAACAAAGATGAAATTAATAAACAGCCTTGTCCTTGGGTCTTTTATGGCTACTTTAGCTGAAGCCATCTCTTTAGGTGAGAAATGCGGTATAAGTAAAGCTCATGTATTAGATATATTTCTCTCAGGTGCGGGAAATTCAATGATTCTCAATGTGAAAAAACAAAAACTTCTTGATGAGGATTTTACGCCTCATTTTTCCACCTCTCTTATTTACAAGGATTTACAATATCTACAGGATCTTGTTTATTCCATGAAAAGGCCACTTTTTACTGGAAGCATTGTTAAAGAACTCTTTGCATTGAGTATGGGAAAAAATCTTTCTGAGCAAGATTTTTCTGCTATATATAAGGTATTTAAGGAAATGTGATATATTATTTGAAAAGTCCGATAATTTCTAATAAAATTTCATTAGTAGTTCTTCAATCCTGTCAAGCTGAGGGTTTTGCTGGACAAGGGGTTTATACTTAATTACAGGAATTTGTTCTTCAAAGGTTGGCCTTTCTGCTTTATAAATAACTCCTGTAGGGATACGGTCGCCCCATTCAAGAGATTTCTCAAAGGCTTTAGTTCTGTCAGTTGGGTTATAATCTGGGGAAAGGCGGTATACTCTCTGGTGATACCATTCAAAAGTATTAACTTTGTTAAAGCTTACACAGGGTTGAAGTATATCAACAAGAGCAAAACCTCTGTAATTTATTGATTCTTTTATAATATCTTTCAGATGCTCTATGTCTCCAGCAAAGGCTCTTGCAACAAAGCTACAGTTAAGAGCTATTGCCATAGCAAGAGGATTGAACTGCTCAGAGAATACTCCAAAGGGCTGAGTCTTTGTTATTACTCCCCTCATTGTAGTTGGTGATGCTTGTCCCTTTGTGAGTCCATAAATTTGATTGTCATGAACAAACAGTTTTATATCTATATTGCGTCTTATGGCATGAATAAGATGATTTCCCCCTTCACCATAGCAGTCTCCGTCACCAGCTATTGCAAAAACTTTCAGCCCATGGTTGGCAAGTTTTATTCCTGTTGCAACAGGGAGTGTTCTACCGTGAAGTCCATTGAAGGTGTTGCATCTTGTATAGTGAGGAAACTTTCCAGCCTGACCTATACCTGATACAATGAGGAATTCATGAGGACTTAATCCAATCTCAACCATTGCTTCATTAAACGCTTTCAGTATGGAGAAATTTCCACATCCTGGACACCAAGCTGGCTGTCTTCCTTTATAGTTTTCTAAGGTAGGCATACACTTTCTCCTTTAATTCATCTGCTGTAAAGGGTCTTCCATCAAAACGATTTATATGATTCTTAAGATATATTCCTGTTTCCATTTTAAGTAGCCTTGAAAACTGACTTGTAGCATTTTGCTCTATATTTATGGATAACTCAGCATTGTTTAAGACTTTTATCCAGTTCTGTTGATCAGAGAATGGATATAGCTCGCTGAAATGAAGCATGGCAATCTTAAAATTATTAGAAAGCTCATCAACCACTTCTTTTACAATTCCATACATAGATCCCCAGCAAAGAAGCACAATATCTGGAGATTGCTCTCCATAAACTTTAGGTGGTTCAATTTCTCTCTTAATAAGTGTCATTTTTCTAAAAAGTCTTTTCTCAACCATCTTAATTCTTGTATCACTATCCTCAGTAATGTGTCCTTCTTCATCATGTTCATCACTGTCTGTGACAACAAGATGGGTTGAATCTCCAGGAATCCCTAAGGGAGAAACTCCTGTTTCTGTAAAAGCATGTCTTTTGTATTCATTGAGATTTTGAAAATTATCTTTTCTTAGTCTATAGTCTTTATATTTGAGGTTTGTAAGGTCAATCCTCTCATAACTCCACTGGGAATCAGCAAGATACTGGTCTGTAAGGATTATAGAAGTAATCTGATATTTTTCAGCAAGATCAAAGGCTTTGTTTGTAAGATACAATGCCTGTTCAGGCGTACCTGGTGCGAATAGTACTTTTGGAAACTCTCCATGTCCTGCATAGAGGGCAAAAAGTAAATCTGCTTGTTCAGTTCTCGTGGGCAGC
>CAZYLC010000007.1:26394-27099 GCA_964648755.1 uncultured Thermodesulfovibrio sp.
ATAATCCTTCTACCATGAGAGCAAAGCCTCCACCTGAAGTTCCAGTCATTGCTCTAACACCAGCAAAGGATGCACCCAATGCCATGTTTATAGCTGCTATTTCGTCTTCAGCCTGTTCAACAACTATTTCAAACTCCTGGGACTTCTCAGCAACAAAGTTCAATATGCCAGTAGAGGGGGTCATTGGATAGGCAGAGTAAAATTTAAGTCCCGAGGCAATTGCTCCAAAACCTATTGCTTCATTTCCTGTGATTAACATTTTGGGGGAATTAAATCCTGAAACCATGAAAGAGCACGTAAGGCATTTTTCCTTAGCATATGTGTATCCACCTTCAGCGGATCGTAAATTTGACTTTACTGTCTCTTCTCCTTTTTTCTTAAAAGTTTTCTTAATAGTTTCATACATAACTTCAGGATTCATTCCGAGCATTCCAATAACAGCTCCTACAGCAACGGTGTTTGCTGTTAACTTATTTCCACCATAAGAAACTGCAATTTCAAAAAGAGGAACATCAAGGAATTTTTGATTTTCAAATTTCTGTCTAAGCAATGAAGAGTCATATAGAACATGCCCCTGGGTACTTAGTTCATTTTCGTGCTGAATAATACTTTCCTTATCAAGAGCAACGATTATGTCAATTATGCTGCGGGAGGCTGTGATAGGTTTATCAGAAATTCTGACCTGATAAAAATTATGTCCTCCTC
>CAZYLC010000007.1:27109-45051 GCA_964648755.1 uncultured Thermodesulfovibrio sp.
AAACATAATATCCTGCCTTAGCAAAGATTCGGGACAGGATATCTCCGACTGTCTGGATACCCTGCCCAGCTTCACCCCCTATTTTTATTGAATAATCCATTATGTAGGAGTAACACCATATTTTACGATATTGATTAAGGTGTCATCAGGTTTTGGAAGTCCAGCAATTTTCCATGCAACAAGAGGGTCTATTAATTTTTCAGCCACACATTCCTTTGGCTGGTTTATATTTTTACATACAAAGTTTAATACTGGGAAATAGCTATATTTTTTATAGTATTCATTTATGAATTTTGCTATCTCAAGTTGATCTTTTGAGAGTATTCCTAAACCTTCTTTGAGGGCAATTGCCTGAGCAACTTTTTCATTCCAATCATTTATGTCTTTCAGATAACCTTCCTCATCAAAGGCAACAGATTTTTCAACAGCTTTGTATTCAGAGATTTCTTCAGCTTTCTCCCTTTCAAATCGTTCTTTGTCAATAAAATTCTTAATGAACTGCCCAACCTGAACACCGAGATAGACGCATTTTACATTGTTCATACAATCATCGGCATCCTGTTTGTCAAGATGTGTTATGAGTTCAGATACGCCTTTTTGGAATCTGATTATGTAAGACTGTTTCTCTTCACTGTAGTAAATATTAATATTAAACCCGTGCTCCTTTACCTCTGGATACATTTCCATAATTTTTGCTTTTAAATCATCAATTGTGTAAGCCATAAATTCCTCCTCGTTTTATTTTTTTCTACTTCCTTTTTAAAGAATGCTTCAATGTTATTAGCTTTTGAGTTTTTATCTAAGCATGAAGGCATGTTAGGAGTCATCATCCTCTAAACTCCTATTTTTTAGAAAAGGCATTATTTTTCAAGTTATCCATAGTTAGATTTTCATGTATGGTAAGAAAGCCAATGATGAAATTTCTTTTTGATATGTCTACCATGTTAAACTCCTAAGCTATTATAATCAATATTATCAAATAAAATTTTGATTGTCAATAGTTTAATTTTTTATAATTGAAATCAATACCTGAATTAGGAGGAGCTATGAAAAAATTATTAGAGGAGATTTTAATATGTCCATCCTGTTTACCTGAAGAGATAAATTTAAAGTTGAATATAGATGAGGCTGAAGGAGAGGATGTAATTTTCGGAGTCATAGGCTGTAAGAAATGTGGAGCTAAATATAGGATTGAAGATGGAGTAGCAGTATTGACAACTGATCCTAATTGGTTACCCGATAAAAATAATAAATATGAAAATCAGAGAGTTGTTTCTTCTTACTTATGGTCTCACTACGGTGATTTGTTGTATGACCAAGAGTGGCTTCCTGCTTATCCTGAATGGGCAAATTTGGTTGAAAAAAGTAAGGGGGTCTCCCTTGATATCGGTTGTGCCGTAGGAAGATTTACCTTTGAGATGGCTAAGAAAAGTGATTTTTCCATAGGTTTTGACCTTTCTATGTCATTTATAAAGACTGCCAGGGAGTTGATGAAAAAAGGAATTTTAAATTTTGAGCTAACTGAGGAAGGTAACATAACTTCCTCAGTTCAGATAAAACTCCCAGAACATATTAGAGTAGATAATCTTGATTTTATTGTTGCAGATGCCTTAAACATACCTTTCCCTCAAGGAGTTTTCACAAAGGTATCTTCTCTCAATATTCTTGATAAAGTTCCACATCCTATGAAGCATCTAAAGGAGATGAATAGGGTATCTGTAAACAGTGGTAATCAGATATTAATATCTGATCCCTTTTCTTGGTCTGAGGAAGTTTCAGATATTAATGAATGGCTTGGAGGAAAGAGAGAAGGGGAATTCAGCGGCTTTGGTCACGATAATGTAGAAAAAATTCTTGAAGGTTATGGCAATTATATTAATCCTTCTTTTAAAGTTACAAAAAAGGGAATGATAATCTGGAAAATAAGAAATCATAGAAATCACTCGGAGTTAATAAAAAGTCTTTATATTAAGGCGATAAGATAGCTGGAGGCTCTATGAAAGAAATAACAGTTTGTAGACTATGTTCGGCCTGCTGTCCGGTAGAAGCAGAAGTGCTTGAGGGAAAGCTTATAGGAGCAAAAAGAATAACTAATTTTGAAAAATCTCTTGCTTGTCCTAAATTAATTAACGCAAAGAACATTGTTTATTCTAAGGATAGAGTTTTAAAACCTCTTCTAAGAGAAACCTTAAGAGAAGATTTTAGAGAAGTCACTTGGAAAGAAGCTATTGATTTTATAGCAAAAAAAATTGAAAGTGTAGAAATTAGTTATAATCCTCAATCAATAGCCCTTCTAAGAGGAATGGCTGCAGACTGGGGCACACCCTGGGACTATGCTGTTAGATTTATGAGCGCAATTGGCTCACCCAATGCTATTGGTAATGGTTCAGTCTGTTTTGTAGCAAGAGAGATGGCCCACACTTATACTTATGGAGCTATAACTATTCCCCAAATAAAGGATTCGAAATGTATCATAATCTGGGGGAAAAATGATAGAAATACTGCACCAGGAATGGGAGAAGCTATATTATATGCAAAGGAAAAGGGTGCAAAAATAATAGTAATAGACCCAGTTAAAACTTTTTTTTCAGAGATGGCAGATATTTGGGTAAGAGTAAAGCCAGCTCATGACGGAGCTTTAGCAATGGCGATCATGAAAGTGATTATTGATGAAGGTCTCTATGATAAAGATTGCACAGGTTTTGAGGCTCTTAGTGAGGTTTTATCAAAGATTAAACTTTCCCATTTAGCAGAAATTTCATGGATACCTATTGACCAAATTCAAGATGTAGCAAGAACTTATGGAAAAACTAAACCTGCTTGCATTATTGACGGAAACGGAATAGATATGCAAACTCAAGTTTTTCAGACAACGCGTGCAATATGTTTCTTGAGAGCCCTTACAGGTAATATGGACATTCAGGGTGGAGACTTTATTCCTCAACCCATACCTCTCAAAAATATTCAGATGAGAGAGAAAATAGAAAATGTTCCTTCTGTTATGCTTGATTATCCCCATTTTGAAAAGTTTCATTCTACCTGGGGACTTCATGGACAGTCCTGCCTAATAGATGCAATACTTGAGGAGAAACCTTATCCCATAAAGATGCTATTTGTTCAGTCAGGAAATCCAGCGGTAACAATGATGGATTCTGAAAGAGTAAGGGAAGCCCTAAAGAAGCTTGATTGTCTTGTAATGATTGATATGTTTAAGAATAAAACTGCTGAATATGCCCATGTGATTTTACCTGCTTGCAGTTGTTTCGAGAAAACTCAAATAAATAGGGCATATATTAGAAATTCCTTTATTATGCTTCAAAGAAAAATTATTGAGCCACTTGGGGAGAGTAAAGGGGATATTGAAATAATCTTTGAACTTGCAAAGGCAATAGGGCTTAAGGATCATTTCCCCTGGGAAAGCGTTGAAGAAGCCCTTGATTTTCAACTAAAACCAGCGGGGTTATCTATAGAGATGCTCAGAAAAAATCCTCAAGGTATATGGTATGAAAATCCAAGATTTAAAAAATATGAAAAAGAGGGTTTTAACACACCTTCAAGAAAGATTGAATTTTTCTCAGAGAAATTAGCTGATACTGACTTAGATCCCCTTCCTTTCATTAACGGATTTCCCCATAAGGTTATAAGCTTTTCTGATGAAAAAGATTTTAATTTTATTGGAATAAGTGGAGAGAGAGTTAGTTGTTTTACTCATACTCAGTTTAGAAAAGTCCATGAATTAAGAAATATGGAAAAAGAACCCTTTGTGGATGTTAATCCATCAGATGCGAAAAAATTAGGCTTAAAGAGTGGTGATATGTTGAGAGTTTCTACACCAAGAGGAAAGATTGAGATGAGCACAAGAGTTTCTGATGTTATATCAGAGGGAGTCATACGAATAGCCTGGGGATGGGGTGAAGAGAACGATAGATGGAATTTGAATTACCTTACAGATGATTTTCAAAGAGATCCTATTACTTGCACACCTTCGGGAAGAAGTTTTTACTGCAAGATTGAAAAAATAGGGGACTCAAAATGAAAGAAGAAAATTTGACACCTGAGCAGTATTATATTTTTAGGAAAGGAGGAACCGAGAAGCCCTTTCAAAATGCTTACTGGAACAATAAGAAACATGGACTTTATGTAGACATTGTAAATGGAGATGTGCTTTTTTCATCACTTGATAAATATGACTCAGGTACAGGATGGCCAAGTTTTACGAAGCCAGTGCATAAGGAGCTTATTGAAGAGAGAGTTGATAAATCTTTTGGCATGACAAGAATTGAAGTGAGAACGAAAAACACAGATGGCCACTTAGGTCATGTTTTTGATGATGGGCCTCCTCCAACAGGGGTAAGATATTGTATAAACTCAGCTGCATTAAGATTTGTTCCCCTTGAAAAACTTGTTGAGGAGGGGTATATAGACTATCTCCCCATGTTTAAAAATATAGATAAGGACTTTGAGCAGATAATTCTTGGAGGAGGTTGCTTCTGGGGTGTAGAGGCATATTTTAAAAGAGTAAGGGGAGTAAAGGATACTGTAGTTGGATACTCAGGAGGAACAGCAGAAAATCCTACATATGAAGAAGTTTGTACAGGAAAGACAGGACACGCTGAGGTTGTTCTAATTACCTTTGATCCTAAAGTCATAAATTTAGAGAAAATTCTTAAACATTTTTTTAAAATTCATGACCCCAGGCAGAAAGATAGACAAGGAAATGATATAGGTACTCAGTATCGTTCTGCAATTTTTTATTTTGAAGATAAACAGAGGGAAGTTATAGATAAAATAATTGATGAGCTTAAAGAAGAGGGAATGAAAGTTGTAACAGAGGTTGAAAGGGCAAAGAATTTCTATAAAGCTGAAGAATATCATCAGGATTATTTGGATAAAAATCCAGGAGGCTATTGTCATGTTAACCTCAATAAAATATGGAACTTTTAGTTTAGCATTAATTCTTTTAATCATAGGGCATTTTTTTATAAGTTCAGCTTTCAGCGAAACTTACATTGACAGCTTCACCAATGGAAAAGCTCAGCTAAAATGGAATTTCTTTCCTCATTTTTTTCTTGATAATCTGCAGGCAATAAAAGACTTAGATGCACCTGATGGAGACGGTGGAATAGGAGTTCTCAGAAACTCCAATGCTGGAGGTTTTGCAGCTTTAAGTTACGCAGTTACAGAGGAAGTTAGAAATTTTACCCTGGAAGCCTACATATTTTGTCCTATAACTAATGCTGACAAAGGCTCCCTTTTAGGGCTTGCCTTCCTAATTGATCCAGGAAATTCTAAGTTTTATAGATTTATCTGTGACTTTAATAGAAAAGAGCCCAACCTTAACATCGCTTATATAGGAAGAGATACAAATCATTTTCCAGTATATTTGAAATTTTGGAAAAACGAGGAAATACCAGGCGGAATACCAAAAACCTCGAGTTGGCATAAGATGAAAATCAGGGTAAAAAATGGCAAAGCTATCTTTTTCTGGAATGATAAAGAGCTTAAAGGAGAATTTGATGTATCAAGAATTTCCAAAGGTTTTGTAGGTGTTTATGCAAACTTCACTGGTGGCATGGGACAAGCAGAAACTAAGGTTGACAGTTTTATTCTAAGGTCGGAATAGAATTGACAGAAATAGGTTTTGGAATATTCTGTACTAACGCCTATGGTAGCCTCTCAACAAATCATACTTTTAGGCTAAAAAACCTCTCCTATGATAGGGTCTTTGATAGTTTCAAAAATAATCTAAAAGACTTCTTTAGCCTTCTTGAGCTTTGTAAAAGGGAGAAAATAGAAGTCTTTAGGCTGGGTTCAAACTTTATTCCTTATGCCTCTCACAGGGAATTTCAAGAAAGCTGGTTTTTGAAACTTGAACCTCTAATAATTGAAGCAGGTAAGGAGATTAGAGATAAATATAAAGTCAGAATAACTATGCATCCAGGACAATTTGTGGTTCTTAATTCGCAAAAGGATAAGGTAATAGAAAACTCTTTAAGAGAGTTAAATTATCATTTTTGGTTACTCGATAGCTTGGGAATAGGAGAAGAAGGAGTTGTAATAGTTCATATTGGTGGAGTTTTTATGGATAAAGAAAAGGCAATTGAGAGATTTATCAAAACGGTTGAAAAAAATAGCTGGCTTAAAGGAAGACTTGCCATAGAAAATGATGAAAGATTTTTTAATGCCTACGAGGTTTTAAAAATTGCAAAGACACTGCAAATTCCCTTTATTTTCGACTTTTTTCATCATACCTTAAATCCATCGGATGTAGAAATAAAGGAAGTTTTTGAGACATGGAGTAGTAAAGGAATACCCAAGGTTCATCTTTCCTCGCAAGGTGAAGGTAAAAGAGGAATTCATGGAGAATATGTAAAGCTGGATGATTATTTAAAATTAATGAAACTTGTTGAAAAAAGTGGTACAGAAAAAATTCATGTAATGATTGAGGCGAAGAAAAAGGAAAAGGCATTGAAAAAATTAAGAGAATCTTTGCATTGATTTTTAATAATTTTTTTGTTAAACTACTTTCATTTTTTGGAGCAAACAATTTGGGGAGGGAAAAATGATTAAAAAATTACTTGTTTTTTCAATCTTTTTGTCTTTAATGGTAGTCTTTTCTTTTAGTAGTAAAGTCAATGCAGCAGGTTTTGCACTCATTGAACAGGGTGTAAGCGGACTTGAAAATGCCTATGCAGGAGGGGCTGCTTCAGCTCAGGATGCAACAACTATTTTTTATAATCCCGCAGGTTTAACGAGATTGAATAAACCTGAATTTATTGCTGCAGGGCATCTGATTATACCTAATGCTAAATTTACAAATGATGGTTCAACGCATGTAACTAAACCAACAACTCCTTTTTCTTTGATAGGCAATGATGGTGGGAATGCAGGTGTTACGGTTTTTGTTCCTAATTTATATTATTCCCACCCGGTCACTGAAAAATTTTTCTTTGGCCTTGGCATAAACTCACCGTTTGGATTACAGACAGAATACGACAATGGTTGGGTTGGAAGGTATCATGCTATAAAATCATCAGTTATGACTGTTAACATAAATCCAACTATTGCCTATAAGTTTACCGACCAGTTAAGCATTGGTGCTGGGCTTGATATTCAGTATATAAAAGCAGAATTAACAAATGCAGTAGACTTTGGAACCATAGGTGCATTAAGAGGAATTCCTGGACTCTTCCGCAGTCTAACGATGGGTTTGCAAAACTTAAGGGTGATAGTTTATCAGCAGGATTTAATTTTGGAGTTTTATATGAATTTACAAAAGATACAAGAGTAGGGTTATCATATCGTTCAAAAATTAGGCACAAATTGAGAGGTAATGCAAACTTCTCAGATGTTCCATCTGCCCTTAGTTCAGTCTTTAAGGATAGTGATGTCAATGCTCAATTAGTGCTACCAGATATGGCTTCATTAAGCTTTTATCATGATTTCAATGAAAAATGGTCTATTATGGCTGATGTTACATGGACAGGCTGGAAAAGCTTTAATGAATTAAGGATTAAATATGTATCTGGCATGCCAGATACGGTAATTACCACAAGTTGGAAAAACTCAATGAGATATTCCTTAGGTATCTCCTATAAACCAACAGATAAATTAACACTTAGAACGGGAGTTGCCTATGATGAAACACCAATACCTGATGCGCTACACAGAACACCAAGAATTCCTGACACAGATAGAACATGGATTGCCCTTGGTTTAGGATATAAAATATCTGATAATATAGCTCTTGATTTTGGCTATGCCCATCTTTTCTTTAAGACTTCTCACATTGATAAGGACCCAGTTGGAGAAGATGCTTTACGTGGAGGTCTTAAAGGTCATTATAAAGGACATGTAGACATAACAAGTTTACAGTTTACTTATAGGTTTTAGAAATGTTATTGCATGAAAAATTTATATACACAGCACGACAGTTTTCCGATAAGTTAGCTTTTATTGATAGGTATTCTGATAGAAAGGTTACATACGGCAAATCTCTAATCGCAAGCCTTGTTCTTTCAAAAAAAATAAAAAGTCTAAAGGAAAAACTTATCGGAGTTATGATTCCAACTTCTGCAGGTTGTGCCTTTTCTGTAATAGGATCATTGATGGCAGATAAAATTCCAGTGATGATTAATTATTCTACAGGTGCTGAAAACAATGTAGTATATGCGCAGAAAAAATGTGATTTCAAAACAGTGATAACATCAAAGGCTCTTCTCGAAAAGATTAATTGCCCTGTAGTTGAGGGAATGATTTTTATTGAAGATATAATCAACAGCGTTAGTATAAAGGACAAATTAGTAGCAGCTGCCATATCAAAGATGCCCCTTAAATTTTTACTCAATTATTGCAACTGTGATGGAGATGATGAAAAAACATCAGTTATTCTTTTCACCTCTGGAAGTGAAAAGGATCCTAAAGCAGTCGAGTTGAGCCATAAAAATATTATCAGTAACATTGAAGGTTTTAGTGAAATGTCCGAATTAAATGATCAAGATATAATTTTTGCAAATCTTCCTTATTTTCATGTTTTCGGATTAACTGTAAATCTGTGGACTCCTCTCTATCATGGAATGACTATAGTGTCCTATGCTAATCCCCTTGAATATCAAAAGATATGTCAAATAATAAGAGAAGAAAAACCCACAGTTATGGCTGCAACCCCCAGCTTTTGGTGGGGATATCTAAAAAAATCAGAAAAGGGAGATTTTGACAGCCTGAGATTAATGATAAGTGGTGCAGATAAATGCCCGCAAGCATTAAGAGATGGATTTATGGAAAAACATAATAAAGTTTTATTAGAAGGTTATGGAACTACTGAGACCTCTCCAGCAATTTCTGCAAATATGCCCAAAGCAAATAAACCAGGTAGTATTGGTAAGCCTTTACCTAATGTAAAAGTAAGAATTGAAAATTACAAAACAGGTGAAGAATGTAAACCTAATGAAGTTGGAAGAATTCTTGTCCAAGGTGATAGTGTTATGAAGGGCTATTATGATGAAATAGAAGAAACAGCTATGAGAATTCGTCACGGATGGTACGATACAGGTGATATGGGGTATATAGATGAGGAAGGATATCTTTGGCATGCAGGAAGGCTTAAAAGATTTGTAAAAATAGGTGGAGAGATGGTATCTCTTGTAAAGGTAGAGGAAGAAGTTGAAAAGCTTCTTCCAAAAAATGTGGAATGTTGCGTCGTCGAAGTGCCCGATGAAATCAAAGGTGCTAAAATAGCTGTTGCAGTAACTGAAAAGATTGATGAAAAGAGAATTCTTAAATCCCTATCACGAACTTTACCAAATATTGCAATGCCAAAATACTTCATAGTTATGGAGGACCTTCCTAAAATGGGTAGTGGAAAAATAGATTTTCGAAAAGTTACAGAACTTGTAAAAGAAAAAATGAAGAAAAATTTTTAAAATACTATTGATTGCTTAATATCGTTTGATTTAATATATAAAATCTAATGATAAAGAGGGAGGCAAATAATTAAGTTAAAAAAGGAAGATAAGATAGTAGATTTAACTCTCGAAAAGATAAAAGATTTTTTTAGGGATAATGATATCATTGCTGTTAAAGTAAAAGGTGAGTTGAAAGATTTATCCTTTCTTTACTCATCTTTTGATGAATTAAAGGATGAAGAAGTTGAAGCAATCACTCTAAAGTCTTCTGAAGGTCTCGAAATTCTAAGACATTCCACAGCTCACATAATGGCACACGCAGTAAAAGAACTATTTCCTCATGTAAAAGTTACGATTGGTCCTGCTATTGATGAAGGATTTTACTACGACTTTGACAAAGATGATCCCTTTACAGAAGAGGATTTAAAAAAGATTGAGAAAAAAATACAAGAAATAATAAAGTCGAAGAAACCTTTTAGCAGAAAGGAAATTTCAAAAGAAGAGGCTATAAAACTTTTTGAATCCCTTGGTGAAACTTATAAGGTTGAGATAATTAATGAAATAGAAGATGAAAAGGTATCAATATACGAAGAAGGCGGATTTATTGATCTATGTAAAGGTCCCCATATACCTCATACTGGAATTGTAAAGGCTTTTAAACTTCTCAGTATTGCTGGAGCATACTGGAGAGGTGATGAAAGGAATAAAATGCTCCAGAGAATATATGGTACAGCCTTCCCCACAAAAGAAGAACTTGAGGATTATCTTAAATTTCTTGAAGAGGTCAAAAAAAGAGACCATAGGAGATTGGGTAAACAGCTTAAGCTTTTTGAAATAAGTGATGAAATAGGTCCTGGTCTAATTATTTGGCTACCCAATGGGGCAATAATAAGAAAAGTTATAGAGGACTTTTGGAAGGATGAACATCTAAAGGCAGGCTATCAACTACTCTATACACCCCATATTGCTAAGCTTGATTTATGGGGTAAAAGTGGACATCTTGATTTTTATAGGGAAAACATGTTTTCACCTATGCAAATAGATGAAGTAGCCTATCAGCTTAAGCCAATGAATTGCCCTTTTCATATTCAGGTTTACAAATCAGAACTTCGCAGTTATAGAGATCTCCCATTAAGATTTGCAGAACTCGGTACAGTTTATAGATATGAAAGATCAGGGGTTTTACACGGACTTTTAAGGGTTAGAGGTTTTACACAGGATGATGCCCATATTTTCTGCACCGAAGAGAATCTTGAAGAGGAAATTCAAAAAGTGCTTGATTTTACTGTTTTCATTCTCTCCACCTTTGGATTTAAGGATTACGAAATTTATATCTCTACAAGACCAGAAAAATATGTGGGAACTCTTGATAATTGGAATAGAGCAACGGATGCTTTAGAGCAGGCACTTAAAAAGAGAAATTTACTCTATCAAATAGACCCTGGAGAAGGAGTTTTTTACGGTCCAAAAATTGATATAAAAATAAAGGATGTTCTTAATAGAGCATGGCAGTGTAGCACCATACAGGTTGATTTTAATATCCCTGAGAGATTTGATATTACCTATAGAGGGAGAGATGGGCAGGAACACAGACCTATTATGATTCACAGAGCCTTGATGGGCTCCTTGGAGAGATTTATGGGTGTTTTGATTGAACATTATGCTGGTGCATTTCCCACATGGCTTTCACCTGTGCAGGTTGAGATAATGTCCATCTCAGAAAAACATGTGGACTATGCTAAAAAAGTATATGAAAGCTTTTTAAAATCCGGGATTCTGACAAAGCTTAACATAGAAAATGAAAAAATTGGTTATAAGATAAGACAAGCAACAGTAGAAAAAATTCCCTACATGGTGATACTTGGAGAAAAAGAAATTGAATCTGGTAAGATTACTGTGAGAAGCAGAAATGGTGAAAATTTTGAACTCATTGGGTTGGAATTTTTCATTGATTTTATAAGTAAGGAAATAAGAGAAAAAAAACAAATTGAGGAGGTGCCCAAATAGCAACAAAGGACATAAGAGTTAATGAAGCCATTAAGGCAAAAGAGGTAAGACTGGTAGACGAAAATGGTAAACAACTCGGAGTAGTTGGAGTAAGAGAAGCGATAAGTATAGCAAAAGAAAGAGGATATGACCTTGTAGAAGTAGCACCCAATACAAACCCGCCTGTGTGTAGAATAATGGACTATGGAAAATATAAATATCAACTTGAAAAGAAGACATCTTCTAAAAGAACTGCTACTGTAAAGGAGATTAAGATAAGACCCCAGATTTCAGATCATGATCTTCAATTGAAAGTAAAACATATTAAAAGATTCATTGAAGATGGTGATAAAACAAGGGTTACATTATTTTTTAGAGGAAGAGAAATAGTTCATCAAGAACTTGGAATGAAAGTTTTTGATAAAATAAAAGCCCTACTTGTAGGTTTCCCGCATAAAATTGAGCAGGAACCTCGTCTTGAGGGAAATAACATGAGTATGATCATTGCTCCTGGATAAAGATTGATTAATTTTTCAATTTTCTATTAAAATAATTGTCTAAACTTCTGAAGGAGGAGTGTAATTATGCCAAAGCTCAAAACGCACAGGGGAGCTGCTAAAAGATTTAAAGTTACAGGAACAGGGAAAATTATGCGTAGAAAGGCAAATAAAAGCCATCTACTCACAGGCAAACCTTCTAAACGAACAAGAGACCTCAGACATGCAGCCTTAGTTGATGAAACAATGTATAAGTCAATAAAAGCACTTATACCTTATAAATTTTAGAGGAGGTAAAAGTTGGGAGCTTACACTACCTATAATCCACATAAACTTAAGAAGAAAAGAACTCATGGATTTTTAAAAAGAATGAGCACCCCTGGTGGAAGAAGAGTAATTAAAAGAAGAAGAGCTAAAGGTAGATGGAGATTAACTCCATAATATCAAGATTTTCCCTTTTTCTAATAAAAATTTATAGGAGGTTTATTTCTCCTTTTATTCCTCCTGCATGTAGGTTTTATCCAACCTGTTCGGAATACGCTGAACAGGCAATAAAAAAATATGGTTTAAAAGGAATTTTTCTCGCTATAAAAAGAATTTTTAAATGTCATCCCTTTCATCCGGGAGGATATGACCCTTTAAGGTGAGGTTATGGAAAATAGTGGTTTAAGAGCAGTAGTAGCTGTGATTTTAAGCATGGTAATACTTTTTGGAAGTCAGTATCTTTATACAAAATATTTTCAACCTAAGGAAAAACCTGTTCAACAGGCACAGGAGATAAAAAAGGAAGAAAGGCCTACAACACCTCCTGCAGTTCAACTGCCTGAGACTAAAAAGGAAGAACCAAAACCAATTGTAAAGGACACAAAATATAAGGAAGTAGTCATTGAAAATGAGGTTTTTAAAGTAACTTTATCTAATGAAGGAGCTACAATAAAAAAGATTGAATTGAAAAATTATAAGGATAAGAAAGGCTCTCCTATTATACTTGCTTCATCGGAAATTTCCTCTCTTTCTGTTTTAAAAGATAAGAAATTAGATTATGCAAAAGTTATTTTTAATGTGGATGAATCAAAAGCTTCTTTCAAGGATTCTGATCAAGCATTTGTAATTTTTAATTACAGTGATGGAAATATAGCAATAAAGAGAAGTTTTATATTTAATAAAAAGGATTATTCAATAGATGTGAAAGAAGAAGTAAAGGGAATCGGTAGCTATTATGTAACCTTAGGAAAAGACTTCGGAATTTTTGATAAAGAAAACTCCTCCCACTGGGGACCGGTTATTTTAAAGGAGGCTGATAGAATTGAGCTCACACCTTCTAAAGTAAAAGAAACGCAAACATATAAAGAAGGAGTGAAATGGATTGCTCTGGAAGATAAATATTTCTTCTCTGCTATAGTGCCTTTAAGTAAGGCAAATCAGTTTGTAGTATCCCCCTACAATGGAGATGCACTTGTTTTTATAGAATTCAATGAAGGACAGAATAATTACAAATTATTTGCAGGTCCGAAGGAATATGATTATCTGAAAAATTTTAATCTTGGCCTTGAACATATTGTAGATTTTGGGTTTTTCTCAATCATTGCTCGCCCTTTATTTTGGTTTTTAAAACTTCTTTATAGTATTACCCATAATTATGGTATTGCCATAATCATCCTTACAATTCTTGTAAGGATTCCTTTTATCCCAATTGTTAATCGTGGTCAGAAATCCATGCAAAAACTAAGTGAGCTTCAACCCAAGCTCATGCAGTTGAAAGAACAATATAAAAATGATCCTCAGAGACTACAAAAAGAGATGATGGAACTTTACAGAAAATATAAGATCAATCCCATGGGTGGATGCCTACCTATGTTGCTTCAAATTCCTGTATTTTTTGCTCTATATCAAATACTTACAATAGCTATTGAACTAAGACAGGCACCCTTTATGTTATGGATTCATGACCTTTCAGCAAAGGACCCCTATTATGTTCTTCCGATTCTCATGGGTGCTACTATGTTAATTCAGCAGAAAATGACACCTTCTACTATGGATTCTACTCAGCAAAAAATAATGTTACTCATGCCAGTAGTATTCACCTTCATTTTCATCTCTTTTCCCTCTGGATTGGTTCTATATTGGCTTATAAATAATCTATTTGGGATTGCCCAGCAGTTTTATTTAAATCAGAAGATTAAAAAGCGTGTGTGATTTCAACAGAATTTGATACAATTGCTGCTATTAGCACCCCTATTGGGGAGGCAGGAATTGGAATAATCCGTATAAGTGGACCGAAAGCAATTTCCATAGCATCTAAAATCTTTCTATCCCCAAAGGGAATAAATCTTAATAATGTCAAATCTCATACAATTCATTACGGCTTCATTATAGACCCAGAAACAGGTGAGAGAATTGACGAAGTACTAATATCTCTAATGCGTGCACCCAATACTTATACAAGGGAAGATGTTGTAGAGATTAACTGTCACGGTGGATTTATTATTTTAAATAGACTACTTAATCTTGTTGTTAAGCAAGGTGCAAGGATTGCTGAACCAGGGGAGTTTACTAAAAGAGCATTTCTCAGAGGAAGAATCGACCTAAGCCAAGCAGAATCTGTTATGGATCTTATAAGAGCAAAAACAGAGGAAGCGCATAAGATTGCCTTGGACCATTTAAGCGGAAAATTGTCTGAAAAAATAAATTCTTTAAGAGACTCTTTAACAAGAGTATGTGCCCATGTAGAAGCCTATATTGATTTTCCTGAAGAGGATATTGACGGTCTAACAGAAAAGGAAATTGAAAAGGAGATAATTAGTATTATTGAGCAGATAGAGACCCTTATTGCGGGATACGATGAAGGTAAGATTTATAGAGAGGGGCTAAAGGTAGCAATTGTGGGAAAACCAAATGTGGGTAAGTCATCCCTTCTTAACGCCCTCTCCATGAAAGATAGGGCAATAGTAACGGAGATTCCCGGGACAACAAGAGATATAATTGAAGAATTCATAAACATTAAAGGGTTACCTTTAAAAATTATTGATACAGCGGGAATAAGAGAGTCTCACGACCTTGTAGAGTCAGAAGGAATAAAGAGAACTCTAAGGGCTGTTGAAGAAGCTGAGTTGGTTTTACTTTTATTGGATATGAGCAGAGAAGTTGACAGCCTTGATGGAGAAATAATTGATAGGATAGGGAATAAAAAAATGATAGTTGTTCTTAATAAAAAGGACATAAAGAGCGAGTTTTTTAAAATTCCAGAGCAAATAAAAGATAAACCAAAAGTTGAGATTTCTGCTTTAACAGGTGAAGGCATTGAGGAATTAAAGGAAATTATTTTCAATACAGCAATTTCAGGAAAATATATAAAAGAAGGATTAGTTGTAACTAAATTAAGACATAAAGTTGCTCTTGAAAATGCCTATAGGGCTCTTAAAAATTCTTTGGAAAGTTTCAAAGGAGGTGAGCCCCTTGAGATTACTGCTATGTTTCTCAGAGAGGGGCTCAGTTATTTAGGTCAGATTGTAGGCATTGTAACCACTGAAGAGATATTAAATCTCATATTCAGTGAGTTTTGTATTGGTAAATAACTATTTGTTTTGTTTTGTTGCTTCATTATTTTTATTTCCGCCAATTAAAGCCTGGCTTAACATTTCCTGCAAAGTCTTTTCATTTACCTCTACTTTATGTTTTTTCTTCAACTCTTCAATGTAACTATTGAACCAGTCCTGCTGTTTTTTTGCTTTCAATTGTTCAATAAGTTGCTGTTTAATTTGTTCAAATTCAACAGGTGTGCCTTTAACGTCAGTAACTTTAAAAATATATATTCCATCCTTGCGATTCAGAGGCATGCTAACCTGGCCTTTCTTTAAACTAAAGGCTAAGTTTTCAATCTGGGATTCAAGCTGTCCCTTTTTAAAAAATCCCATGTCACCACCACTTGCCTTTGTTTTATCGTCCTTTGATAGTTCCTTTGCTAATTTTGCAAAATCTTCTCCTTTATCAACCCTTTCATACACTTTTTTAGCATCATCTTCACTTTTTACAACAATTTGGCTCAGTCTAACCTCGGTTGGTTTGATGAATTGGTCTTTGTTTTTTTCATAGTAATCCTTTGCATCTTTTTCCGTTACCTGCTGAATATTTTTAAGTTCCTGTTCAAGTAGCATATTGATTAGAGTTATTTTTTTGAATTCCTCCAATCTTCTTTTGAACTCATCAGATTTTGCAAGGTCTTTCTTTTTTGCTTCTTCATATAGAACTTCTCTTTTAATTAATTCATCTTTAAGTCTGTTAATACCTTCAGGTGAAGCGAGAAATGCTTTAGTTTGAGGTGGTAAAGTTTTAAGATCTTCCTGTAAATCTTTTTTTGTAAGTTTTGAAGAACCTGCCTTGAGTATCACTTCATCTTTACTCTGGCTACAGGCAAAAACAAGTGTGATGATGAATAGAAAAATAAAAAATTTGAAGAATTTCATTTAATACACTCCTTTCAATATAATTTTTCCTTTAATTTAACATTAAGGTAGGTATTTAGGCAAATTTAATTGAAGCTATAACACATTGATAGGGAGGTGAATAGGGGGCAACATTGCCCCCCAAATTTTATTCTTTTACATACTCTGTAGCTAATCTTCCAACTTCTTTTGCAAACTCTGCTATGCCACCTTTGAACTGGAATGCATTGTGGAAGCCTACTGCTCTCAATCCAACTACTGCAGCTGCTGCTCTATCTCCAGTGTGGCAAAGAACAGCAATTTTTTTATCCTTTGGAAGCTTAGAAAGGTTTTCAGGTTTAAAAAGTTCATGCATAGGAATTATGAGTGAACCTTTCCAGACAGGAGCTATAAGTTTAGTTTCAGCAGGTGTTCTGATGTCAAGAATCACGAAATCCTCTTTCTTCTTTATCATCTCAAGAATGTCCTTTGTAGTTATTTGGCATGGTCTAAGTGTAAGAACTTCTGGTGTCATCTGTGAAAACATGGAATCAAATTTTTTTGCCATTTCTGCATCATATGCGAATGCTGAATTTACAAGTATAAATGATGAGATTAAAAGTGAAATTAATAGTTTCATTTGAGATTCCCTCCTATAAAAATATTTCCTGCAAAGCAGGATACTCTACAGGAGTATAGAAAATAATATTAAATTTAGTCAAGGTTTAAAATTTGTATATTTAGGGGCTAATGGGTATATACCTATTGACAAAATCTATGAATAAAGTTACAATAATAGAAAAAAGGAGGTGTTTATGAGTAAAAAGCGAAAAGGTTTAATTCTAACTTTACTTATTTCAGTTTTAGCCCTTGCTCTGGTAGCCTCTCAGGGTATATCTCGACAAAAGCCTATTATCGCTAAAGGTTGTTCACTTCCAGGATGCCATACGGCAAAACAGGGAGAGTTATGGGGCAATTTGAAGACAGTATCAGGAAAGGCTCAAATGATTCAACTTGACACCGGAGCTCTTTGGACAGTTAAGTTTGATGAAAACACTAAAGTTAAAAACTGGAATCAACCTCTTAACAAATTACCAAAAGAAAAAGAGGTTACTATCACCTATGTAGAGAAAAATGGTGAATTATATGCTACTTTAATCAATGTAAAACCTCCAGTAGCTGTTGACCCTTCAAAAATCATAAAAGTAGCTGAGATGAAGAAAATCTACGATGAAAAGAAGGCACTCATTATTGATTGTAGGCCAGCTGGTAGATACAATGAGGGTCATATACCTGGTTCAATCAACATCTGGTTTGCTGAATTTGATAAACATATTGACAAACTTCCACAGGATAAAAACCAACTTATAGTCTACTATTGTCAAGGCCCTACCTGAGCTCTTACACCATCATCTGCTCGTAGGGCAGAAGCATTAGGTTATACTAATGTAAAGCAGTTTGTAGATGGACTTCCTGAATGGAAAAAACAAGGCTATCCCGTTGCATCAACAGTTAAATATCTACAGGAGCTTATCAGTAAAGACATTCCTCATGTTTTAGTTGATGTTAGACCAAAAGACCAAGCAGAAAAGGAACATATTAAAGGCGCTGTTAATATACCGATTGATGACCTT
>CAZYLC010000007.1:45061-50568 GCA_964648755.1 uncultured Thermodesulfovibrio sp.
TAAAGCAAAAAAACTTTTCCCAAAGCAGAAAAATGCACCAATAATAATTTATTGCACAAAGGATAATCTTTCTCTTAAAGCCTTCGATATTATTAGAAAATGGGGATACACTAATACTTCCTATATTGAAGGCGGAATAGATGCATGGAAAAAAGCTGGTGGAGAGGTTTTTGCTGGACAACTTCAGAAACAAGTTGTCTATGTTCCAAAACCCAAACCAGGAACAATCGGGGTAGAAGATTTCAAGAAAATTACTGGAAAGAAGATTCCATCAAATGTAATTATTCTTGATGTAAGAGACCCTGAGGAAACACAGATGGGTATTATAAAGGGTGCTAAGAATATACCAGTAAATGAGCTTAAGGATAGACTTAATGAGCTACCAAAGGACAAAGAAATAGTGATTCATTGCGCTACTGGTATGAGAGCAGAGATGGCTTATAACATTCTCAAGGAAGCTGGCTATAATGTGAAATTCCTTGATGCGAGCATCCAAATCAAAAAAGGCGGTAAATATACAATAACTGAGAATTAAATCTCATAAGGGGGCTTTATGCCCCCTTTCTCTGTTATAATTTTTAATGTGCTTCAAGCTTGGTAAAATCAGTGACCTTGCAACTCCTCTTACCATATTAATATTTTGCCTCCAGTTCTTTTTGGTATTAGGATATTTTGGTTATGGATACTATATGGATTCTTCTGAAGGCTGCATAAATTGCCATGGTTCAGAGCAGAAGATGAATGAGCTTGGCTATCCTCAGTTTTATATTACCCTTGATGAAGTCAGAAAGGCTACAGGTCATAAAACAGTTCAGTGTAGAGACTGCCACTTAGGTAATGGTAGGACTTCTGATAAGGACAGGGCTCACAAAGGAATGTTAAAAGCGATTTTTGTAGATGAAAATGCAGAACCAGTGGAGAGAAATAAAGTTTATAGTAAAGAAGAGATAGATTTAAACAAAATAAGACCGATTGGAGAAAATGCTCTTTTTGAACTTCTTCCTAAACAAAGAGAAAATGAGGAAGTTTATTTACACTCTCAAGTGCGAAACATACTCTGGCATGATAGAAATCCTAATACCTTTAACTTTGACCCTAAAATAGCAGAGAAGACCTGTAGTAAAAGAGGTTGCCATTCTGAAGAATTAAAACAGTTCAGAGGTACAATTATGGGAATAAACTTTAGACAAAGAACAATGCGAACTTGGCTTGAACCATACGGACCTCACAATTGCGGACCATCCTTTGCTGATTTACCACCTGAAGAGATACTAAAAAGCGCTGGTTTTGATTTCACAAATACGGAAAGAATTAGAAAAGAGATAAACCTTCCTTTCACAAAGGAGCAGGCAATTGCAAAACAAAGACTCTGTAATATATGTCATGCAGGCTGTCTTGATTGTCACTATGCACCAAGCAGGGAAAAGGGATCACATGCTTTTATAAAAGTGCCTGACTCTTATAGTTGTATGGGAAGAGGTAGGGGGAATTCGGTTTGCCATACTGGTTCAGGACATTCAAGAAGAGGAGAAACCTACATAGGAAATTTTTATTCAATTCCTCAGGGAAGAAAGGCAGATATACATTTTACAAAAGGTATCCAATGTGTAGAATGTCACATCACGGGTAAAAGGGGAATGGGTGATATGCAAAGGAAAGCAACATGTGGAGACTGCCATATTGAAATTGAGAAGGCTCATGCAAATTCAATTCATAAAAATCTGACCTGCACAGCCTGTCATGTAACAGAGGCAAGCGGATATCAGATTACCATATGGGGTAAAGGATATATTGGAGAGAAGCCAAATCCTTTTAAGAAATACTCTCTATATTACGGAATTCAGAAGCCTTTAATTTTAATGAAAGACCAGAAAGGTATTTGGTTCCCAGTAAAAATTTTCCCCCATAGCTTAGGAAATGTTCATAGAGATATACTACCATCAGGGTTAAGATTTAGATGGCTTAATGGTGAGACAAGAGATATGTATGCTATATTGGGTACTTTTGACGGGCTTCCAACAAGCAATAAGCATTTACTTTGGCTTCAGATTGAGGAAGTATCCCATCCTTTTGGAAAGGCAAGGGATTGCAAAACTTGCCACAGTAGTCAGCAAGTTTCTCTTTCTACATGGAATTATGAAGATACTCAAGGAGCAAAGCCCTTTAAAGGAGGGTACAAGATAATTGCTGATGCAAAAGGTCTCAAATTAAGAGACTTTTGGCATAGTGAAATCAAAACACTGCCAGGATTTGAGATGTCCGACTTTGCCTCTTGGGTTTATCTCACTGATAAATGGTTTGTTGAAGGAGATTTCAGTATAAAAATTGACATGAAAAAATATAAAAAGTATGAAAAGCTTTATCGGGAGAATCTTGATAGAATAAAGAGACTTGAAAATAAGTATAGAGATTCTCCCGAGTTATTGAAATTTATAAGGAGTACTATAATCCACAATCCTGATCAAAAAATTAATGGTTGATTACTCTTCTACACATATTTCTCTCTTTGATACGGCGTAGATTGTTTTAATCGTTACAATTCCAATCACCGTAGTAGTTAATACTAAAGCAATTAATGTCAGGAATTTATAAAATTCTGAACCTGTAATATGATATCTCATTGCAATTGCAATTGTTATAGCGTCAAGGGGGAATGTGTATGCCCACCAGGATATGTAAAATTTAAGCTTTAAAAATTTTTTTATTAAAGCAAACAATACGATACAAAGAAATAGAGCAAAATAGAAGAGTAAATTACTCAAAGTGTCAATAGCCCCAACAATTTTTGTATAAGATATAAATCCTACAGCAGGTGGAGCGATAAGAATAAAAAAGGTAGGATATAGCCTTTCAGGTAGCGGATTATGAAATATGAATCTATAGAAGACAATTGTGAATAGGCATATCCAAAAGATAATTCCTATACTAAAGAAAAACCATGAGACATCTAATGAATAGTTCATTCCCTGTATTGGTATTATTATTGTTCCTACAACAGGTATAAACCATGCAGGATTAATCATCTCAATCTTAAACTCTTTGTTTATCCAGTATGTTAGAATTCTTACGAGAAAAATAAAGTGCAAAATTGTGCCAACAAACCACATAAAAAAAGATACAGATTGATTTATCGAGCCGTAAGCAATGGAAAGTAATAAGAGAGATATGGATATGGTTGGAAAGAAACTCGATTTTATAGGATGATGGAATTCTGCCTTTACTTGAGTCATGTATTTTATGATTTTCATAAAGTAGACAAATAGGAAAAGGCAAAATATCATAGTTGCCAAGTAAGTTAAAACAATCCCAGCTGATTTTAATGTCTCTCCTAAAAAAGATGCTCTCATGTAAGCAATTGCAAGTCCTGTTAAACCCATAATCACAGCAAAAAATGAAATGGGGAAATTTTTTATCCTACTGTCTTCCATATACCCCTCCTTTTTTAAGATTTTGTTATTTTTATTTTAAAGAAAATGAGAAACAAAATCAAATAATTTTTTTATACCCCCTATGGCTATTAAGAAATGGCTTCAATAATAGTGATTATTAAAAAAATTAGAAGAAAAGTTAAGGCTATGAAAGCTGTAAATTTGTAGCCTATTTTTTTCTCAATCCAGGGAAGGAATATTAGAAAGGATACTATACCTAAAGGCAATAAAACTCCACCTATAAAAACTGTATCAGTAGAGAAGAATCTTAATAGCCAGAAAAGCCACAAATAATACCATTCGGGTCTTGGTTGATAAGCAGCGATAAAGTCAATCTCTCTACCTATAAGAGGTGGAAAAATAAAAGAGAGAATTAGTATAAACTCAAAAGTAAGAATGGCAAAAAACAAAATCTCAATCAGATAGTCGGGATAAAATTTCTTTTTCATAGAGGCTTTGATATTCCAAGTTTTTTAATCATATGGAAGTGTGCCCAAAGCAGAAGAATAATAGTAATTGGAAGCCACAACACGTGAAAACTGTAAAACCTTGAAAGCGTAACTCCAGATACTTCATAGTTTCCCCTTATAATTAGCAATATAGTTTCACCTACAAAAGGAATGCTACCAGCTATGTTTGTTCCAACTACTGTCGCCCAATAGGCCTTTTGATCCCAAGGTAGTAGATACCCAGTAAAACCTTCAAGCATTACCAGTAGGAAGACTAAAACACCAACAATCCAATTAAGTTCTCTTGGTGGGCGATAGCTTTTTGTTATAAAGACTCTCAATGAATGGATAATTATGCTTACAATCAATACATTGGCAGACCATTTATGGATTCCCCTTATAAGTTTTCCAAAGGTTATTTCTTCATTAATTCTTAATATGCTTTGATAAGCTTCCTTTTCTGAGGGTACATAATGAAGAGAGAGGAATAAACCTGAAAGTAAGCATAGTAAAAAAGCAGTAAAGGCAATGCCCCCAAAGCAGTAAAAATAATTTATACCTTCGGGGATATTTCTATCAAAGATACCTCTGTGAGTAACTTTAAGTCTAAATCTGTCAAGAAACCAATCAATTATATTCATATTTTAAGCCCTACAAATATCCTTTTATTTTCTATTTTAACAGGTAATCTTTGAAGAGGTTCCTTTGGTGGCCCGGCAATTACTTTTCCTTCTATATCATATCTTCCTCCGTGACAGGGGCATATAAATTCATTTGTGTTTCTATCAAAGTTTACAAAGCAGCCAAGATGGGTACATACAGGAGATAAAGCCATAAGGGCATTACTACTATTTTTAACAAGGAAAATCTTAAAATATTTTTCTCCATCAATTTTTATATCCACTTTTTTAATCCCTTCTTTTGGATATTTATCTTCTGGTACTTCAAAAAATTTTAAATCCTTTCTTTTAGTCCTTGTAGGTTTAAGAATTGTTAAGCCCAAAAAAGGAAAGATTAAGGAGATAAATTAATAACTCTTTTTAAAAAAACCCTTCTGTTAATTTTTTCTAATTTTTTGTAAATTGACATACTCTAAAAGTATACCCCCTACTCCTATTCAAAAAATATATTGACAAAAAATTTTTTTTTATGTAGTATTTAACTAATAGTATAACAAAAGCAAGGGGGTGAGGGTATGAGTATTACTCGAAGAGATTTTCTAAAAATTGCGGCTGTAACAGGTGGAGCTGTAGCAGTGAGTACACCTGCAGTTAAATCTGTTTTAGCCCTCGGTAAAAAGCCAGTTTCATTACCCCAATATGTTCCAACCACCTGTGAAATGTGTTTTTGGCGTTGTGGAGCTATAGCAAAAGTTGTAGATGGCAAGGTTGTAAAGCTTGATGGAAACCCAATTCACCCTAATTCTCGTGGGAAATTATGTGCAAGAGGACATGGTGGAATAGGACTTCTCTATGATCCTGACAGACTGAAAACTCCGCTAATTAACACAGGTGCGAGAGGGGAGGCAAAATTTAAAAAAGCCTCATGGGATGAAGCCTTAGGATTTGTAGCTGATAAAATGCAGAAAATTAAGGAAAAATATGGAGCAGAGTCAGTAGCACTTCTTACT
>CAZYLC010000008.1:0-4475 GCA_964648755.1 uncultured Thermodesulfovibrio sp.
AAGAGGATATGCCTATAGTTCTGAAGGTGATATTTTCCAAGGTATAAAGAAAGCTGATCAAGCTATGTATCAGGCAAAAATTGCCGGGAAAGACAGATTTATTCTATGGCAATAGATAATTTAATTAGTTTTGATTTTAAAAGTTATACATTAACAGAAATTTTTAATTATATAGAGGATAACCTATCAATTTTAGACGAAGAATGTAATATATTATGGGCTAATAAGGCATACTATAACAGACTTGGTAAACAATTTGGAGAAATAATAGGTAAAAAATGCTATAGCCTTTGGCATCATTTGAGTTCTCCTTGCCCTAACTGCCCCTGTGTGAAAACTTTTAAAACTGATAAAACTGAGGTGAATGATAGAATAACACATGAAGGCAGACATTTTATTTTAGTAGGAATTCCTCTTAAGACAAAAGACAACAAGAAACTTGTTTTTGAAATAGGAAGGGAAATAACGGAAAAAAAGTTATCAAAAGAACAATATATAGAGATTCTCCAGCTAAAAGCATTTAACAGCCTAATAAATGATTTTTGTCATCAATTAAATAATATTTTTACAGGAATATATGGTTTTACCCAACTTCTTAGAAAAGATATTCAGAATGAAAAAAACGAAAAACATTTTATTAAACTGACTGATTCTATTAATAAGGGAATCCAATTTCTAAAAACCTTAGAAAGATTAAAAAATATTAGAACCGAAGAAAAAATTTTTGATTTAAATTATCTATTAATATCAATGAAGCACGCGCTAAAGGAACTTATTAATAACGATAATATTACATTAAATATCTCAACTAATGTTTCATCCCCTCTTATAAAAGGTGATGTTTTTCAGATTAGGGAACTTTTAATTGAATTAATTAAAAATGCAAAAAATTCAATTTTAGACAAAGGAACTATTGATATAAAAGTAGACAAAATTGATTTTAAAGTCATTCTTATAGTAAAAGACACTGGCGTCGGAATGAGTGATAATGTTTTAAAAAAGTGTTTTGAACCTTTTTTCACAACAGATCCAAGCAAATTTGGATTAGGATTAACAATAGTAAAGAATATAGTTGAGAAAATGAACGGTTCACTTGAAATAAAAAGTGAACCCTCTTTAGGAACAACAGTAAGAATTTATCTCCCTGAAGCTACTTTACCACAAGAACAGGACACTTAGAGTATTCAACTACCTTAGCTGAAACACTTCCTATAAGAAATTTCTTTGTTCCGTGTTTTCCATGTGAACCTGTTACAATGAGATCAACTTTCATTTTATGAGCCGTTTCAAGAATTTTCTCGGCTGGATCACCTTGTCTTACAAGAAATTTAATCTCTATTGGTTTTCCTGAAAGAGATTTTCTGATTCTTTCCATGGTATCTTCAGTTTCCCTTGTAAGTACTTCAGTGATTCTCTGTCTGTCTGCATCTGACAGTTCAGTAAGATAAAGCTCCGGTACAACAGCAAGGACAGTAAGTGATGAATTCATGCTTAAAGCAATTTCGAGAGCCTTTCTTAATGCCTTGTCTGAAGCCTTTGAACCATCATGGGCTACGAGAATTCTTTGCATTTTTACCTCCTAAATTATATCTTTATGTTCTCTAATAATTCTCTATTTTCTCTATACCAGCTAATTGTTCTTTTTATACCTTCCTCAATAGATACTTTTGGATACCACCCAATGTATTCCTTTGCCTCAGAAATATCAGCCCAAGTTGCATAAATGTCTGCAGGATGTCTTTGTTGCCAATGAATTTTTGCTTTTTTACCAATTTGTTCCTCTATTAAGTTAATTACGTAGATAAGCTCAACAGGATGGTCATTTCCGAGATTTAAAATTTTATATCCTTCAAGATTGAGACATAATACAGTTGCTTCAGCAATATCATCCACATAAGTGAAATCTCTCTTCTGTTTACCATCACCATAAACAGTTATTGGTTCGCCAATGTCTATTTTTTTTATAAAACGGAAGATGCTCATATCAGGTCTTCCAAAAGGTCCATAAACGGTAAAATATCTTGGAATTATTGTATTAATATTGTATAAATAGTGATAACTATAGCAAAATACTTCAGCAGACTTTTTTGAGGCAGGATATGGTGCCAATGGTTTATCAGTAGTATCTGATACTCTAAAGGGTATTTTCTCTGTATCTCCATATACGCTTGAAGTAGAGGCAAGGACAAAAACTTTCACATTGTAAACCTTGACGCATTCAAGCAAATTTATTGTTCCTTTAACATTTGTATCCAGATATCCCCATGGATTTTCTACCGAAGCTCTTACCCCTGCCCTTGCAGCAAGATTTATAATGCCATCTATTTTATGAGAATCGAAGATTTTTTTCAGCGTAGATAAATTCTCAATATCACCTTTATAGAAGATAAAATTCTCATATTCTCCCAAGTTCTTTAATCTTAATTTTTTAATTTTAGGATCGTAGTAATCGCTCATGTTATCTATGCCTATGACTGTTAAGCCATCGTTCAAAAGAAGCTTACATGTTGCCCATCCTATAAATCCAGCACTTCCAGTTACTAAAATTGTATGCATAGTTTAATATTTTACCATAAAAAATTATTTTCTTTGTTTGATTTTTATTTCTATGGGTGTAAATTTGAAATTGAAAGCTTCTCGTATAAGTTTATCAACAAATTTTAAATGATGTGGTTTAATAGCTGATTCATCATTTACAAATAAAACAAATGTGGGAGGGGCTATACTAACCTGTGTTATATAGTAAAATCTAAGTTCTTTACCACCGGAGGATAAAACTACATCACTAAGTTTTTCTGAAAAAAGCCTATTCAATTCTGCTGTAGCTATTCTCTTTTGATATTCTTCCAGCACTGTTTCTACCAGAGGGAATATTTTAGTTAACCTTGTCTTTTCTAAAGCTGAAACTGTAATATAAGGAGCATAATCAACAAACCAAAGCTTTCGTTTTATCTCATCTGAAAAATATTTTGCCCTTTTATCTCTTTCATCTGAGGGGATTATATCCCATTTATTTATTAATATTATTAACCCCTTTTTTTGTTCTGCTACAATTCCTGCTATCTTTTGATCTTGGGTTACAATTCCTTCTATTGCATCAATAACAAGAACTACTATATCTGCTCTCTCTATGCTTCTTAATGCCTTAAAATAGGATAATTTTTCCACATAAACTTCTTTTGAAATTTCCTTTTTATAGTAAGAAAGCCTCTTTATCCCTGCAGTATCGATTAATAAATATTTTTTAGCATAGTATTTACACAATGTATCAATAGAATCTCTTGTTGTTCCAGGGATAGGGCTTACAATCATTCTTTTTTTACCAATTAGGGAATTGATAATTGTAGATTTTCCAACATTTGGTCTTCCTACTATAGCTATTTTAGGAATTTGTTCTTCCTCTTTTTGTTCTCTTATCCGTTCTGGAATTTTTTCGATAATTTTATCTATTAGTTCTTCCATGCCATAGCCTGTGATAGCTGAGATAGGGATAAAATCATCTGTACCTATTATGAAAAAATCAAAAACTCTATTTAATTTTGAAGGGTCATCAATTTTATTTATAACCCATAGTATATCTTTCCCTGTTTGTCTCAATTTTCGAGCAGTTTCAATATCATCTGGTATTGCGCCTTCTTTCCCGTCAAGAAGATGAATTATAAGATCTGCTTCTGCAATTGCCATTTCCACCTGTTCAAGCATCTGTTTTTGAATTATATTTTCTGCTTTTTCTTCAGGAAAGAATCCCCCGGTATCAACAACTATAAATTCCCTCTCGTCCCATTTCGCCCTTCCATAGTTTATATCCCTTGTTACTCCAGGAAGTCTATCTGTTATTGCCTTAATTTTTTCATCTCCCCTAATTAATCTATTAAAAAGTGTTGATTTACCAACATTTGGCCTTCCTACAATTACTACTGTAAACATTTTTAACTCCTTTTAATTTTCTGAAAGCTCTTTTGGTAGAGGTATTCCAAGAGATTTTATTTTTTTATAAAGATTACTTCTTTCAATGCCTATTATATCTGCTGTTTTTGTCATATTCCAGTTATTTTCTTTAAGTTTTTTTAATATAAAATCTCTCTCAAAGGCGTCTCTTGCTTCTCTTAAGGATGTATACTGAAAATAGTTTTCCTCTGAATTTGATTTTCTAATTATTCCCGTTGTTTCAATCTGTTGCACATCGATAATATCTGAAACTGTCATTATCATCAATCTTTCTATGGCATTTTTTAATTCTCTCACATTACCTGGCCAGTCGTAACTCTGAAGCATTTTAATCGCTCTTTCTGTAAGAGTCTTGCTCTTCCATCCTTTTTCTCTAACATATTCAGAAATGAAATAACTGATAAGTTCTGGAATGTCTTCCTTTCTATCTCTCAAGGGCGGCAAATAAATTGGAACAACATTGAGTCTGTAATATAAGTCTTCACGAAAATTTCCTTTTTTTATTTCCTCAGCAAGATCTTTATTAG
>CAZYLC010000008.1:4485-6632 GCA_964648755.1 uncultured Thermodesulfovibrio sp.
GCCGATATAATTCTCACATTAACCTTTATGTCCTTAATCCCACCAACTCTTTGAAACTTCTGAGTTTCAATTATTCTAAGGAGTTTTGCCTGCGTAAGTAGTGACATGTCACCTATTTCATCAAGGAAAAGAGTACCGCCATCTGCAAGTTCAAATTTACCGATTTTTCTATCTATAGCTCCTGTGAATGCTCCCTTTTCATGCCCAAATAGTTCACTTTCAATAAGTTCTTGAGGTATCGCTGCACAGTTAACTTCTATAAAGGGTCCATGAGAACGGTCGCTTAAGGAATGTATAGCCCTTGCAACAAGTTCTTTACCTGCGCCAGATTCTCCAATTATTAAAACTCTTGAATCCCCTTTGGCAATAAGCTCTATCTGTTTTTTTAATTCATCCATCGATTTAGAACTGCCAATTAATTCATATTTTTTTGTTAAAGTACTTTTAAGTTTTATGTTTTCTCTTTCAAGCCTTTTAAATTGTAAAGCTCTCTCTGTAGTAAGTATAACCCTTTCCATAGATAAGGGTTTTTCAAGGAAATCAAAAGCTCCCATTTTTACTGCCTGGACAGCTACCTCTACTTTTCCATGTCCTGAAATCATTATTACAGGGATATCACCATACTTTTCTTTTATATATTTAATTGCGTCAATACCGCTTATTCCTGGAAGCCATACATCAAGAAAAACAAGGTCTATAGATTCTTTCTCAAGTATGTCTAATCCATGCTCAGCATCTTCTGAGATAAAAGTTTCATATCCTTCATCTTGCAAAATTTCCGATAATGTTTCCAGTATTCCCTTTTCATCATCAACAATTAAAATTTTTTCCTTCACGCGGGCACCTCTATTATGAATACTGTTCCAGAAGGTTTGTTATCCCTAACATAAATCTTACCACCATGTTCTGTAACGATCTTTCTCGCGATAGCAAGTCCCAATCCTGTCCCCTCTTTACTCCTTGAAAAATATGGAAGAAAGAGCTTTTCTTTTATTTCATCCTCAACACCCGGTCCTGTATCTGAAATTTCAATGTAGAGGTTATTATTTAGTTTAACAGATATTGTTATCTCTCCTTTACCATTCATTGCCTTTATTGCATTATCTATTATATTAATAAGAACTCTCTTGAATTCCTGATAGTCTAATAAAACATCCCTCGATTCAGTGAGAGTTATAACGTTAATTTTAATATCTCTATATCCTCTATATAGTTCTACCACTTCTTCAATAAGTCTCAAGGGATTTAAATTATCCTTCTTTATTTCGGGCAATTTGCCAAATCTTTGAAAAGCATCAATAAGATTCTTAAGAGATTCTACTTCTGAAATTATTGTTTGTGTTGATTTTTGGAATATTCTATCAAAATCTTCATCTCTATTCTTCCATTTTTTTATAAGCCTTTCTGTAGCAAGTTTTATTGGAGTAAGGGGATTTTTTATTTCATGCGCTAATCTTCGAGCAACCTCTTCCCATGCAAGTGCCTGTTGTGCCTTAACAATATCTGTAATATCATCAAAAACTACCATAATTCCTGAAGCTCTATCTTCTTCACTTTCCCTTAAAGATACTATTCTTGCCTTTATAATTTTATTCTGTCCTCTTATCTTGACATTCAGATCTCTCTCAATTTCGTATATGCGTTCATTAGAGATTCTCTTGATAAATTCTTTCAATTCGTCAGATTCAATAAAATTAAGAAGGTTATCATACGGCTTGTTTTCAATATCATTTTTATCTAACTGTAAAATTTTTTCACCAGCTTTATTGATAGTTAAAATTATACCTTCAGTGGTAACAAAAATTACTCCTGATATAATATTAGATAAAATTCTCTCAAGTAAAATATTTCTCTCTGAAAGCTGAATGTAAGCTTTATCAAGTTTTTCAATCATTTGATTAAATGAATTGACAAGAAGTCCGATTTCGTCAGAACTCTTCGTTAGAATTTTTACTTTAAGATCACCCTTAGCTACCCTGTTTGTTGCATGAACAAGCTCTCGTAAGGGATTAGTTATTTCTTGAGATATCTTCATAGATGCCCATAGGGCTAAAAAAATTATTATGAGACTTAAGAAACCGAGAAAATATAGGTAATTAGTCTTAACAGCTTTTCTCATGAAACCCATTTTTAAAAATTCTTCATTA
>CAZYLC010000008.1:6642-8960 GCA_964648755.1 uncultured Thermodesulfovibrio sp.
TGATATATTTTTAATTCTTCCACTTTCTTTGTTATTTCTGTAGGAATCTCCATTTTTGCAACAATAATTCCCTCTCTATAGGGAATAGCTGATAAAACAAGGTCTCTATCGTGAGAGGAAATAATTTGACTTGATTTTTTCCCATCGAAGGCTTCCCTGTAAACTTCAGGCATTTCTTTGAAAGGTTTTTCGATTTTTTCAATATAAATATTTTCTGGTAAATTTTTTATTTTCCCCTTTGAATAATCTTCAAGCATCTTCAAAAGTCTTTCTTTTTCAAAATCATAAAAGGCTCTTACTGTATTGACTGCTTTAGAGACAATCTCCCGATTGGATTTTGAAAATATTTTTTCTATGGAACTCTCTAAAACTCCACTGAAGGCTATAAATAAAAGTACCGAAGGGATAATCACTAACCCTAAGAAAATTGTTACTATTTTCATTCTAAATCGATAACCCGGAACTGCTCTATGTTTCTCAAGATACAATCTAAATATACTTCTTATTACGAAAAAACCAAGCGTAACTAATGAAATTATGTTAATTACAAAAAGGGAGACAATAATAAAACGAGTTGGAATTTGTTCAGAGGGAATTCTTAAAAGATATATCTCAAATCCAAGAACAATAAAGAGAAGAAGAGACAAAAATATGGGGAAAAAATACTTTTTTAATTCCTTTTTCATGGCAGATTAAATCTTTCCGATTCCTTTACTTTTTTAATCTCGTATTTAGGTATAAAAAATAAGAAATGCTCAAGAATTAATGGTAATTTTTTAATGTTTGACTCTACAGTAATTTTTATATAATATTTACCTGGATCAAAAATTTTTATATTATCAAACTCAATGGATTCAATATTTAATCCCCAAACTAAAGCATCCATTGAATTTTTGAATCTCTTTTCCTTTAATATTTGTCCTTCTAAATTTTTGACAATATATTCCTCTTTTATCGGATCTGAATTAAACGTGCGCTGAATTTTCTTGCCTACTATAAATTCATCTGGAATAATTGAACATCTTCTATAAAGCTCAATTAAAATTTGAATATCCTTACCCATACCAGATTTGAAATCTTCTACGAATTCTTTAGAAGGGATTATTTTCCCATTGACTTCAAGAGAATTTGAATTCTTTTTAATTGAAAAATCAATGTCTTCGATAGCGAAAACATAATTTAATTTGAATATAAAAATTAATAAGCATATTGAAATTGCAATCAATTTTTTCTTCATTATGAATTATTATATTACTTTTTACTTTACTTTTTCTTGATTGGTATAATAAAACATAAAAAACAATATTAAGGAGGGAGTTAAAATGAAAAAGCTTTTAATAACTGTGGGAACTTGTATGTTTATTTTAAGTGGATGTGCAACAAAGGAATATGTAAAAGAACAAATTGATCCTATCAACAACAGATTAGAAAAGATTGAAAAACAGATGGAAAAAATGAGTAATGAAATTTCAAATATTAACAATAATATTAAAAACATGAATACTAAATTAGATGCAACAAATGCCACCGCCAATGAAGCATTAAAAAAATCTCAAGAAGCAGTTAAAGAATCAAAAAGTGCTGCTATGAGAGCAGAAGATGCTGCAAATAAAGCACAAGCAGCAGCTGAAACTGCGAAAAAAGCTTTTGAGCTTCAACAGAAAAAGTAATTTGACATTTTAGTATTACAAGTATTAAATTTTCAGATTGTGAAAAGCCATTTAATCCATTCTCTTTGGATAGGACTTTTAGCGGGTTGTTTCGGAGGACTTGTTGGCCTCGGCGGTGGAGTTGTTATGATTCCACTTATGGTAGCAGTTTTGAAGCTTTCTCAACATAAAGCTCACGGAACAAGTCTATTTGCCCTTGTCTTTACAGGACTTACAGGGGCGATCACTTACGGAGCAAAAGGCTCTGTTGATATTGTTGCTTCTTTAATTCTCGCAGTTACAGCAATTTTCACTGCAAGATTAGGTGCTAAATTTGCTCATAGTCTTCCTGAATGGAAACTCAAAAGAGCCTTTGGAGCTTTTTTGATATTTGCAGCATTAATACTCATTTTAAAACCTTATCTTACTAATCTATATCATTTTGAATTTACAAGTTACTTTAAAATTATTATCCTTTTAATAATTGGTCTTTTTGCAGGCTTTCTTGCTGGCATGATGGGAATTGGTGGAGGTACTGTAATGGTTCCTGCACTTGTTTTAATCTTAAATTATGGCCAGCATATTGCTCAGGGTACATCTCTTTTGTGTATGGTTCCAGCAGGTGCAGTGGGAGCATATACCCATTTGAAACTAGGTAATGTTATTAAA
>CAZYLC010000008.1:8970-12162 GCA_964648755.1 uncultured Thermodesulfovibrio sp.
ATTTGCTTCCTGGACTCGTATTAGGAATTATTTTAGGCACTTATATAGGTTCAAATATTGCCCATGCTCTATCAGAGGCTAATCTAAGAATAATATTTGCTTTAATTATAATATGGACTGGTATAAAATTTTTAAAAACTCCAAAGCCTAAGTGATGAAAATAATAAAAAGTTTTGTAATATTTATTCTGTTGTTTTATCATTTCATATGTTTTGCCCAGGAAGAACCTAAAAAAATAACATTAAAAGTTGGCAAACATAAAGATTTTCATCGAATTGTCCTAAGTTTTGAAGAAGAACAAATAAGAGATTTAATAAAAGTTATACCCCAAAAAGATAATAAAATTAAAATTTCCTTTCCAGAAAAATTTAATATTGAATTTCAAAATAAAAATCTAACTGAAGGTGAAATTAATAAAGAATTTTTTATTAAAAAATTCGATAAGTATTATGTAATTAACACGCCTCAATTTACTGAATACAAAATTTATAAACTGAATTCACCCCATCGAGTTGTTATTGATATTTTCACAAATGAAACAATAAATTCAATAAGCTATGAGAATTTAGAAAAGCAGTTTTATTTTTTATTTATAATTGATGCTGGACATGGAGGCAAGGATTTCGGTATTGTTTCTCAAAATTTAATAGAAAAGGATTTGACCTTATTTCTGGCAAAAGAATTGCACTCAAAATTAATTCAGAAAAGTATAAAAAGCCTTTTAACTCGAGACTCAGATAAGGAACTTTCTGTCAAAGAAAGACTTAAATTTTTGGAAAATCAAAAAACGGGTATCTTTCTAAGTATTCATTTATCAAACGATGAAAAATTTAAGTTTTATTACAATTATAAAAAAGATAAATTTTTAGAAAAATTTAGCAATTTATTAAAGAATAAAATATCACAAAACTATCCTGAGCAAGTATTAATTGAAAAAATTCCTGTATATGGTGTAAAGAATTCTGATTTAAAGTTACTTTTGATTGAAATTCCCAAAAAAGATTCATTCACTAATAAGGAATACTCAAATAAACTTATAGATAATATTGTTGAAAGCATTCAGGAATTAACTAAATCTAAATTTTGATGGTTGAAATATGAAAAGAAAAATAATAATAAGTGTAATTTTAATTTTAATTGCTACTGTAACTATAAGTTATTTTTTTATACTTAAAAAAGAAAACAAGGAACTTAAAACACAAAAAGAAGTCGAATTAGAAAAATTTCAATTATTTTTATATCAAAATAGCGAAATTATCAAAAAAGAAGTATATCTATCTAAAGAGGTTAATGAATTAAAAAAAATAGAAAAAGTTTTAGAAAATTTTATTAACGATTTAGGTAATTCTTCTAATAAAACTAAGCTAATAGGATTATTTAAAGACAAAGAAAATAAAATTTATTTAGATTTTTCATCGAATTTCTCTGTGCCCATGGATGCTAAAGAAGAATTTTATCTTCTAAAATCCCTATTTTTAACTCTAAAAATTAACTTTATTTGGATATCAGATGTTAAAATATTAATATCAAGCTCGGAAAGAGAAACCCTATCTGGGCACATCTTGATTAATTCTCTTAATGAATCCTTGGAGGAAAATTAATGAAAAATAAACCCATTGGAATTTTTGATTCAGGAGTTGGAGGACTTACTGTTTTAAAGGAAATTAACAGGTTGCTGCCAAAGGAAAATTTAATATATTTAGGAGATACTGCAAGAGTACCCTACGGCATTCGTTCACCTGAAACTGTTATAAAATATTCTTTGCAATGTGCAGAATTTCTATGTAAGAAAGGCATTAAACTACTTGTTGTAGCTTGTAATACCTCATCATCCATTAGTCTAGATGTATTAAGAGAAAATTTTAATATTCCAGTGCTTGGAGTTATAGAACCCGGAGCAAAAACAGCTTTAAGAGTCACAAAAAATAATAAAATTGGAGTGATAGGGACAGAAGCAACAATTCAAAGTAAAGCGTATCCAATAAAAATAAAAAACATAAAACCTGATGCTATGGTCATCTCTAAATCATGTCCTCTATTTGTACCTATTGTGGAAGAAGGAATAATAGAGGGTGACATTGCTGATCTAATAATAGAGAGATATCTAAAAGAAATTAAAGAAAGTGGAATTGACACTTTGATTCTTGGGTGCACCCATTATCCTTTACTTAAAAAGTCAATAAAAAAATACCTCAATAAAATAAATCTCGTTGATTCGGCAGAAGCAGTAGCTCAAGATGTAGAGGAACTTCTGAAAGAAAAAAATCTTCTAAATAAACAAAAATCAAAAAACACAAAATTGTTCTATGTAACAGATTCTCCAGATAGATTTAAAAAAATAGGAGAAATATTTTTAAATTTCGAAATTGACAACATCACCAAAATTTCATTAGAGGAGGAGGGAATAACTAAATGAGACCTGATGGTAGAAAAAATGATGAATTGAGACCTATACACATAGAAAAAAACTTTATAAAAAATGCTGATGGCTCTGTCTTAATTGAAGTTGGTAATACACGAGTAATATGCACAGCATCTATTGAAAACAAAGTTCCACCTTTCTTAAAGGATCAAAAAAAAGGTTGGATTACTGCTGAATATGGAATGTTACCTCGTTCAACTCCGGTTAGAATGCTTAGAGAATCTACTGCTGGAAGAGTTGGGGGTAGAACTCACGAAATTCAGAGATTAATTGGAAGGGCTCTAAGAGCCATCGTTGATCTTGAAAAACTCGGTGAAAGAACGATATGGATTGATTGTGATGTTATTGAAGCAGACGGTGGAACAAGAACTGCATCTATCACTGGTGGTTATTTAGCTCTAAAAGAAGCTATAAAAAAAGCTATTGAGACTGGTATGCTCAATTCGAATCCTATAAAGGATAGTGTAGGAGCTATTAGCGTTGGTATTATATCTGGAGAGCCGAGACTTGATCTATGTTATACAGAAGACTCTCAAGCTGAAGTTGATATGAACATTGTAATGACAGGCTCAGGGAAATTAATAGAAGTTCAAGGTACTGCAGAAATTTTACCCTTTTCTAAAGAAAATTTATTACAACTTTTGGCATTAGCTGAAAAAGGTATAAAGGAATTGTTACGTTTAATAAATCAGTTAGATTAAATATTATTTATTTTTATTTTTTACTAATTTACTAAATTTCTATTAATTATTTATAATACTCAACATGAA
>CAZYLC010000008.1:12251-23388 GCA_964648755.1 uncultured Thermodesulfovibrio sp.
TGTTCTGTTGATTACCCAGATTATGCAGAGGCAGTTGCAAAGGGTGTTTCTGAAGGAACTTATGAAAAAGGTATTTTAATATGTGGTACAGGTATAGGAATGTCAATCGTAGCAAATAAATTTAAAGATATAAGAGCAGCTCTATGTAACGACCTTTTTACTGCTAAAATGTCACGGCTTCATAATGATGCAAACATCTTATGCATGGGGTCAAGAGTTATTGGAACAGGGCTTGCAAAGGAAATAGTTATGACATGGCTTAATACATCCTTCGAAGGTAATAGACATTCAAAGAGGCTTGAAAAAATAAATCTTATAGAAAGGAAGGTTATACATAGTGAGAATGAAGTCATTAAAGGAAGTTGATGAAGAGATTTATAATTTAATTCAACAGGAAAAGAAGAGAGAGACAAACAAAATTCTTATGATTGCTTCAGAAAATTATGCAAGTAAGGCAGTTATGGAAGCTCAGGGCTCTCTTTTTACAAATAAATATGCAGAGGGATATCCAGGAAGGAGATATTATGGTGGATGTCAGTACGCTGATGAGGTAGAAAGGCATGCTCAAGAAAGAGCAAAAGAACTTTTTAAAGTTGAACATGTAAATGTACAGCCACATTCTGGAACTCAAGCAAACATGGCAGTTTATTTTGCCTTTTTACAACCTGGAGATACAATTATGGGAATGAGTCTTACACATGGAGGACATCTCTCTCATGGTTCACCTGTAAACTTCACAGGAAAGCTCTATAGAACTGTTTTCTATGGAGTAGATAAGGAAACAGGATATATTAATATGTATGAAGTAAGAAAGCTTGCCCATGAATATAAACCAAAAATAATCATCACTGGAGCCAGTGCTTATCCAAGAGTAATTGATTTTAAAACTTTTTCAGATATAGCAAAAGAAGTGGGTGCTTACTTAATGGCTGATATCGCCCACATAGCAGGATTAATTGCCACAGGTGTCCATCCTTCTCCTGTACCTTGCTCAGATTTTATAACAACTACAACCCATAAAACTCTCAGAGGTCCCAGAGGTGGCGTAGTAATGTGCAAAGGGGAATATGCAAAAGCGATAGACAAGGCAGTTTTCCCTGGAATACAAGGTGGTCCATTGGTTCACGTAATTGCTGCAAAGGCAGTTGCATTTAAAGAAGCTCTATCAAAAGATTTTAAAGACTACCAAAAGAAAGTTGTCAAAAATGCTAAAACACTTGCCGAGGGACTCAAAGAAAGAGGTTTTAAATTAGTTTCTGATGGAACAGACAATCATCTTATGCTTGTTGATCTGACCAATTTCAATATAACAGGTAAAGAAGCAGAGGAAGCACTTGATCAAGCAGGAATTACAGTAAATAAAAACACAATTCCCTTCGATACAAAACCTCCAACAGTTACCTCAGGCATCCGAATTGGAACTCCTTGTGTAACAACTCGTGGTATGGGAGAAGAGGAAATGGAGGAAATTGCAGAAATTATTAGCACAGTAATTAAAAATATCTCTAATGAATCGGTTATAAAAGAAATGAGAAAAAAGGTTCAGGCTCTCTGTAAAAAATTTCCTATTTATTAATCTTTTCTTAACTCTCTAAAGAATCTTTGCAGTATCTCGCGGCATTCTTCTTCAAGAATGCCGCTTTTTATCTCTACCCAATGATTTAACCTACTGTCTTGCAATATTCTATATAGACTTACTGCTCCCCCACCCTTTGGATCGTCGCATCCATAAACTACTTTTTTAATTCTTGCATTTACTATGGCTCCAGAGCACATTATACATGGTTCTTTAGTTATGTATAAAACAGACTCAGTAAGCCGCCATGCACCCATGGATTGTGCTGCTTGTCTTATAGCTAAAATCTCCGCATGAGCTGTGGGATCAAAGGTTGTCTCCTTCTGATTATGAGACCTTGCAACAATTTTTCCATCTATGACAAGCACTGCACCAACTGGAACTTCACCCTTTTTATATGCCTCTTTTGCCTCATTTAGGGCTTCTTTCATGAAATATTCGTCAGAAGCCAGTTCGCCCACTCTTCAATACCCTGTCCTGTTTTGCAGGATACCTCAAAAATTTTTATTTTAGGATTTAAAAATTGAGCATCCTTTTTTATTTTATCTATGCTTACATCAAGTAGGTCTTTCAGGTCTACCTTATTGATAATTAAAACAGAGGATTCTTGAAACATAAGGGGATACTTAAGAGGTTTATCATCACCTTCTGTTAGACTAAGGACCATTACTTTAATGTCTTCTCCTACTTTGAATTCAGCAGGACAGACAAGGTTACCCACATTTTCTATGAAGAGAAGGTCTAAATCTTCCAAAGGTAGATCTTTTGCTGCATCAGCTATCATATTTGCATCAAGATGGCAAGCTCCCTCAGTATTTATTTGAACCACGGGAACACCAAGACGATCAATTCTTTCAGCATCGTTTGTTCCTGTAATGTCTCCCTCTATAACGCCAACTTTAACTTTATCTTTTATAGCACTAATAGTTTTTTCAAGAAGAGAAGTTTTACCTGCACCTGGAGAACTCATGAGATTTATTACATAAACCCCTAAATCCTTAAACATTTTTTTGTTTTCCTCTGCTATCCTTTCATTAGCATCAAGTATCTTTGTAGTAACTTTAATTTTCATTATTTACCTCCATTTCTGTTATATTAAGTTCTTTACCTGAGATTAGTTTTATTGAAAGACTCCCACAGTAAGGGCATTCAAAAATAAGATAGTTTTCATTGCTTTCAAATTCTTTTCCGCACTCCTTACAAACTCCCCGGACAGGAATCTCCTCAATTATCAAATTTGCCTTTTCAGCGGGAGTTCCTTCTTTTAGAACATTGAAAGCAAAAAGCAGGGCATCAGTCATAATTCCTGTTGCCCTGCCTACTATAACTTTTATTGATTCTATCTTGTTGTATCCATTTTTAGCACATTCTTGAACTGCTATATTTAACAGCTCAGTAGCAATGGATGCTTCATGCATCAGCCCTCTTGCTCCTTTTCACGAGCAACCTCTTTTTCATAAGCCTCCTTGCCAGCTTCAAAAGCCTTTGTTATAGCAGATTTCTTTTCATCTAAAGTTTCTTTAGCTTTATCAAGGGTAGATGAAATTTTTTCCTTTGCTTCCTTAATATAGGTTTCTGCCTTCTCTTTTACATCCTCAGCAGTCTCTTTTATCTTTGCTCTCGTTTCTTTTCCTGCCTGGGGAGCTAACAGTAAAGCTAATCCTGCTCCTACAATTCCACCCAATAAAAAAGACATAAGAACAGATTTTGCACTAAATCCTCTTTCTTCATCCATTTTTACTTACCTCCTTTCTTTAAATTTTCTAAAAAAACGTTTGCTGCTACAGTAACAGCAGTCTTTAATGCATTGCTTTTCAGTGAAAGCGAACTTTTGACTTTATCAGTTGTTCTTACAAGTTCAGATATGATAATGGTTAGTTTTTCTACTGTTGTAGCAAGTTCTCTGACTTTTTGGGTTACATCGTTTACGTCATCCACAGATGCCTTAACCCCTTCAATAACCCTTTCAGTTTCATGAATTGCAGGGTCTAATTTTGTTTTTGTTGTGTTAAGAAATTCTTTAAAGGCATTTATTCCTCTTCTTAATTCAACGGCAACTACAATCAGAAAAATAAGGGCAGCGATAAGACTTAAAGTAGCAAGAAAGTATCCGATGCTTAAAATAATGATCCATGTTTCACTCATAAGTACCTCCTTCCATGAAAGGATAACATTTTAGCTCCTATTGTGGCAAATCTTTCAATTTTTTTCTTACATACAAAATTCTTTGCAAAACAGTTATCCAACTTAATAAGGTGAGAATCAAAACAGCATGGTATATGAATGTTGTTAGACATCCACAAGCAAGAAAAACAAGTCTTTCTGGTCTCTCAATTATACCAATGTTGCAAGAAACTCCTAATCCTTCGGCCCTTGCTCTTACATAGGAAATTAAATAGGAGGATATCATGCATAAGAGGGTTACAAGAAAGGCTTCTGTATTATTAATTCTAAAAAAATACCAAGATATCCCAAGAAAGATGAATCCATCGGCAATTCTGTCAAGAGTTGAATCAAAAAGAGCTCCGAATCTTGTTACTCTTCCATTGACTCTTGCAAGAATACCATCAAGCAGGTCAAAGAAACCTCCTATGAGAATAAAAATACCGCCTAAAAAAAGATTAAAGGGTATTATAAAGCCTGAAATTGAAGTAAGAAGCATGCCAATGAACGTAATAATGTTAGGATTAATTGGAAAAGCCTTTGCTAAAGGTGCAAGGGGTTTATCGAGAAAATGACTAAATTTTTCGCTTAACAATCTATCTTTCCCTCTTCCCTTCTATAAACTCCTCCACCATATTTTTTGCCACCTCATCGGGATACTGAATTCTTGGATGTTTCATAAAATAGGCAGAAGGTGAAATAAGTAATCCACCAATGCCTCTATCAAGGGCTAATTTACAACACCTTATTGCATCAATAACAACACCAGCACTGTTTGGTGAGTCTTCTACGCTCAATCGGAGCTCTAAATTTATTGGAATATTTCCAAATATTTCTCCCTCAATTCTCAAAAAACATACCTTATTGTCATTCATCCAGGGAATATAATCAGAGGGCCCAATATGAACATTTTCTGCTGAAATTTCATGGGTAATCTGGCTTGTTACTGCCTCTGTTTTTGAAATCTTTTTAGATGTTAATCTGCTACGATTAAGCATGTTGAGAAAATCTGTGTTGCCCCCTACATTAAGCTGATAGGTATTTGTTATTCTCACGCCTCTATCCATACATAGCTTACTTAGTACTCTATGAACAATAGTTGCTCCAATTTGGCTTTTTATGTCATCGCCTATTATTGGAATTTTTTTCTTTTCAAATTTCTTTATCCATTCATCATTTGATGCAATAAAAACAGGAATACAATTAATAAAAGCAACACCTGCATCAAGGGCACACTGAGCATAATATTTAGTTGCTTCCTCTGAACCTACAGGAAGATAGCTAACCATTATTTCTGCACCTGTTTTCTTTAAAACTTTGACTACGTCAACAGGTTTTTCATCTGCTGGAATAAACCTTTTATCCTCTGGATAATTCTTCATATGCTCAGCAACACCATCAAGTACATGTCCCATGGAGATTTTAACAGGATATTCTGGAAGGTCTGAGTAAAAAATTTTTGTACAATTAGGCTTTGCAAAGACAGCTTCTTTAAGTGTTTTATTAACTTTTCTTTTATCTATATCAAAGGCGGCGACAACTTCTATGTCACCAGGAAGATATCCTCCTAAATTAAAATGCATTAATCCAGGTACTTTTTCTTCTGGATTATGCTTCTTATAATACTCAATTCCTTGAATTAGAGAGCTTGCGCAGTTTCCAACTCCCACAATAGCAAGTTTTATTTTCCTCATTATTGTCTCCTTGTACTTTTGTTTGAAAAATTGCTAAAACAAAATTTTATAAACTAATAAATATCTTTATGTCAAGCCTCAACGTGTTGATTTAATTGAGCATTGGATTTTACAATATCATTTGAGTGTGAATAAAACATCAAATTATATAAATAATTTTTTGAACTATGTAAAAATTCAGAGAGGTGATTCCCCTCATACTCTAAGAGCGTATAAAAATGATCTGGAAGAATTTTTTAATTTTACTAACATGGAAGTGGAGAAAATAGACTCCCTAGTTATAAGAGGTTATGTTTCAGAAGAGATCCTTAAGGGCAAATCAAAGACCACAGTGGCAAGAAAGCTTTCTACAATAAGATCTTTTTTTTCCTATCTTTACTCTGAGGGAATAATAAAGGTCAATCCTGCAAGAGGAATCTCTTCTTTAAAAATTAAAAGACCTCTACCTAAATTTCTAACAGTAGATGATGCATTCAAGCTTGTTGAATCTCCGTCAGAGGATAAATTTAATGTTCAAAGAGATAGAGCAATTCTTGAGCTTCTTTATGGCTGCGGAATAAGAGTTAGTGAACTATGTGGCTTAAATCTTGACGATATCGATTTGAGAGAAGGACTTATCAAAGTAAGGGGCAAAGGTAATAAGGAAAGAATTATCCCTGTTGGACAAAAAGCTAAAGAAGCAATAAAAAAATATCTTGCCATAAGACAGATTTTAAGGATAAAGAAAAATTTTCATGCTCAAGAAACACCTCTTTTTATAAATAACAGAGGAAGTAGATTGTCTGATAGACAGGTAAGAAGAATTGTAAAAAAATATTCAAAAGCAATCGGTATTTTAGAAAAAATAGGACCTCATACACTTAGACATTCTTTCGCAAGTCATCTTCTCATGGAAGGTGCTGATTTGAGAGTAATCCAAGAATTACTTGGCCATTCATCTCTTTCAACTACCCAGATTTATACACACATTGACTTGAGACATTTAATTGAAATTTATGACAAATCCCATCCACTTACAAAGGAGGATATTTAAATGGAGTTTTACGGCACAACAGTTTTATGCGTAAAGAGAGAAAATTCAGTTGTTATAGCATCTGATGGACAGGTTACTTTCGGTAATACTGTCCTTAAACATAATGCAAAAAAAATCAGAAGGCTTTATAATGGAAAAGTTCTTACTGGTTTCGCAGGTTCAACGGCTGATGCTTTCACGCTTTTTGAGAGATTTGAAGGAAAGCTCGAAACATATAAGGGAAACCTCCTTAGAGCAGCCGTAGAACTTGCTAAGGATTGGCGTACTGATAAAATACTGAGAAGACTGGAGGCATTGCTAATAGTAGCAGATAAGGAACACATATTAATAATCTCAGGCAATGGAGATGTAATAGAGCCTGATGACCAGATTGCAGCAATCGGCTCTGGAGGACCCTTTGCCTATTCCGCTGCGAAGGCGCTTTATGATAGCACCATGCTTTCTGCTAAAGAAATTGCTTTAAAAGCCATGGAAATAGCGTCAAAAATATGTATTTATACAAATAACACTATAGTAATGGAGGAGTTAGGTTAATGGAGAATCTTACACCTAAAAAGATAGTTGAAGAACTTGATAAATTCATAATTGGACAGGAAGGAGCAAAAAAAGCTGTTGCAATTGCCTTAAGAAACAGATTTCGCAGGCAACTTCTTCCAAAAGAATTGAGAGATGAAGTTTTGCCAAAAAACATACTTATGATAGGACCGACAGGTGTTGGAAAAACAGAAATTGCAAGAAGACTTGCAAGGCTTGTTAATGCACCTTTTGTAAAAGTTGAAGCATCAAAATTTACAGAAGTGGGATATGTAGGAAGAGATGTAGAATCCATAATTAGAGACCTAACAGAGGTCTCTATGAATATGGTAAAGCAAGAACATACTCAAAGAGTTCAGGAAAAGGCAAAACAAATGGCAGAAGAAAGAATTCTTGATATTCTTCTACCCCAGCCAAGATACTCAAGAGATATGGATGAAGCGGAGGAGAAATCAAGATATCAAGAAACAAGAGAAAAACTGAGGAAACAACTCAGGGAAGGTGTGCTTGACGAAAGATATGTGGAAATTGACTTAAAGGAAAAGGTTATGCCTTTCGGTGTTATTTCTAATGTGGCAATGGAGGAGATAGAGATTAATCTTAAAGAAATGCTCGGTAGTTTCCTTCCAGAAAAAGTAAAAAGAAAAAAAGTTAAAGTATCTGAAGCTATTAAAATCTTTACACAAGAAGAAGCTAATAAATTGATAGATATGGAAAAAGTCACTAAAGAAGCAATTGAAAGAGTCGAACAAACGGGAATTGTATTTGTGGATGAAATTGATAAGATTACATCTCGCGGAAGTTCCTATGGCCCAGATGTTTCTCGTGAAGGAGTTCAAAGAGACTTACTTCCAATTGTAGAAGGTTCTACTGTTACTACAAAATACGGTCCTGTAAAAACAGACCATATTCTCTTTATCGCTGCTGGTGCTTTCCATATAGCAAAGCCTTCTGATTTAATTCCAGAGCTTCAAGGTAGATTTCCCATAAGGGTTGAACTTAATTCTCTTGGTAAGGAAGAATTTATTAGAATTCTTACAGAACCTGATAATGCACTTATAAAACAGTATATAGCTCTTTTAGGAACAGAAAATGTTACTCTTGAGTTCACTAAGGATGGGATAGAGGAGATTGCTAATATATCTCAATTGGTCAATGAGAAAACAGAAAATATTGGTGCAAGAAGATTGCATACTGTAATGGAAAAACTCCTTGAAGATATATCCTTTAATGCTTCAGAATTAAAAGGGAAAATAATAACAATTGATGCAAAATTTGTAAAAGAAAAATTAATTGAAATTGTAAAGAGTGAAGACCTCAGCAGATATATACTCTAATAGGAATATAAATCAAAAATTATTTTTACTTGAAATTCTGATAATATTTATACTCTTTTCTTGTGCTCCAAAGAAATATCCATCGGTAGACTATATTCCAGAGGGAGTGAAAAAAGGTATAGCTTCATGGTACGGAGCAGAATTTCACGGAAGACCCACTGCTTCAGGAGAAATATACAATATGTATGACTATACCTGTGCACATAGAGAGTACCCATTTGGAACAAAATTAAGGGTTATAAACTTAAAAAATAACAAAAAAGTGGTATGCACTGTAAATGACCGAGGTCCTTTCATATTAGAAAGAGACCTTGATCTCTCCTATGTGGCAGCAAAGCAAATTGACCTTATCGGAACAGGTATAGCTGAGGTATTAATGGAACCAGTTGGAAGGGACCTAAGTTACGTAAAATATGTAAAATATAGCCCTACTTCTGGTCTACTGACAATACAGGTTGGTGCTTTTAAAGAGATTGAAAATGCTCAAAGATTAAAGCAAGCCCTTAGTCTAAAATTTAGAAATGTTTATATAACAGAAAAAATACTAAAAGGAGATACTTTTTATAGGGTAAGAATAGGAAAATTTAGAGATTACAACGAAGCCTATAGCCTTGCTAAATCAATGGGACAGGAAGGATACAAAGTTATCATAACAATTTTTGATGGAGGATTAAAGGATGAAATTTGAGAGTTTTAAAGATGTGGTACACTTTCATGGGCACAGTTGTCCTGGACTTGCCTTAGGCTATAGAGTTGCAAAGGCTGCAATAGAAGAGCTTAATATTACAAGATCAGAAGATGAGGAAATTGTCTGCATCGTGGAAAATGACTCCTGTGCAGTTGATGCCATACAAGTAATGACGGGATGCACCTTTGGAAAAGGAAATCTAATTTTCAGAGACTACGGAAAACAGGTTTACACATTCTTTGATAGAGGAAAGGAAAAGGCAGTAAGAATATCCATAGATTTTGATTTTAAAGAAACAGCGAAAGAAAGGGCTTTATGGAAAAAATTCGTAGATGGAGAAAGGACCAAAGAGATAATTGAATTTATAAACAAGAGGAAGGCTGAAAAAATTAAAGTAATACTCGATGCGAAAAGAGATGATATTCTCAAAATTTCTTATACTCCCATTAAACCACCTCAAAGGGCAAGAATATTTAAAAGTTTAAGATGTGAGCAATGCAATGAAAAAGTAGCAGAAATAAAAGCGAGGCTTTTAAATGGTAAAACTCTATGTATTCCCTGTTTTGAGGCTCTATTATGAAAGAAGTTGAAATTACCCTTACAGGCATTGCCCATCTTGGAGAGGCAATAGGCAAATATGATGGAAAGATTATCTTTGTACCCTACGGTATTCCAGGAGAAACAGTTAAAGCCAAAATATTAACAGATGAGGGAGATTACTGCAGAGCAGAAATTAGAGATATTATTGAGCCTTCCTTTTTCAGAGAAGAGCCTCCCTGTGCATTATTTGGAAGATGTGGAGGATGTAGCTTTCAGCATGTTGCCTACAGTTATCAAACAAAGCTTAAAGAAATAGTTGTAATGGAACAACTTAAAAGGATAGGAGGCTTTGAAAATCCAGAGGATTTCACAAATCTTACAGCCAGGGCTGAAAACCCATATAACTACAGAAACAGAGCAGATTTTTCAATAAACAGGGAGAAGCTTTTAGGATTTAAAATCAAAGGTACCCACAGATTCATTCATGTAAAATACTGTCATATAATGCATGAAAGTATTAATAAAATTCTCTCGACTCTTCAAGGAAAAAATCCAAGAAGAAAAACTCATAATATTACAATAAGATACGGAGCAAACACATCCAGCTATCTTGTCCAGCCAGAAATAGACACAGATGAATTAAAGACTGGTCAATTATTCTATACTGAAAAACTATTGGGTAAAGAGTTTAAAATATCGGCACCTTCTTTTTTTCAAGTAAACACCTATCAGGCGGAAAACCTAATCAAAACTGTCCTTGGCTACATTAATGAAGAGGACAAAACAATAATAGATGCTTACGCTGGTGTAGGTACATTTACAGTTTTTCTTGCCCAAAAAGCAGAAAGGTTAATTGCCATTGAAGAAAGTCGATCGTCTTACAAAGATGCTCAAGTAAACATAAAAGACTTTGATAACATAACCTATTTATGCGACAAGGTAGAAGAAACGCTCATTAAGAATGACATTAATGCAGATGCTATAGTAATTGACCCTCCGAGGATTGGAGTGATGAGAAGCGTTCTTGAGGCAATTGCTGAGAAAAAAATAAGAAAAGTCATTTACGTATCTTGCGAGCCTTCCACTCTTGCACGGGATTTAAAATATCTAAAAGAAAGAGGATACAAACTCATAGAGGTTCAACCTGTGGACATGTTTCCTCAGACATACCACATCGAAAATGTGGCTTTAATGAAACTTGAATAGATAGGAGGAAAGCATGGCATTAAAAATCAATCTAAAGGAAGTAAACATGCAGCCACACCCTAAATTTGAGGGAGTAAAGGTTGGATATGTTTCAACAAAAGAGAGGCATCCAGAGTTAAGCATAATTATTCTTGAGGTAGTTTCAGGCATTCAAATTCCCACTCATACCCATGAAAGAGAGATTGACAGCATTTTAATATTGCAGGGAGAGGGCGAGATGTTTTTAAATAATGAATGGATAAAGATAAAAGCAGGAGACATTATAGTTGTAGGTGCTAATGAACTTCACGGATTAAAATCTACTGGCGAAATTCCCCTAAAATCCTATGTAATTCATGCACCTGCTCTTTGGTAAGATTGACAAAA
>CAZYLC010000008.1:23398-34889 GCA_964648755.1 uncultured Thermodesulfovibrio sp.
GAGCGCTTCCTTCACACGGAAGAGGTCGTGGGTTCAAATCCCTCATCGCCCATTCCTTAACATTCTTTAGGATTGAAATTTCAGACAATAAATTGATAAGATTAAGAAGTTGCTTTTCATAGGTTGTAAAGTCTTCTTAAGTATCTATGTCATTTGTTTTATTTTCTAGATCAGTCTTAGGAAAGAAGTAAAGCCGCCTGCTGGGTTAGCTTCTTTCCTTTTTGGGCGGGATAAAAAATAGCCCAGCCAGAGACACTCTTTAAGTCCCTGCTATGCGGAGGTTATATGCATGAGAAACAAGGTGTATCTGTAGACATGGCGTCTATGATGGCTTATCTTCCAGAAATTGTTGAATGCATTCATGAGCCTTCAGGTGACTTAAGAAGATGTAAAAGTTGTCAATTTAAAACAGAATGCACAATTGTCTCTGCAGTAGGATTTGTTATCAGTAGATTCATAAATGGAGAAAAAGTAGTAGCAGGTTCAGAGAAGTTAAACTAACAAGAAAGGGGCTCAGATTTGAGCCCCTACCCTGTTTTAAACTCAATATTTCTAGATCTGATTTTAAAATTTATATGTTAAACTGATTCCTATCATATGAAGAACTGACTTGTAAGTACCGTTTGCGGCTGTTTGGTTATTTAAACCATCTAGGGATTATCATCAATTGAATTGTTCTTCTTTCTATTTTGCAATTTCTGATAAGCATAGGCTATATCAAAATTAAAATTCTTCTTCTTATAGGAAATACCAGTAGTAAAAAGATGTGTATTGGCATCTGGAATAGCAGGCTCAAAAGTGTCATCGGGAATGGGATTACCACTATATAGATAACCTGCAAGTAAAGTCAGAGAATCTGTTAGTTTGTATTTTGCTCCAAAAAGAAATGAATAGGTATCCTTCCAATTCTTAGGAGTTACTAAAGTTGTATATCCTAACACTGGTTGATCTAAATTTAATTTCAATTCTTTGTAAGAAGACCAACCCTCCCATCTTACCGCAGCTTCAAAAGTGAAAGGTTCAAATCCCTTATAGTAAACTCCCAGATGTGCTTGAGCTGGCAAATTAAGTTTGACATTGCCATTTGTATTTGGGAAAGTAGATTTTAAAATTGCATCAAAAGGTACTGGAGCTGTTGGCAAATCATGATTTAACTTACCATCAATGTCAACTTTGATTCTACTTCTGTATGAAGCTCCGATTGATATGTCCTTATTTAAATCAAAAAGTATTCCCAGGTTAAATCCATAGCCTGTACCGTCACCCTTTAGTTTTTGATTTCCATCGGATAATCCAAAACCTGAAAAGTTTAGTTTTTTCTCTAAGGTGGTATCAAGATATAGAACATTTATTCCGCCTGCTAAAGCTAAATTTGAAGTAATTTGGAAAGAAATAACTGGATTAATATTGTATGTTTTCATGTTTACCTTAGTTGTAATATATCTTCCTTCCCAATCATTAGGCCACTCAGTGCCAAGACCGAAGGAATTAAAAATACCTAAACCTAAGCTTATCTTTTCATTTAGTTTATGAGTTATATACAAAGTTGAAGGATAATGAAAATCTGTCTTCTCTTTAAAAGTTTTGCCTGTAAGATCACTTATAAATTCTCTATTAGGGAATATAAAAGTAGTGCCTATTTGTATCTGAGTTCCCTCAAACTTATTAATCAATGCAGGATTGAAAAATATTGCTGATGCATCTTCAGTATGAGCTATCGTTGCAGCACTCTGACCTAACGATGATGCTCCTTGAGTATAGATTGCAAATCCTGAACCGTAACTTTTTGATGTATATAAAAGAAATGTAATGAAAATATAGAAAAAGCATAATATTTTTTTATAATCTTTTATCATTTCTATTCTCCTATATAATTAGATCGTCTAAATACCTAATTTTATTTATTGACAAATTAAAACATTTTCATTAAAAATATGTCAATTGTAGTAAAATTAATGAATATATGGAACAAAAATTGAATCTTCAAGATTTTGCAAAATTAAGTTTTAATATTGAATCAGATATTCCAACTAAATCAGCTAAAAGAGTTCATCAGAAAAATTTAATCAATCTTTTAAATTGTATAAACTTTAAAGATGGCATAATACTCACTAATTTCAAACATTACCTCTATGGTAATTTAATATCTATACCTGTGAAGCCTCAGCCTTGCTTTTCAAATATCTTAAACTGTTCTTGGATTAATTTTAAAATAAAGAGACTTGATAATTATCAATTTCTTAATTTTTTTATTTCCGATGGATATAAATTAATATTCGTTAAACCTGAAATAAAAAAAATAGATGAAGAGGGTCTAACTTTTATTCTGCCAGAGGCAGGATATGATATCAATAGAAGAGGGGTTAAAAGATATCCCTGTAAAGAGATAGAAGTGGAAATATTGCAGTCAGGATTAGTATTTTATGGACAACTTTTAGATTTCAACGGAGAGGCCTTTTCAATAAAATTAAAAAATATTTCCCATCATGAACTTCAATATTCAAGATTTAGTCAAAAATCCGTGATTGTCATAAAACAACAGAATTATATTCTTTTTTCTGGAGAATGTAATTTAATAAGGGATGAAATTAATTCATCTGTTGCTAAATTTGTTTTTAAACCAAAATTTGATTGCATACAAAGATTTAAAAAGAAAGAGACAAGAAGTCTAAGGCAAAAATTTCTTCCTTCTCCAACAATTATATTCAAACATCCCTTAATTGATAAACTAATAACCTTAAAAATTGAGGATCTATCAGGTTCTGGAATTGCTGTAGAGGAGTCATACAATGAATCTTTACTTTTACCAGGCTTAATCATTCCCTATCTTGAAGTAGAATTTACTCCTGGCTTTAAAGTAAGTTGTAAAGCCCAAGTTTTATATAGAAAAATAATTCCTATAGATGGGGATCATAAGATTGTTAAATGCGGAATAGCTTTTATCGACTTGGATATAAAAGATCAAATAAAACTATCTGCATTCTTACATCGTTCCATAGATGAAAAATCTTATGTATGTAACAGAGTAGATTTAGAAGCTTTATGGGATTTTTTCTTTGAAACAGGCTTTTTTTATGCAGAAAAATATTCTTTCTTGTGTGCAAACAAAGAAAAATTGAAAGAAATATATGAAAAACTATATTTTCAATGTCCAAATATAGCCAGGCATTTTATCTATCAGGATAAAGGAAAAATCATGGCTCATATATCTATGCTAAGAGTCTATAAAAAAACCTGGTTAATTCATCATCATGCATCTCTGCATGTGAATGTAAGAACCACAGGTCCGATTATTCTAAAACAACTTGGAATTCACATAAATGATTTTAGACACATTCATTCTAGTTTTATGAAATATCTTCTCTGTATTTATAGGCCAGAGAATAAATTCCCTAACAGAGTTTTCGGAGGTTTTGCAAACCATTTAGCCAATTTAAATGGTTGTTCAGTAGATAGTTTTGCATATTTTTACTTTAAAAAAGAATTAATAGATTTCAACGATTCTCTCAATCCATTGATACTCTCGGGGTGGAAACTTAATAAATGCGAAACAGATGATCTTGTAGAATTGGAAAATTTCTATAAAAAAGTCTCAGGAGGTCTATTATTAAAAGCTTTGGAGTTAACTCCTCAAGGAGTTAACTCCTGTTCGCTAAAATATGAATTTGAAGCCCATGGCTTTAAATATGAAAGAAAATTATTTTCTCTAAAAAAAGAAAACGAATTAATAGCTATTTTTGATATCAATATCTCTGATGTTGGACTTAATCTTTCTAATTTTACGAATTGTGTAAAAATTTTTATACTTAATCCTAATTTATTAAATTTTAGGATACTTTATTTCAGTTTGTATTTAGTTTCCAAAAATTATGAACAAACTGAAATTCCTGTTATGTTATATCCGTTAAACTACTTTGAAATTCAGACGATACAATATAATAGAATTTACAATCTTTGGGTATTAGATACAACATATGGAGATGACTATTTAAAATTTACTGAAAATCTCTTTACATATAAGAAAAGCAAATAAAATTCATAAAGAAAAAGGCAGAGGGATGAAAATAACTGATAAAACTCCTTTATATAATAGTAGAATTGTAAAATTTTATATTAATTTAATTAAACAAAATTATAATTATATAAATATTAATGAACTTTTACAATACGCCAAAATGACATCTTATCAAGTTGATGATGAAGGCCATTGGTTTACGCAAGAACAAGTAGACCTCTTTTATGAAAAATTAGTTAAATTAACTGGGAATAAGAATATTGCCCGTGAAGCTGGCAGATCTGCTGCTTCTTTAGATTCATCGAGTTTTATAAAGAAATACATTATTGGTTTGTTGGGTCCTGCTAATGCTTATGAAAATGTTGGAAATTATGCCCCAGAATTTACTAAATCGGCAAAATATGAATCAAAAAAAATAAGTAAAAATAAAATTGAAATTTCAGTAAAACCATATAAAGGTGTCAAAGAAAAACCCTTTCAATGTGAAAATAGAATAGGAATGTGGGAAGCTATTAGTTTGTTATTCAATTACCGTATCCCCAAAATAGAACATCCTGAATGTATTTTTAAAGGTGATAAATCATGCAAATACATCATATCATGGCAAGACTCTAAGGCTTCCCTATTAAATAAAATGAAAACCTGCTTAGCAGCCCTTATGTTGCCTTTGAATCTTGTTATTTTATTTTTATCACCAAATGTATTTCAATATACACTCCCTTCTTCTATAATTATCATATTGTCCCTATCACTTTTGTATTCTAATCTTAAATTAAAGGAATTTAATTTTGCTATTAATAATCTTAAAGATGCATCAGATAAACTTTTAGAACAGATGCAATTAAATTATGATCAAGCTTTAACTATAAATGAAATAGGCCAATCTTTGAATAAAGAAAAGAATGTAGAAGAGATTCTTACACAGGCTATAAAAATATTAAAAAATAGATTTGATTACGATAGAGGAATGATACTTTTAGCTAACGAACAAAAGACAGAATTAATTTTCAAGACAGGTTTTGGATATGACTATGGTCAATTTGAATTCATAAAGAATATAAAGTTTCATCTCGATAAACCTGAATCAAGAGGCCCTTTCGTTGTCTCTTTCAGAGAGAAAAGGCCAATTTTAGTAAATGATATTGACGATATCAGCTGGCAGCTATCAAGCAAAAGCTTTGATTTTGCTAAAAAAATAGGAACGAAATCATTCATTTGTTGTCCATTAATTTATGGAGAGGAATCCATAGGAATTCTCGCAGTAGACAATATTAAGTCTAAAAGACCTTTATTACAAAGAGATGTAAACTTATTGATGGGTATTGCTATGGAAATAGCAATAAGTTTAACAAATGCTAAATTATTAGAAATGAAGGAAAGACAATTCCATTCAACTCTTAGAGCATTAGCAGCGAGTATTGATGCAAGAGATAGCTTGACAAAAGGACATTCTGAAAGAGTTGCAGATTATGCCGTTGGCATATGTAAAGAACTAAATCTTCCTGATGATTTCACAGAAATGGTCAGAGTTGCAGCCCTATTACATGATTATGGTAAAATCGGCGTTCCCGATTCAATCCTTAAAAAAGAAGGTCCACTGACTCCAGAGGAATATGAGGAAATCAAATCACATGTTACAAAAACTGAACAAATAATAAAACAAATAGAATTTGATAAAAAATACAAAGACATATTAAACATAATTTCAGGACATCATGAAAAAATGGACGGTAGTGGATATCCAAATGAATTAGCTGGAGAAGAAATTCCCCTCGGTGCTAAAATTATCGCTGTGGCAGACTTTTTCGATGCCATTACTTCAAAACGTCATTACAGAGATGCCTTTCCTCTGGATGAAGCTTTCAATCTACTAATAGAAAAAAGAGGAATTCATTACGATGAGATTGTTGTAGATGCCTTTATTAGATTTTTCACAAGAAATTATATGCAAATCATGACTCAAAAGAATAAATTAATTCTGAATTAATTTGATTTTGATTTTTTACCTCTACATAAAATTATTGGCGTATAAGTAAATCTCCTTGGATTTGTGAAGAATTCCTTAAATTCTCTTAAAAAACCCTCATATCCTCCTTTATATTCAGAAAAATCAAAATCTATTTTTTTAGAGATAACTTCAATCTTTTTTAACCAGTTAAATGCATCCTTTTCCTTTATTTCTCCATAAATAAGATGATGAGCTCTTACTTGCACTTCAATATCTGTATATCCCAGATCATAAAGAAAAGAATAAAGTTTTCTTCCCACATAAGGATCAAAGTTTGCTTTTTCCTCAAGTAATTTAATAGCTTGAATCAGAGTATTTTCCAATTTTTTTGATAATCCATAATGATTTAGACAGTTGTGATCAAGATCAATCAGACATAGAATTCCGCCAGGTTTTATTGCATTAGATATATTTTTTACAATTTCAAAAGCCTCTTTTCGATAATATTCAAGAATGAATCTAATCCAAATGAAATCGAATTTATATTCTTTAGGAAAAGGTTCAGTTATGTTAAAAGTTTTAAATTCGATACCTTCAATCTTATATTTTTCCTTAGCAAAATTAATTCTCTCATCTGAAATATCAAAACCGGTAGCTTTTCCTCCTGGTTGAGATAAACTATGTAATATAAAAGTAGTTTTTCCAGTACCACATCCTATATCTGCCACATGCATTCCAGGCTTTAAACCAGCCCATAGAGCCTGTTCTTCAACAACTCGGCTTTCGGTTTTAAGCTCTAACCTCTTAATTTCATCTTCATTTTCCATTAAATATAAATTTTTATGCATTAAAAACTCCTATTTATCTGATTTTTAACTATTTGATAGCTAAAAATATATCATAAAATCATTCTATTAAGCAAATTCAGGAAATCATTTAAAATGCTTCATAGCCTTAATTTGACATTTTTTATTTTGAAGAATTAGTATTTATATAATGTTCAAAATAGCTGTAATAGACGGACAAGGCGGAGGAATTGGGTATTATATAATAAAAGCCTTAAAAGAAAATTTCGGTGATAAAATAGAAATAATTGCTCTGGGCACAAATGCTGCTGCAACAGCTAATATGATGAAAGCAAAAGCAAATAAAGGAGCTTCAGGAGAAAACGCCATAATCTGTAGTGTAAAAAAAATGGATGTTATAGTCGGTCCCTTAAGTATAATTGTAGCAAATGGAATGATGGGAGAACTAACCCCAAGAATGTCTGAGGCAATTGGAAGCTGTGAGGCAAAAAAATTTTTATTACCAATAAATCAGGAAGGCATTGATATAATAGGATTTATCAAAGAACCTCTTCCACATTTAGTGGAAAAATTAATCCTTCATATAAAGGAGGAATTACATGTGTGAAGCTAATGCTTACATATTTAGAGATGGTAAAGAGGAAATATATTTAGAAGCTGTTGATATACTCAGACCAGAGGGTGATTCTATATACCTTAGAAGTATTTTCGGAGAGCAGAAGGTTTTCAAAGGAAAAATAAAAGAGATGTCTTTACTCAATCATAAAATAATATTAGAAGAAGATAGATAGAATTTTATATTTTATAAAAATCTTCAATGTTAATAAGATTTATAAACTTTCAAACCCACCCTGCACCTCTCAATATGGCAATTGACGAATCAATAAGCATACATGTTCGAAATGGTAAATCTTTGCCTACCTTTAGAGTTTATGGCTGGGATAAAGCATCTGTAAGTATAGGAGAATTTCAAAAAATAGAAGAAATAAATCTAAATTTTTGTAATAGAAATAGAATTCCTGTTGTTAGAAGACCTACTGGTGGAAAAGGTATTTTACACTACAATGACATAACTTACAGCTTTTCAGCTAAAAAAGAAGGAATTTTTAAAGGTAATCTATTTAAATGTTATGAAATAATCAGCAATATTTTTATGAAAGCCTTTCATATCTCTGGAATAGAGGTTGAAAATAAAAAAGAAAAAAGAACAATCAACAGAAGTTCAATTTGTTTTGCAAGGTCTTCTTTTGGTGAAATATGTTACAGAGATATTAAAATTGTTGGGTCTGCTCAGAAAAGATGGGTTGACGGATTTCTTCAGCAGGGAACTATTCCTTTATCTGTTAATAGGGAACTTCTAAGAGAAATCTTTCCTGAAAGCAAGGAAAAGGTCATTAAATTTTTTGGGTTGAAAGAGTTATTTAATGATTTCAATGAAGAAATTTTCATAGAAAATATAAAGATGACACTTATGGATTTGGGTTTTCAGGTTGTTGAGGATTCTCTTCAACAGAAGGAGATTGAACTTGCTGAGAGCCTTCTTCAGAGGAAATATGATAATCCTGAATGGCTTCTTTAGAGAGCTTTTCTATCCTTAGATAGTATGCAAAAAAAGTAGCAAATATGATTAAAGTTATATATATCTGCAAAAACTGAGTTAAAAATTGATAAATTGCGGCGATGATAGGACCTATATTAGGGATTATTGCAAAAAGAGAACCTAAGGATATGATAAACCCACCAGTTAGTAAATAGATGATAAACAATATAAAACTTCTTCCCAAAAATTGTGGCTTATTAGCTATTAATTTTTTCGATTCTTTTAATGCCTCTATTGATGAAAAATTTCTATGAATAATTCCATAATATCCTAAGAGGGTAAAAGAAATCCATAGAATAAAGGAACAAAGAACAAATAACAATATTGTTAGGTAGAAGAACACATTGAAGAATACGGCAAATGTGTGGCTATAATTTCTCAAAAATTCAATTAAATACTGACTTACATCACTAATTAATCCAATTATTAAAACTAAAATAAAAAATAGCAATGCTGAAAAAATTGAATAAAAAGCAACTTTCCAGAAATACTTTTTGCCATATGTGTGAAATTCTCTAAAATTAAAAAAGACCCCTTTTTCAAGATATTGATAAAGTATACCTAATGTACCTGCAAACATATATGTCCACAGAGTAGCTATTAAAATTATATACACAAGTAAACTCAAAAGAAAAATTAGAGCAAACAATAAAAATTTTTTAAAAAGATTTATTGAAGAGACAATAATTTCAATAAAATTGCCTTTGAGAATATCCGTAAGGTCAATGCCAAAACCTATAAATAATATACCTAATGGAATGCTTAGAACAAAAAAAATACCAAAAAATAAAATAAAAAGAAAAACAAAATGAATGAAAACAAGTTGATAATTCTTATTTATAGCTTTTAAGCCTTCATTTATTGAGCTAAAAAGATTCAATTTCCCTTCACGCCAACTATTATAATATTATAGTCATGAGCTTTCTCTACAACTTCCTGACGATTTATTATAATTGACTTGTCAGCTTCGACAGCTAAAACTTTTGCTCTAGCATTTTTCATACTTATTATTGTATCTATTCCGATTGCTGGTGGGTCAAGTTTTAAATTTTGTTGAGGTTTACTAACCTTAACTACTACGGTATTATCAGCATATTTCCCAGCTCGTAGTATAGTTTCATCTGTTCCTTCGATTGCCTCGACAGCAATAACAGACTTATCTTTAACAACTATTGTCTGTCCTATATCAAGTTCCCCTATTTTTTTTGCTATTTTAAAACCGAAATCAATATCCTCCAATTGTTCTTTTTTAGGTTTCTCTTTAGTTAAAACACCTGAGGGAGTCAAAAATTCAGGACAAAAATATATTATATCAACTATTTTTATTCCTTCTTTATTAAGTTCCTTCTCGATTATTTGTAAAATTTCATTGTCGCCACGCATTTTAGCAGATAAAAGCATTTTCATTGCTCTTAAATCCGGTTTAACGCTATCTAATTCATATATTAATTTTTTTGGAATTTTGCCTGTTAAAATTAATTCTTTAACCTTATTTTTCTTTAAATAATTTATTATTTCCCCAACTTTTCCTATATTAATGAATTTAAATGAATTAGCATATTGTTTTAAATCAGCTGATGCAAAATTATTAAGTCCAACTATTACTAAATCATGACCTTTTTCCTTTAAAGCTTTTGCTAAAATTATCGGCAAATTACCTGAACCTGCGATTAGTCCTATCGACATATGCCTCTTTTATTTTCCTCGATAAAATCTATAAGATGTCTTATCTCTTCTATCTGTGGAAGATCCTTTTTAACTTTACTGATAGCCTCTTTTAGAGAAAGTTTATCTCTAAATAGTATTTTATATGCCTTTTTTAGAATATTTATAGTTTCATCATTGAATCCTCTTCTTTTCAGTCCTACTGAATTAAGTCCATAAAGTTTAGCCCTTGGTCCTGAAGCCATTGTGAAAGGAGGTATATCCTGTCCCACACCACTAAAACCTCCAACCATAGCATAGGCACCAATTCTTGTAAATTGATGAACTGCTACAAGCCCACCAATAAATACAAAATCCTCGACTATCACATGCCCTGCTAAAGTGGCAAGATTTGCCATTATAACTGAATTACCAATTTTACAATCATGGGCAATATGAACATAGGCCATTATGAAATTATTACTACCTATTGTTGTCCAGCCATCACCTGAAACAGAAGCTCTATGAATTGTTACATATTCTCTTATAATATTGTTATTACCAATCTTAACTCCTGTCTGTTCGCCCTTATACTTTAAATCTTGAGGGGGGAAACCAATTGTTGTAAAAGGGAAAATTGTACAGTTTTCTCCTATTTCTGTTATTCCTTCAATATGAACATTACTAACTAATTTTGTTCCTTTGCCTATTTTTACATTATCTCCTATTATGCAATAAGGTCCTATAACCACATCTTTGCCTATTTCAGCTTTTGAGCTAATAACAGCTGTTTTGTGAATTTCACTCATCTATATACACCTCACTTTGTTACCATAGCGGTAAATTCTGCTTCAGTTGCTACTTTTTCATCAACCTTTGCAATACCTTCAAACTTCCATACATTACCACGCCTATGTGAAACATGGACTTCAAATATTATCTGATCTCCAGGTACTATAGGCTTTCTAAATTTGACTTTTTCAATACTCATAAAAAGAACGCCAGTACCTTCCATGCCAGATTTAAAAGCAAGAACTCCAGCTACCTGAGCCATTGCTTCAACGATCAAAACTCCAGGCATAACAGGATTACCAGGAAAGTGACCTTGAAAAAAGGGTTCATTAATCGTAACATTTTTTATTCCCTTAGCACTCTCGTTAGGAACAATATCAATGATTCTATCAACCAATAGAAAGGGATATCTGTGAGGAAGAATACTCATTATTTCCCGAATATCAATCATTCTTTTACCTCCAGTTTCTTTATTTTTTCTTCAATTTCTCTTAGTTTCTTATAAAGTTCTGGAAGCCTCTGAAAAATAGCATTTGCTCTTAACCATTCTCTGTGTGGCATTATGGGAGAACCTGAAAAAACCCCCTTTTCAACCTTTCCGGGCATAACACCTGATTGAGCTGTTACTATTGTTCCAGACTCAATTTCCACATGGTCTGAAATTCCCACCTGACCCGCGAGTATAC
>CAZYLC010000008.1:34899-42542 GCA_964648755.1 uncultured Thermodesulfovibrio sp.
ATGGCCTATTGATGAACTGCCTGCTATGCCAACCTGTGCAACGACTATACAGTTCTGTCCTAATTTCACATTATGGGCAATCTGCACGAGATTATCTATCTTTGTTCCCTTTCCAATAATCGTATTACCCGTGGTAGCTCTATCAATAGTTGTGCATGCGCCAATTTCCACATCATCTTCAATAATTACTGAGCCTACCTGAGGAATTTTTTCGTGTTTGCCCTCGTGAAAAATATATCCAAACCCGTCGGACCCAATAACGCTACCAGCATGAATTACAACTCTATCCCCTACTTTTATTCTTTCTCTTATTGTTACATTAGAATGGATTATGCAGTCAGAGCCTATCTGACTTTCCTTGCCAATAAATGTAAAAGGATATATAACTGTGTTGTCTCCTATTTCCACATCTTCATCAATAAATGAAAAGGGGTATACAGTAACATTTTTGCCTAAACGACAAGTTTTAGCTATACAAGCTGCTTCACTAATTCCCCTGTAGGGATGAGGCTTAAAATAAAATTTTTGAAGGAGTTTAACAAAAACAAATTGAGGGTTATCAACTAAAAGTTGACTTCCTTCAAAGCTTTCTATCTTTTCCTTGACAATTAGGGCTGAGGCTCGACAATTATTTAATTTGTCTCTATTTTTAGTGGAAACAAGATATGTAATATCCCCTTCTTTAGCATCTTCTATGCCTTTTACACCTGATATTTCAATATCAGGATTTCCTTCAACTCTTCCATTAAAGAGTTGAGCTATCTCAGAAAGTTTCATTTCTTTCCTTTCTGAGCGGAAGTTTTTTGATTGAAGAGAGTAATTATTTTATCTGTAATATCAACTTCTGGAGTTGAATAAAGTATGAGTTGCTCTGCTTTTTCAATAATTAAATTATAGCCTTCTTTTTTAGCATAGTCATTAATAATTTGTCTAATTTCTTTTAACATACTTTGAGTTATTTCATTTTGCTTTTTCTGAACTTCTACCTGATAATCAGCAGCTGTTCTTTGAAAATCTCTTCCAAGCCGTTCGATCTCTTCTTCTTTAGCTTTTCTTGCATCTTCACTTAAAACAGCTTTCTTCTTATCATATTCTTCTTTAAGAGTTTGAATTTTTTTCTGCTTTTCTTCTAAAGTTTTCTGTCTTGAATCAACCATACTTTGAAGCTCACCTACTGCTTTTTTGCCCTCTTCTGATTCATTAAGAATCTTAAAAAGGTCCACTACTCCTATTTTGATCTCTGCCTTTGCCATATTGGTAAAAGCTAATAGGAAACCTAAGCTAATAAAAAAAAAGAAAAACTTTTTCATCCCTTCCCCCTTATTTGTTTGTGTTTAGAAGAATGAACCAAATCCAAATTCTATTTTTGTCTTTGATTCCCCTTCTTTTCTATTTAAATTTATACCATAATCAATTTTTATAGGTCCCATAGGTGAAAACCATCTAAAACCAAATCCTGTGGAGTATTTAATATTTGATCCAAATTTTTCAGTTTCATCATATCCCTTGCCTATATCAAAAAATATTAAACCTTTTAATTTCATCTCCGTAACAATAGGGAAAAGATACTCTATGTTAGCTATCAATGCTTTCTTAGCTCCAATGGGATCATTTTTACTATCCTTTGGTCCAGCTTCTCCATATCCTAATCCTCTTATTGTATCAAGTCCACCTATATAAAATCTTTCGTAGAGAGGATATTTTTTACCAAATAGACTATCAGACCATCCTATTCTACCTCTCAAATGTAAGGTTGACTCTTCAAATATGGGAATATACCATCCTAAATCAAGCATGCTTTTCCAGAATCCTGTGTCTCCTCCAAGTCCTGCAGTAGTCAGTGTTAAGGAATACCTTCTACCTGTAGAAGGGTCAATGTAACTGTCACGAGTATCATTTACTAGTTGAAAGGTAACAGAACTTGTAAGAAGATTACCCTCCATATCCTTAATTATGGTATCTGCATCAACGGCGACATCAGTTACCTTTGATTTTTCAAGCTCATAAGTTACAGAAGCTGACCAGTCTTCTCCATATCTTTTCCCAAAGGTAATCGACATGCCAGTTCCGTCTTTTGTATAGTTAACGTATTCTCTTTTTTGTCTGTATAGGTTAAACCCAAAAAGAAGAGGTTTATCAAGAAACCAGGGGTCTCTAAAGGCTATTGTATAATAAGAACTTTTACCACCCAATTCTCCTCTAAGTGTAAGGGAATAACCTCTACCAAATAAATTTGTCTGAGTAACATCAACCATTCCAATAAGATTATCTATTGAACTATAACCACCGCCAATAGTAAAGAAACCTGTTGGTTTTTCTTTAACAGTTACATCTAAATCAACATTTTTTTTATCTGGATCGGGCTTTTGATTAATATCAACCGTTTCAAAATACTGTAAATCCTCAAGTCTTTGTTTGCTCTTTTTTATTTTGGATGCTGAATATTCATCTCCCTCGTCAACCCTTACTTCTCTTCTTATAACCTTGTCTACAGTTTTTACATTACCTGCTATATTAATTCTGCCGATATTAAATTTATCACCCGGTTTTATATTATAGGCAACATCCACAAGTAATTTTTCCTCATTTGGTAACACATCTGGAGCAACAGAGACAAGAGCATAACCTCTGTCTGAGTAATAGGCTGTTATTGCCTCAATATCTTTTCTCATTTTCATCTTACTAAAAATCTCACCTCTTTTAAGTTTTATTAAAGTTATTATCTCTTCTTCCTCTTTTTTATCCTTTACACCTAAAACTTTGACTGATGCTACTTTGAATTGAGGTCCTTCAGAAATAGTGATAGTGATAGTCATCCATTTCTTGTCAGTAGAAAATTCAAGCTTTGGTTCTCCTACAGATACTTTTAAATATCCATTATCATGGTATAAATCTTTTATCTTTTCAATATCCTGAAGCATTTCAAACTTCTTATAAAATCCGCTACCTGTTATAAAGGAATAAAATTTTCTTTCCGATGTTCCCATCGCTTTCTTAATTTTTCTACTTGAAATGGCTTTATTACCTTCAAATTTTATTTCTTTTATTTTGACCCTATTATTTTCCTCAATAACAAAAGTCAGTTCCACTTCCTGTTCTGTTTTTTTCTTTACAACTGGAACTACTTTTGCAAAGTAATAACCTTCAGATTCATAAAAAGCTTTTAACTTAAGGGCATTATCATTTATGAGGTTTACATCTGCTATTGAACCTGCTGTTAGTGTTACTACTTCTTTTAGTTTGTCTTCCTCATACTCTTTGTTACCTTCGAAACTTACATTTACGATTGTAGGTTTCTCCTTAACTGTATAAACAACCTTTACACCACCTTCGAAGGTTTCTATATCAACCTTTACATCCTCAAAATAACCCATTTTATAAATAGACTTAATGTCTTCAGAGATTTTTTCCTGAGATATAACTTCACCAAGTTTAAGGGATATTCTGTTTTTAACAGCTGCTTCTTCAATTCTCTTAATTCCTTTTATTTCTATAGCTGTAACGATAGGTAATTCCTGTGCATAAATATTAAAAGAAAAAATTAGAAGGACTAATGGAATCAATATAAGATTTATCTTTTTCATTTTACACCTCAAATAAATAAAAAGTTTTTAAGTATATCACAAGATTTTAAAAAATTGAAATACTTCAAAAAGTCTTTGATGGACAATTTCTTTTATCCTTTCCATGTCTTCTTCTGTTTCTGCTTCAAAACGTAAAACTAAGGCAGGCTGGGTATTAGAAGCTCTTAACAGAGCCCATCCCTCAGGAAAATTTATTCTTATTCCGTCTATGGTCCAGCAATCAGAGGATTTAAAATAAGATTTGAATTTCTCTACAACCATGAATTTTTTTTCATCAGGACAATCTATCCTTATCTCGGGTGAACTATATAAATCCTTTATACCTTCCAGTAATTTTCTTACACCGTAGGGTTTTCCTGATTTTTTTATTATTTCAGCAAGCCTCAAGGAAGCATAAATAGCATCATCATAACCAAAATATCTATCATTAAAAAATATATGCCCGCTCATCTCCCCAGCAAGCAATGCTCCTTCTTCTTTCATTTTCTTTTTAATAAGGGAGTGTCCTGTTTTCCACATAATAGACTTGCCACCCATTTTCTCTATCTCTTCATACATTATCTTCGAACACTTTACTTCACCTATTATTTTTGCTTTAGGATTATTAATTAATATATCCTTAGCAAATATAATCAAAAGTCTATCACCCCAAACCACTTCACCAGTCTCATCAATCACTCCTATTCTATCAGCATCTCCATCAAAACCAATACCAAAATGAGCTTTTTCTGCACAAACCGTATTTATTAAATCTTGAAGATTTTCTAACACCACAGGGTCTGGATGATGATTTGGAAAGGTTCCATCTGGTTCACTAAAAAGTTCTACAACCTCAGCCCCTAATTGTTTAAATATTTTTGGAGCAACTAATCCAGCTGTACCATTACCTGAATCAATCACTATCCTTAAACCATCAAAAGAAGAGAAATGTTTGAGTATAAATTTAATATAATCATCAATGATATTGTAATTTTGCACATTTCCTTTTTTATTTGAATGAATAAAATCCTCTCCTTCTATAATGTTCTTTAAGCTTTTAATTTTTTCTCCATAGATTGTCTCCTTACCTATGCTCATTTTAAACCCATTAAACTCTGGGGGATTATGACTACCTGTTATCATTATGCCGTGGTCTGTATCAAGTCTAAAAAGAGAATAATATTGTAATGGAGTAGGACACACTCCAAGATCAATTACATCCACTCCACATTCTGTAATTCCTTTTATTAGAGCGTTTTTTAAATATTTTGATGATAATCTCACGTCCATGCCAACAGAAACACCTTTAGGAGTTTTGCCCTGTTCCTTTACAATAAAGGATATAAAAGCTTTTCCTATAAAATAGGCTAATTCCTCTGTTAGTTCCTTCCCATACACTCCTCTGATGTCATACTCTCTAAATATCTTGTCTTCCATATGCATCGTCAAACCTCTTTATGTCATCCTCTTCTACATACTCTCCTACTTGTACTTCAATGATTTCAAGAACAACTTTCCCTGGATTCTCAAGTCTGTGCAATGTGCTTTTTGGCACATAAATTGATTCATTCTCATGTACAAATATCTCTTTATCGCCTATTTTTACTTTAGCTGTTCCTTTTACTACTATCCAGTGCTCAGATCTATGATGATGCATTTGAAGCGAAAGGGAAGCACCAGGATTTACTGTTATTCGTTTTATCTTGTATCGCAGTCCCTTCTCCAACAAAGTAAAACTACCCCAAGGTCTATAGGAAGTTAAATGTTCTTCTACCTGTGAAAGTTGCTTTTCAGAGAGGATGTTAACAATATCCTTAACCTTCTGACATTCACCTTTTTTTGCTATTAATAAAGCATCTTCTGTTTCAACTATAATTGAATCATGTAATCCAATAGTAGTAATAAGCCTTTTATTTCCTATTATTAAAGTATCTTTAGTGTCTATATTAACAGAATCAGCATTGATAGTATTTCCATTTTCATCTTTATCCAAAACATCATATAAACTCTCCCATGAACCTATATCAGACCAGAAAATATTTAAAGGAATCAATACAGCTCTTTTTGTTTTTTCCATCACCGCATAATCAATGGAAATATCAGGTAAATTATTAAAATTATCTAACACAGCCTGCCATGAAATATTAAACAAATCAGCTAATTGAGGAATTTGACTCTTAAATTCTTCGATCATGGAATTCGCACTAAAAGCAAAAAGTCCAGCATTCCAATAATAACAACCTTCTTTAATATATTTATTAGCCGTATTAATATCTGGTTTTTCTACAAATTTTTCAACATTATAAAAATCCTTGTTTTTTTTCTCTTTTTTAATCTTTATATATCCAAAGCCTGTCTCAGGTCTGTTTGGAATTATACCGAATGTGACTATATTTCCATTTTTGGCAATCCTGTCTGCTATATTCATATAATTCAAAAATTCAATATCTGGAGAAATTAAATGATCTGAAGGACATACTAAAAAGGTCTCATCTTCAGATATACCCTTATCTAATGCATACCTTAATGCCAGAGCGATAGCAGGAGCAGTATTTTTTTGAACAGGTTCAAGAATTATTTCAATATTTGGCTTTTTATCTAAATTTAGTATTTCTTCAATTTGAGTTAATACATAAAATTTATATTTTTCATTTGTCACAATAAATATTTCTGCTTCTGTATAAAGTAAAATTCTTCTTAGCGTTTTCTGGAAAAAACTTTCATTTTGTCCATCTTTTGAAAGTTTCAATTTTAAAAACTGTTTGGGGAAATTTCTTCTTGATAGTGGCCAGAGTCTTGTTCCTGAACCACCTGCTAAAACAATAAATTTCATAGTTTGTTACTCCTGAATAAATCCATAATTCTTTAATTTCTCAACTAAATTTTTATCTTTAAAAGGAGCTGTTTGTTTCACAAATTTTTCCACATATTTAGCAATGATATCTGACTCAAGATTTACCTTATCCCCAATTTTTTTTGCCCCAATTGTTGTCATTTTTGCTGTATGGGGAATTATTACTACAGTGAAAGTGGAAGGGAAAATATCAACTATTGTAAGACTTATTCCGTCAATGGCTATAGAACCCTTTTTTATACAATATTTTAGAATATCTTCCGGGGCTTCTATTTCTATTTGTTGATAATCTCCCTTATTTTCAATACGTTTAATTATACCAATTCCTTCTACATGACCACTTACAATGTGCCCACCAAGTCTTGTGTTGAGAGTTAGAGCAGGTTCAAGATTTACAGGGTCTCCTTTTTTTAGCTCCCCGAGAGTTGTTTTTTGAAGAGTTTCATAGGAAACATCAAAAGATATCAGTTCTTTTGTACTATCTATTTCATTTACAGTAAGGCATACACCATTTACCGATATACTATCGCCTAGAGAAGTTTCTTTAATAATATTTTTTGATAAGACTTTTAGTTGCCCTCCACTAGGGAGTTTAATAAAGTCATAAACTTTGCCAAGTTCAATAATTATTCCAGTAAACATTATTTTATTATTTTACCAATTCTTTCTAATCTTGGTTTAGTGTGTTCGTTATCCCAAGACCAATAAATAATAAGTGCCTTACCCTTTACATCTTTTAAATCTACAAATCCCCAAAAACGACTATCGTAACTTTGGTCTCTATTGTCTCCCATTACAAAAAGTTTACCTTTTGGAACTGTTATAGGACCAAAATTATCTCTTGGATCAATTTCCCTTGGGTGAATATAAGAATCTGTGTGTCTTATATAGGGTTCTTTTAACTCTACTCCATTCACATAAACTTTTTTATCCTTACCTTCGATAACATCACCTTCTACGGCTATGACTCTCTTGATAAAATCCCTATTAGGGTCCTCAGGATATTTAAAAACTACAATCTCACTTCGTTTTGGTTTATCAAATACGAGAATTTTATTTTCCATTAGAGGTGGTTTAACCCCATATATAAATTTATTTACAAGAAGATGATCACCAATTAATAAAGTGGGAATCATTGAGCCCGAAGGTATTTTGAATGCTTGAATTATGTAAGCTCTTATAAAAAGAGCTATTAATATTGCAATACCTATACTTTTAGCGTAATC
>CAZYLC010000009.1:0-13781 GCA_964648755.1 uncultured Thermodesulfovibrio sp.
GATTTGTTCAGAGGTCTTTAGATAATAAGCTAAATCCGTTGCAATTTCTCCTGTTTGTAGGGCAACGCTACTTTGATAATACTCCCTTAGTCCAAGGTCTCTTATAACATTAAGAAATCCCTTTCCCACTGCTCTTCCCACATCAATTTTTTCACCTTTCAATCCCATGTATATGTGTGGTCTTTTTACATAAGCCCGAACCCTGAAAAGCCAATCTGATTCTGCTACTATTTCCTGTAATGGCCCATCACCTTTTATCTGTAACATCACCTTTTGTTTGTCCTTAAGCGTGGAGGCAAGAAGTAATGTGCCAGCAATTGCTCTTCCCATTGCTGCTGTGGCTGTAGGCCAGGTATCATGTATTTGACGAGACTTCTCCACAAGCTCCGTGCAATTTACAGCTACTGCTAAGACATGTTCGTCTTTTATTAAGCCTTTTACTATTTCATCCATCAATTAATACCTCTATGATCGAATTTTTATTTATATTGAGAGCCTTTGATGCACTCCCTTTGTATACAAATATCTCAATAAAATCATCACTATTAACCAAAGCTGAAGGCCTGTTTCCTCCCTGAGAGTAGTATCTGACAATTGGTAATGATATCCCTTGTACTATTAATCCTTTGGGTTTCTTCCTGGAGAGATTTATATTAGTTATCACATTGCCGAATTTATCAATGTGCATGACATGCCCTATGATTTTTAATCCATCTTTATCTCTTATTACTTTGGGTTCTTTGATAGGAAGAGTGTTAAGCTTCTTTATTTCTTCACCAAAATTTTCTATAGGAACATCCTTAGAAAGCCATGCTGCAGCTGGGGCAAATAAATCCCTACCCTGAAAAGTTGGGCTTTCTCTTTTTAAAATATATTTACTATTTTCTATTTCGTAGGCTTTAAAGCTTTTGTCCCTTAAAACATAACTTATTAAACCATTGTCAGGGAATAAAAAGTAATTCCCATCTATCTCTGCTAAAACAGCTCTTCTTTTTGAGCCCACACCTGGGTCAACCACTGCAATATGAATTGTACCTGAAGGAAAATACCTATAACTGCTCCACAGTAAAAAGGAAGCCTCCTCAATATCGTGGCTCTTGACATCATGGGTTATATCTATGATAGTTACATGAGGATTAATTGAAAGGATTACTCCTTTCATCTGTCCAACAAAAGTATCACTATAGCCAAAGTCTGTTAGAAGAGTTATTATCCTATTGCTGGATAGTACCGATGAGGTCATTAATATCCTCTATCCCTTCTTCAATAAGAAAACTCTCTATGCCATTAATAACCTCAACTGCACATTGGGGATTTATAAAATTTGCTGTACCAACCGCAATGGCTTTTGCTCCTACAATGAAAAACTGCAGAGCATCCTCTGCACTTGTTATTCCTCCAATCCCTATTATAGGTATTTTGACTGCCTTTGAAGCTTCCCAAACCATTCTCACTGCAACAGGTCTTATGGCAGGGCCAGAGAGTCCTCCAATTGGATTACCAATGATACTTTTTCTCCCTTTAATATCTATCACCATTGCAGGAATAGTGTTTATGAGCGATATAGCATCAGCACCTTCTTCTTCACATATTTTTGCCATTTCTTCAATATCTGTTACTTGAGGTGAAAGTTTTATAATAAGGGTTTTTTTTGTGACAGCTCTTACTTCTCTTACAGCTTTTCTTAAAAGAGTTGGGTCGAGTCCCATCTTTCTCCACTCACTGGTTTTATTTGGGCAGGAGACATTCATCTCAAGAGCATGTACTCCTTCTATTTTATCCAGCTTAGATGCTAACTCTATGTATTCATCAAGATTTTCTCCGAAAAAGTTAACAATTATCTTTGTGTCAAATTTTTTAAGAAGAGGTAATTTTTCCTTTACAAAGGCATCTAATCCTATGTTTTGAAGTCCGATTGAGTTGAGCATTCCACAGGGGGTTTCATAGATTCTCGGTGGTGGATTTCCTCCTTTAGGCTTAAGAGAGAGCCCTTTTATAACAATTCCACCTAAAAGACTTAAATCAAAAAATGGGGAATACTCCAATCCGTAACCAAAGGTTCCAGAGGCAGTAAGGACAGGATTTTTTAGTATTAAATCTCCTATTTTGACTTGAAGTATTGGTTTCATAATTTTAATTCATTAATGTTAAAAACAGGTCCTTCGGTGCAAACTCTTTTTAATCCATCAGTAGTTTCAATCACACATCCAAGGCAAGCACCTAATCCGCAAGCCATTCTCTCTTCTACTGCCACAAAACAGGGGACTTCTCTTTTATCCCTAAGTAAATTTTGTAATTCCCTTATCATTACCATTGGACCACAGGCATAAATGGGAAGATTTAGATTTATTCCCTTTTCTCTAAATGCTTCCGTTACAACTCCTTTATAGTCAACTTCCCCACATTCAGTGGATATACATATATCTTTCGCTATATTTTTAAGTTCATCATAAAAGAATATTTCCTTTTTATCCCTTGCACCGTAGAAAAGATAAGCCTTTTGAGGAATTTTTTTCATTAGATAAAAAACTGAAGCTATACCGATTCCACCTGCTATGACTACATAATCATCCTTTGGGAATGGATACCATCTGCCAAAGGGTCCTGTGAGCTGAATTTCTTCATCTTTACGGATTTTGCTTAAAATTTTAGTGCCTTTACCCTTAACTCTGTAAAGAAAACTTAACTTATCTGCCTCTAAATCAAAAATACTAAAAGGTCTTCCTAAAAGAGGGTCATGTCTTTCATTTGTTCTTAATATGAAAAATTGACCGGGTTTTGCATCTATATTTAGAGGAATTTTTAAGGAGATAAGATATACCCCTTCTGTTAGAGCCTGATTTTTTATTATTTTTCCTTGCAGTATCTTATTCAAAGCTTATGGAGATTATTTCGTAATTAAATGTTTTTGCAGGAGCTTTAATTATAACTTCTTCTCCCACTTCTTTCCCTATCAAAGCTTTACCCACAGGAGAGGTTATTGAAATTTTACCGTTTTTTACATCTGCCTCATCAGGTCCTACAAGGTGAAACTCCTTTTCCTCTTCGGTTTCAAGGTCTAAAACTCTAACCTTTGCACCAAAGGCAACTTTATCGTGATTAATTTTAGTAGGGTCAATAACTTGGGCACGAGATAGTTTTGCCTGAAGTTCTTGTATCCTTCCTTCAATAAAGGATTGCTTTTCCCTTGCTGCATGATATTCCGCATTCTCTGAAAGGTCTCCATGAGCCCTTGCTTCAGCAATAGCCTTTATTATTGCTGGTCTTTCTATTTTAATTAGTCTTTCCAGTTCTTCCTTAAGCTTTTCATAGCCCTCAGGAGTCATAGGAATTCTGTCCATCAATTAAGCCTCCTCATTTGATTTAGGTACATAATTTAATTTATCAAAAAATAAATATTTCCGCAAATTCTTAACGGATTTAAAGAGATGTTATTTTCAGGTTAAGAGCATAAAAGCTAACTTCTTACTTAAAAAGGTATATTAAATTTTAGCTACCACAAAAGTTGTTTGTTCATCAACTTATTATAAATGTCTCTTGGTAAAAAGCAGGTTTTATGTAAATCTTCCGTGTAGAGCTTTGTTGAGACTTGAACAGGTTTTCTTATCTCACGGGGATCAAGGGATTTAGAGCCTACAGAGAAGGTCCACCAGTTTCCTGCATATGTGGCGATACTTGCTGTGTAAAGGTCAACAATAGGGAAAATAAGTTTCATTGAATTCTGTACTTCATGGACAAGTTCCTTATGGAAAATAAGTGATTCAGAGAGCGTTACAAACATGCCTTTTTCAGTAAGGGCATCTCTCACTGATTTGAAAAATTCAACAGTAAAGAGGCTCTTAGCAAAACCTATTATATCTGTAGAGTCAACTATTATTACATCAAGGGCATTTTCCATTGCCTTTATAAATTCAGCTCCATCCATACATTTTATCTCTACCCTTGGGTCGTCAATGGAAGAGGATACAGAGGGAAAGAATTCCTTTGAGACCTTTATAACTTCTTCATCTATTTCAATAAAATATAACTTCTTAACACAATCATGTTTTAAAACCTCTCTTACAGCACCACCATCACCTCCACCAATAACAGCAACTGTCTTTGCCTCAGGATGGGAGTGCATTAGCACATGAGTTAGCATTTCATGATATATGAATTCATCTCTATCTGTAAGCTGAACCACATTATCAAGGACAAGAATTCTTCCAAAATAGGGATTTTCAAAAACCATTATCTCCTGAAAGGGGCTTTTACCTTTGTAGAGAATGTTTCCCACTTCATAGGTATACTGTATCGGTGCATAAGGGTCTTTTTCAAAAAATCTAATCATGGTAAAACCTCCTATATTAAAAATGTTTTTGGTATGGAAAATCCATTAAATTCTGAAGCATAGGATATGGTGTAGGCACCAGCAGAGAGGATAAGTATGAGACTACCTACGTCAGGCTCAGGCAAAAGAACACCTTTGTCTATAACGTCAAAACTATCACAGCTTGGTCCTGCAATAGTCCATTCTTTTTCATCTCCTCTGCTTCCGACTATATATTGATATTTAATTCCACCGATGCTTTCCATTAATCCATTGAAAACTCCCACGTCTATATAAAGCCAGTTTTCATCTCCTCTTTGGGCTTTGCCTATGATTTTTGATACAAAAACTCCTGCATCACCTACTACAGCTCTTCCGGGTTCAATAAATATCTCAGTCTGAGGCAAGCTTTTCTTAAGTAAAGAATCAATTTTACTCTCAATGGTTTCAATGGCGGGAACTTTTTTAAGATACTCTATTGGATAACCACCACCTATGTTAAGCATTTTTATCTCTATACCCTCTTTTTGTGCTAATTCGGTCACTTGCCGGGCTTTGTCAATGGCTGTATGCCAGTTATAAATATTGCTACATTGAGAGCCCACATGAAAAGTTATTCCCACGGGTTCAAGCCCTTTTTTCTGTGCGTAAAGTAGTAGTTGTACTGCCTCTTCCATTTCTACACCGAATTTTTTGCTTAAGGGCCATTCACTTCCTTCATTGGGAACTGTTAGTCTCACATATACCTTTTTGCCAGGTGCATATTTTGCAAGCTTTTCTACCTCAGCAAAAGAGTCAAAGGCATAATAATCAACTCCGTATTGGACAGCTGCTTTTAAGAACTTAAAGGTTTTAATAGGATTGCTTGTTATTATTCTGTCTGGTGATACTTTCAACTCCTGCAGTATAGTGAGTTCACCCTCTGAAGCTATTTCAAAGCCTATGTTAAACTCATTAATAAATCTAAGAACTTCAATATCAGGATTGGCTTTAACTGCATAAAAAACCTTTGAATTTGTTATGCCTTTTCCAATAAGATTAATCTTTTCTTTAAGAACCTCTCTATCGATTAGTAGATAGGGTGGGGCGTCATCGTGAGAGGCAATCCAATTAAGAACCCTGTCCATCATTTGTGTTCTAAATTCTTTCACAACTTAAATTTTATCATAATTTAATCTTATTATGATAGAATAGAAGATGGAAGATGAGCCTTTAAAGAAGTTAAGAGAGGAAATTGACGAGATTGACCGCTCCCTTCTTGAACTACTAAATAAAAGAGCTGAAATTGCCTTAAAAATCGGTCAGATAAAAAGAGCAAAGGGGCTTCTTTTTTATGACCCGGTCAGAGAGAAGAATATAATAAACAATCTTGTTAAAATTAATAAAGGTCCATTTCCCGATGAAACAATAAAAAGTCTTTTTAGAGAGATACTTTCAGCTACTTTAGCCCTACAAGAAGCTCAGAAAGTTAGTTATTTAGGTCCTGAAGGCACCTTTACTCATCTTGCAGCAATAAAATATTTTGGAAGTTTTGTACAGTTAGAACCCCTTGATAATATAAAGAGTATTTTTGAAGCTGTTGAAAAGGGACTAAGCAGATTTGGTATTGTCCCCATTGAAAATTCAAATGAAGGAACGGTCACCTTTACCCTTGATATGTTCATGCAATATGAGGTAAAGATTTCAGGGGAGATTATAATACCCATCTCCCATCATCTTCTTTCCCTTTCAGGTGAAAAGGAAAAGATAAGAAAGATATATTCTCACCCCCATGCCAAAGCACAATGTAGAGAATGGTTAAATAAAAATGTGCCTCATGTTCCTCTTTTTGATGTCTCATCCACAGCAGAGGCAGCAAAACAGGCATCTTTAGATGAAGAAGTAGCTGCCATAGCAAGTGAATTTGCTGCAAATCTCTATGGATTGAAATTCGTGGCAAAACATATTGAGGACTATAAACACAACTATACAAGATTTTTTATACTTAGTAGGCATTTCCCAGGAAAAACAGGTTCTGATAAAACTTCTATCATGTTTTCTCTTCAGGATAAACCTGGTGCTCTTTATAATGCACTTAAACCCTTTAAGGATGGAGGAATAAATTTAACAAAAATAGAATCCCGCCCTGCAAAAATGAGAAAATGGGAATATATCTTTTTTGTTGATTTTATTGGGCATATAGAAGAGGAGAAGGTTAAACAAACTTTGGGTGAAATTGAAAAATACTGTATACAACTTGTTCACTTAGGTTCATATCCAATCTTTGAATAAAGGAGGAAGGTTTCAATGATTAAACCACTTCCCTATGTGGAAAAAATTCAACCCTATGTCCCGGGTAAACCTATCAAAGAAGTAGAAAGGGAATTAGGTATTAAAAAAGCCATTAAACTTGCTTCTAATGAAAATCCCTTAGGTCCCTCTCCTCAGGTTGTTCAGGCTATAGGCGATTTTCTCAATACCCCTGAAGAGCTTGCAAGATACCCTGAAGGAAGTGGCTATTATCTTAAAAATGTACTTTGTGAGATATTTTCAAAAAAAGGTATTTCCCTTTCTCATGAGGAGATAATTCTTGGAAATGGTTCTAATGAACTTATAGATATAGCTGTGAAGACATACATTGGTCCTGGAGACGAAGCCATTATGGCTAAACCTTCTTTTGTTGTATATGCCATGAGTGTTCTATCACAGGGAGGAATTGCAAAGGAAGTACCTCTTAAAGATTGGAGGCATGACCTTTCGGGAATGCATAAGGAGATTACTGATAGAACAAAGATTATTTTTATTGCTAATCCAAATAATCCAACAGGAACAATGAATTATAAAGAGGAATTTGAAAAATTTATGAATGAATTGCCGGAAAATATTCTTCTTATTGTCGATGAAGCTTATTACGAATATGTGAACACGACTGATTATCCTGATACTCTAAAGTATTTTAAACAGGGCAGAGATATTCTTATTCTCCGCACCTTTTCAAAGGCTTATGGACTTGCAAGCCTCAGAATAGGATATGGTATTGCAAGAGGAGAAATTATAAGGGAGATGAACAGAATCAGAGAGCCCTTTAATACCAATACAATAGCACAGATTGCAGCAGAAGCTGCTCTGCGTGATGAAGAACATTTAAAGAAAGTGCTTCAGATAAATGAGGAAGGCAAAAAGTATCTATATGAAGAGCTTGACAAAATTAGGGGAATAAAATACCTTCCCACTCAGACAAATTTCATATACATAATTCTGCCTGAGAACACTTTATCGAAGGTCGTTTTTGAATCTCTTCTAAAGGAGGGAGTTATCATAAGACCAGCGGGTCCGAGAGAAATAAGAGTAACAATCGGATTAAGAGAGGAAAATGAAGCTTTCATTAGGAGTTTTAAAAAATTTTTTAATATAGGAGGTTAAAGCATGGATATTATTGTATTAAGAACTGATGTAAGTGATGAACAAATTGAAAAAATCGTAAAAAAACTTGAAGCAAAGGGATTAAAACCGCATGTATCAAAGGGTACTGAAAGAACAATCATTGGGGTAATTGGTGATACTTCAAAGGTAACAGAGGATGAAGAGAATGCTATAAGAGCTATCCCCGGTGTTGAGGATGTAGTAAGAATTCTAAAGCCCTACAAACTGGCAAGCAGAGATTTCAAAAAAAGTAACACTGTAATTCAGGTTGATGATGTGGCGATAGGTGGGAAAAAGGTTCATGTAGCAGCAGGTCCCTGCGCAGTGGAAAATCGGGTTACCCTTCTTGATATAGCTGACAAAATAAAATCTGCAGGTGCCTCTTTCCTTAGAGGAGGAGCTTTTAAACCTCGTACATCTCCCTATTCCTTTCAAGGACTTGGTGTTGAGGGACTTAAATATCTTAAAGAGGCAAAGGAAAGAACAGGGCTTCCTGTAATTAGCGAAATAATGGACCCAAGAGATTTGGATGTAATGCTTGATTATGTTGATATACTTCAAATTGGTACAAGAAATATGCAGAATTTCAAACTCCTTATGGAAGTAGGAGCGATTGATAAACCCGTTCTGCTTAAAAGAGGTATGTCTTCCACAATAAAGGAACTTTTAATGGCAGCTGAGTATATTCTTTCAAGGGGAAATGATAAGGTTATTCTTTGCGAAAGAGGGATTAGAACTTTTGAGACCGCTACAAGAAATACTCTTGACCTTAGCGCTGTTCCACTTCTTAAATCTTTAAGTCATCTTCCCGTTGCCGTAGACCCAAGTCATGGTGTAGGTAAAAGAGAACTTGTTGAACCAATGGCGGTAGCATCGGTAGCAGCTGGTGCAGATCTCTTACTTATTGAGGTACATACAAATCCTGAGGAAGCCCTATCAGACGGAGAGCAATCTCTTACACCGCAAATGTTTGGTGAAATGATGAAAAAAATAAAGGAGGTTCCTTAGCTTTAGCCTTAAAGGGAAAAGGTTTAGCTAAAACCATTATCGGATACGGAAGGGATGAAAAAAGGCTAAAAGAAGCTTTAAATCTGGGAATTATAGATGAGTATACTCTTTTTCTAAAAGAAGCTGCGAAATCAGAACTCGTTGTTTTAGCCACACCTCTTGGAATTTTTGAGAGAATTACAGAGGAGATATCTCCTTTTTTAGAATCGGGAACAATACTTATTGATGTGGGAAGTGTCAAGGGATATGTGGTAAATAGCATAGAGAGAATTATCCCTGAAAATGTTCAATTCATAGGAACTCATCCCATAGCAGGTTCTGATAAAACCGGCTTTGAGAATGCACGAAACAATCTATTTCAATGCGCAAGGGTAATTATTACACCGACAAAAAATACCAATAAGAAGGCTCTTAATAAAGTTACAAAAATGTGGCAGATGATAGGAGCCTTTGTAGAGTATATGAGCCCTGAGGAGCATGATAGTATATATGCTTTAATGAGTCATCTCCCTCATTTAATATCTTTTTGCCTTGTCAACACAGTAGAAAGCATAGATAAAAATCTCATTAAATATGCAGGTTCTGGATTTAGGGATACTACAAGAATTGCCAAAAGTTCTCCTGATATATGGAAGGATATATTTTTAATGAACAGAGAAAATATTTTGAAGATGCTTGATATTTTTATTGATAAAGTTAAAGAAATAAGAAATCATCTCTCTGAAGAACAATCGGAAGATAAAATAGTTGAATTTATTCTGAAAGCCAAAAAACTAAGAGAAGAATTAGACTAACTATTCATGACAACAGCAAGAGCTATAGTATGAGTTTTTTCATGGGATAGGGAGATTAGAATTTTCCTGTCCTTCATGTTTGACAAAAAAGCCATTGGCTTGCCCTGGGGAGTGTTTATAACTTCTATACTCTTTAAATTTATTCCTCTTGGTTTCCCTAAAGCTTTTATAATGGCTTCCTTAGTAGCAAATTTTCCTGCAAGATGGGGTATTGGGTCAGAGTAACTAAGACAGTAATCTATCTCTCTCTCTGTAAATATTTTTTTTAGAAATCTGTCTCCGAATTTTTCATAGAGTTTTTTAATTCTCTCATTCGATACAATATCTATCCCTATTGCCTCTATCATTTTTAGGAGATAACCCAACTTTTTGGCATAAATATTTTTTCAAAGGTATAGAGAGCATATCTGTCTGTCATTCCTGCAATAAAATCGCATACTGCCCTGTGAATTTCTTCTTCTGAAGGAATTAGATCGCCAAAGAGTAAATAGGGATTTTCAAAATAATAGTTATAGAGTGCTTGGAGTATGTATTTGGCTTTTTTAGATTCTTTTGTCACAAGGTCATTAAGATAAACTTTATCGAACAGAAAGTCCCGAAGTTTGTATATGGTAATTTCAATCTCCTCGGAGAGTCTGATTTTTTCATAGGCTGTTTTGATAGTTGAAAAAATAACATCCCTCACCATGGTGTCTATTCTTTTTGAATGTCTATCTCCAAGGGTTCTTATGAAATTTATGGGAATGTCATTAAATTTAATTATTCCGGCTCTTATGGCATCGTCCAAGTCATGATTTAAATAGGCAATTATATCGGCAATTCTTACTACTTGTCCCTCTAAAGTAGCAGGCGCATCACTTAAAATTTCACCCTCCTTACCTTTTGAGTGTTTTAAAATAAGTAAGATTTAGCCCCTCACCATTTTTTTCAAGGATATCCACAACTCTAAGACTTTGTTCATAGTGATCAAAGCCTCCTGGATGGATTGCTCTCAGTATCGCTTCTCCTGCATGGCCAAAAGGAGTATGTCCTAAATCGTGTCCTAGTGCTATCGCTTCTGCTAAGTCCTCATTAAGCCTTAAAGCTCTTGAAATTGTTCTTGCAATTTGAGCTACCTCAAGAACATGGGTTAGTCTTGTTCTGTAATGATCACCCTGGGGTGAGAAGAATACTTGGGTTTTATGTTTGAGACGCCTAAAAGCTTTGCTGTGTATTATTCTATCTCTATCTCTTTGGAAGGCTGTTCTTACATCGTCTTCCTTTTCTCCTTTGAGCCTTCCCTTAGATTTGCTACTGAGGCAAGCCTTTGGATGGAGGATTTTACTTTCTATACTCTCATATTCCTCTCTTATAGTCATTATAGAAAGCCTCCTTAACAGCTTTTATTAATTGGGGAATTTCAGAATCTTGAACTGTTCTTGCATCGAATATTATTAAATCATCCTTTATTCTGACAATTACAGGTGGCTCTCCAAGTCTCAATTTTCTTGTAAACTCTTGAGGTATAACGGGGGATTTCAAAGTAACTACGTATGTTTTTACCCCGATTTCAGGAAGAGAACCCCCTCCAGGCATTGAAAGGTCTTCTTTAACCTTTGTAATTATTCCTTCTTTTTTAATCAGTCGAGCTATTCTGTAAGCTCTCTTTTTAATATTCTCGGGATTTTCCATTATCATTTTTAAAGTGGGAATTTTTTTTATTGCTTCTTTCTCATCAATATATAAACGTAATGTGGCTTCTAAGGCTGCTAAGGTCATTTTATCTACTCTTAGAGCTCTCATAAGTGGATTTTTAGCTATTTTATCGAGTAAGTCAGCTTTGCCAACTATGAAGCCTGCTTGAGCAGCACCCAAGAGCTTATCCCCACTGAAGGTAACAATATCTGCTCCCTGTGATAAAACTTCTTGGACAGTGGGTTCATTGGTTAGTCCGTATTTTTTTAGGTCAATAAAACATCCGCTTCCTAAGTCTACCATAAGAGGTATTCCATTTCTTCTACCTAAGGATACTAATTCATCCACTGAAGTTTCTTTTGTAAAGCCTATGATTCTGAAATTAGATTGATGAACTTTAAGAATAAGTGCGGTTTTTTCGTTAATTGCCTTTTCATAATCATGGAGGTGAGTTTTATTTGTTGTTCCTACTTCTCTTAATAGAGCTCCTGAATTTGCCATTACATCGGGTATCCTGAAAGACCCTCCGATTTCTACTAATTCACCGCGAGATACTATAACCTCTTTGTCCTTTGCAAGAGTATTCAAACATAGGAAAACTGCTCCCGCATTGTTATTGACAACCAATGCAGATTCAACGTTAATAAGTTTTTTTATGGCATCTATAATATGAACATATCTTTTGCCTCTTTTGCCTTCCTCTATGTCATATTCAAGATTAGAATAGTGAGAGGATATTTCAATTACATGCTCAATTGCCTCTTTTGGCAGTAAGGACCTGCCAAGATTTGTATGAATGACAACCCCTGTAGCATTAATGAGTGGTTGTAAAGAGTATTTTTCCTTGATTTTTAGCAACTTTTTTACTTCTTCTATAATTTCTTTCTCTTTAATTTCACCTCCCTCACCCTCTTTTATTTTTTCTCTCAGATTGGAAATTGCCTGTCTTACTGCCTCGCGGATTAAAGTTTGGGAATGTTTAGAGGATAAATTTTTTATTCCCTCATTTTTTAAAATTTTGTCTACAGAGGGTAAGTTTCTTAGAATTGATTTGTTATCCAGTTTTATCCCTCCTGAAAGTATGGTGATTTAGATTAAATCATTAATAAAATTTTTTACAACTTCAACAGCTTTAGGATGTCTCATTATTAATAACTCTGCTCCACTTAATAAAAAAGAACAGGCTGTGATTGCTTCCCACATTACAGCTCTTTCATAGAGATTCCCCCAAGAGGGATTATCTTCAACTTTAGCTTGAACTTCCTTTGTTTTCCAAACGTAAAACCCTACGTCTGCAACCATGGGACTGCATAACATATCATCACCCTGAATGAGTCCTGCAATACGAATCCTTTCCATTACAGAGTAAGTATATTCAAATCCATAGCCTAAAGCAGAACACATGGGATCAACTATTAATTTTTCTTTGGGAAAGCCTGTTTGAGTAATAAGTATGTTTAACTGTTTTGCCAAATTCACATCAAGCTCAGACATTGCTATTAGGTTATGTCCTCCAGCTATTGCTGAGGCCGATATTGTCTTATAATTGCCCTCTTGGGCTTTACCTATAATGTAGTTATAACCTCTTGCTACATCAGCAGCAATTGGTAGAATTTCTGCATCCTTTTCAGTATGATTGCTTCCCAGTATAATTAGTGGTAAATCTGTCGATGATAGAAGTCGTCTTAAATTATCAGCCACTTTATCTCCTGAAGTATCTTTGTTATCCGGATGGGTGCTCATGAGTCTAATACATAGAGACTCTGCTCCAAGTTCTTCACAGAATTTTGCCCAACTTACTGGATCATTCCAGACAGAAGAATATATTTTAGCGAGTTCTTCTGGATAGTCTTCTGGTGGAGCGTCTTGAATTTCAAAGGCAATCAGAGGTTTGTGGGGAAACTCTCCTTCAAAGTAAAGAAAGGGAAGAGCATTTTCTCCACCGAAGTAGGCCTTCTTTTCTTTTCCAAAAACTATTTCTGGAATTTTATTGGAGTATTCTTCTTTTGGTAATATAAAGTTCATCTTACACCTCTAAATCTGAAGATAGGAATGGGCATAAAGAGTATTACCCATGATTACATTTATTGTTTTGATAGTTTCAATAATCTCCGAGGGATTTACAATTGCCGCTGAAAGTCCTTCATACATAAGTAAAGAGAGAAAATATTTATTCAGTAAAGCTCTAAGTTCTTTAGGGCAGCCATTTGATATATTACTAAGACCTACAATAGTTTTCATGGGTGGGTCATTCAATTCTTGGAACAGTTTAATTGCTCTTAAAACCTCCTTAGCTTGCTGTTGAGATGTGGAGATTTGTAAAACAAGGGGGTCAAGATATAAATCCTCAGGTGATAACCCATACTCTGCTGCTTTTTCAATAAGTTGGAGTGCTATTTCTACTCTTTCTTCTGCATCTCTCGGAAGGCCACCTTTACCAACAGTAAGAGCAATTATAGGAGCATTATATTTAGCAGCAAGCTCAAACATAATAAATCTCTCTGGGTCTAAGGATGTTGAATTTATAAGGGGTTTCCCCCATTGATTGTTGTGAATTTTTAATCCTGCTTCCATTGCAGAAGGATTGGTTGTAT
>CAZYLC010000009.1:13791-31378 GCA_964648755.1 uncultured Thermodesulfovibrio sp.
AGGAAGAGGCACTGCTTCCTGAATAGTGATAACCATCCATTCCATTAATTCTTCTCCCTTGTCTTCAGCAGGTCCTATATTAGCTTCAATCATCTGTGCGCCAGCATTATATTGCTCTAAGGCAATTTCTTTAATAGGTTCTTTATCCCTTTTTTGTATAGCTTCTCTAACTTTTTTTGAAATTATGCTCAAACGTTCTCCGATGATAAGCATTCCTTCCTCCAAATGGGTTTAATTAAAAATTTTAACATAAAGACCATTTGACAGAATACTTTTTAAGTAGAGATAATAGCTTATATGGCCTATAGGGATTTAAGGGAATTCATAGGAGTTCTTGAGCAAAAGGGGCTTTTGCACAGAGTTAAGATAGAGGTTGACCCTGAGCTCGAGATTTCAGAAATTACAGACAGAATGTGTAAAACTCCCAATGGTGGAAAGGCTCTTTTTTTTGAAAAGGTTAAAGGATCAAATATTCCTGTAGTGACCAATCTATTTGGTTCCTTTGAAAGAATGTGCCTTTCCCTTGAAGTGGAAAGTCTTGATGATATTGGAAAGAGAATAGAGAAGCTTCTTAATCAGACTCCACCAAAAACCTTTAAAGAAAAAATAAAAACAGCCTTTGACCTTTTTGAGATAAGCAAGTATTTACCAAAAAGGGTTAAAAATGCTCCCTGTCAAGAAGTGGTAAATCATGAGCCGGATCTGGATAAGCTTCCTATATTGAAAACTTGGCCCCTTGATGGAGGAAGATTTATTACCTTTCCTATGGTTTTTACTCGTGACCCAGACACTGGTAAGCAAAACTGTGGTATGTATAGAATGCATGTTTATGATAAGAGAACAACTGGGATGCATTGGCATATCCATAAAGATGGGGCTACCCATTATCGTAAATACAAAGAGCTTGGTAAAAGAATGCCTGTGGCAGTAGCCATAGGCTCCGATCCTGCAGTAATTTACTCCTCTACTGCACCGCTTCCCTATGGGGTAGATGAGATGGTTTTTGCAGGATTTCTAAAAAGAAGTCCTGTAGAGATGGTTAAATGCGTAACTTCTGAAATAGAAGTTCCTGCAAATGCAGAATTTGTCCTTGAAGGCTATGTTGACCCTGATGAATTAAGGGACGAAGGACCCTTTGGGGATCATACAGGATTTTACTCTCCTGTAGATAAATTTCCTGTTTTCCATGTAAGCTGCATTACTCATAGAAAAAACCCTTTATATCCTGCTACAGTTGTAGGTAAGCCTCCTATGGAAGACTGTTACATGGGTAAAGCAACAGAGAGGATTTTTTTGCCTTTGCTTAGGATGCAATTTCCAGAGATAAGAGATATGAATCTTCCCATGGAAGGGGTATTCCATAATGCTGCTATAATATCAATAAAAAAACAATATCCCGGGCATGGAAAAAAAATCATTCATGGATTATGGGGAATGGGTCAGATGAGCTTTTCAAAACTTCTAATAGTGGTGGATGAGGATGTGGATGTTCAAAATCTTTCAACTACTTCATGGAAAGTTCTAAACAATGTTGACTGGCGTAGAGATGTAATAATCTCTGAAGGACCTGTAGATGAGCTTGACCATTCAGCAAGCATGCCAAGATTTGGCGGTAAAATGGGAATTGACGCAACCCGTAAAACTCGCGAAGAAGGTATGTTCAGAGACTGGCCTGACGAAATAACTCAATCAAAAGAAATTATAGAGCTTGTAAATAAAAGATGGCATGAGTATGGGTTCTGAACTATTTCTTGGTATTGATGTAGGAAGCGAAACTGCTAAAATTGCTCTAATAGATAGCAAAGGTATACTGATTGAAAAACTTTATCTAAAACATCTTGGAAGACCTGCAGAGGTTGTCTCAAAAATACTCAAGGATTTATTTCTCCGATACGGAGATTTAAGAATCTGTTTCACAGGGGTTTCTGGTAGATTTATTGCGAAGATTTTAAGTTCACCCTATGTAAATGAGATTGTTTCTCAGGCAATAGCAACTTCTTTTTTCTATCCTCAGGTAAGGACAATCATAGAGATAGGCGGAGAAGATTCAAAGCTGATTTTTCTTGATAAAGGGGGAAGGATAAAAGATTTTTCCCTTAACAGTATATGTGCAGCAGGTACAGGGTCTTTCCTTGAGCAACAGGCAGAGCGTCTTGGTTTGACGATAGAGGAATTCAGCGAACTTGCTACAATTTCAGAAAAGCCTTCTAAGATAGCTGGAAGATGTAGTGTCTTTGCAAAGTCAGACATGATTCATCTTCAACAGATTGCAACTCCCGTGGAAGACATAATTGCAGGACTTTGCTTTGCTCTTGCAAGAAACTATAAGGCTACCATGTTTAAAGGAAGAACAGTTGAGCCTTTAGTTGCCTTTCAGGGTGGGGTGGCTGCAAACAAGGGTATGGTAAAGGCATTTAAAAAGATTTTGAATATCAATGAAATTCTCATTCCTGAACATTTTGAAGTGACAGGAGCAATAGGAGCGGCTCTTAAGGCACAAAATAGCAATGTTTATCTAAATGAAGAAATTATATCTAAGCTTAGCACCATAAAAGCAGAGATTGAATACGGACTACCACCTCTTAGAAATGAGAGATTTTTCACACAAGCTGACAATGCTCACGGTGATGAAAATGATATTCTCAGATTTTCACCCTCAAGCCCTCAACCTGGCTCTGCTTATCTTGGCATCGATGTTGGTTCAGTAAGCACAAATCTTGTTCTCATAGATGAAGAGGGAAAGCTTTTTGCAAAGAAATATCTACCTACAGCAGGAAAGCCAATTGATGCTGTTAAAAGAGGCTTAAGTGAACTAAATGAAGAGTTCCCAGAAATCAAAATTAATGGGGTAGGAGTAACAGGGTCAGGCCGTTACATGATTGCTGACTTTGTAGGTGCAGATATAGTGAAAAATGAGATTACAGCCCATACTCGCGGTGCCTTACATTTTGATAGTAGCATTGATACAATTTTTGAAATAGGCGGACAAGATTCGAAATATATAAAGTTAAAAGATAGCAAGGTCATAGACTTTGAGATGAATAAAGCCTGTGCAGCAGGTACGGGTTCTTTCATTGAAGAACAGGCTGATAAACTTGGAGTAAGTCTATCTGAGTTTCAAAGACTTGCCTTTCTTTCAGAAACACCAAGCAAACTTGGAGAAAGATGCACTGTTTTTATGGAAAACTCTCTGGTAATTAACCTTCACAAAGGAGCAAAAAAGGAAGATATAATAGCAGGTTTGTGTTATGGCATTGCAGAAAACTATATAAACCGAGTGGTTGCGGGAAAATCCATAGGTAAGAAGATATTCTTTCAGGGTGGTGTAGCCTTCAATAGGGCTGTTATTTCAGCCTTTGAAAATTTTCTAAAAAGTAAAATCAGTGAGGATATAACTTTAACTGTTCCTCCCCATCATGAGGTAATGGGAGCTATAGGCTCTGCCTTACTTGCAAGGGATTTTATGAAAAATGGAAAGGTTAGCAACTTTAAAGGCTTTTCTCTCAAAGAATTTTCTTATAGTATCTCTTCCTTTGAATGTAATGGCTGTCCTAATTACTGTGAGATAAATAGGATTAAAATAGAAGGGGATAGAAAATATCTATTTTATGGTGGAAGATGTGAAAAGTATGAGAAAGACTCCTCCTCATCAAAGCTCCCTGACCCTGTAAAGATAAGAGAAGAACTTCTATGGAAAACCAACAAGGAGTATGAAGAAAAATACCAAAACAGAAAGACGCATACTATTGGAATTCCCTATATCTTTTTCTTCCATGAACAACTTCCCTTTTGGAGCACCCTCCTTTGGGAAATGGGATTCAAGGTTGAGATTTCAGGAAGGACAAACAAAATAATAATAAACAAAGGCATTGAAAAAAATCCCTCTGAGGCATGTTTTCCTCTCAAAGTAGCCTATGGACATGTGGCAGAGTTAATAGAAAGAGGAGTTGATCTGATTTTCCTCCCAAGTTTTATGAATCTTAATCTTTATGATGAATACGAAAGGGGACTTGCCTGTCCTCTTGTTCAAACTATTCCCTATGTATGTAAAGGACTTTTTAAAGAAATAAAAATAATTACACCAAGAGTTGATTTTTCGAGAGGACTTGATTATTTAAGAGAGGAACTTAAAAATTCTTTTAAAGGCTTTGCAAATACAAAAAATTTAGATATTAAATTGACCATTGCGAAGGAAAAACAGAGAGACTTTATTAATTCCCTACAGAAAGAAGGTATCAAATTCCTTGAGACAGCAAAGGATAAAGGTTTAGGGCAAAAGGCTACTGTTGTGATTTTAGGCAGAGCCTATAACTCCTTTGATAATGCCATAAGTCTTGATATTTCTGGGAAGCTTGTAAGACTTAATGTACTACCCATTCCAATGGACATGCTTCCCATGGACAAAATAAGTATAAAAGAAGATTGGAGCAATCTCTACTGGAGATCGGGACAGAGAATTATAAGAGCTGCAAGGTTTATAAATAAATTGAATAATATCTATCCAATTTTCATAACAAATTTCTCCTGTGGACCAGATTCCTTTATCCTCAACTATTTTAAAGAGGAAATGAGAGACAATCCCTATTTAATACTTGAAATTGATGAACACAGCGCAGATGCTGGTTTAGTCACAAGGCTTGAAGCCTTTGTTGATAGTATCAAAGGCAGAGAAGAAAAGGCAGGTTTTATAAATATTTTTCTCCCTTTAATAAAAAGTATTTATTCTGATTTATCTAAAAAAGTTATCTATATACCAAGAATGTCAGACCATGCCTTTGCCTTAAAGTCTGCCTTCAATTATTGTGGAATTGATGCAGAAGTAATGCCTCCTTCTGATAAAGAATCTCTTGAACTGGGAAGAAAACATGTTTCAGGTGGAGAGTGTTTTCCCTATGTGATAACACTTGGAGATATGTTGAAAGTTATCTATTCCTCTGATTTCCATCCTGAAAAAACAGCCTTTTTTATGCCCTCTGGTGCAGGTCCCTGTAGATTTGGACAATATAATGTTTCTCACCGAATGATACTTCAAAAATTAGGCTTTGAAAATATTCCTGTATTTTCGCCTCAGCAAGATGCACAGTTTTATAAAGATTTAAACATTGCAGGTGGAGAATTTTCTCTTAGAGCATGGCATGGAATTATTGCATACAGCCTTTTAACAAAGCTTTTACATCAAACAAGACCCTATGAAAAAAATAAAGGTGAGACTGATAGTATATATGAAGAATACATGAACAAAATCCAGGAAACTCTAAAGTCAAGAGAAGGGAAATTAGAAGAGTTATTCAAAAATATGAGAAGAGATTTTGAAAATATTCCAAGATATAGAGAGAAAAAACCAATAATAGGAATTGTAGGAGAGATTTTTGTAAGGTCCCATAGTTTTTCCAATGAAGAGCTTATAAGGAGACTTGAAAATTTAGGTGCCGAAGTTTATTTAACACCCCTTGAAGAGTGGATTCATTATGTAAATACAATAGCTATTAGAAACGCCTTGATAAAAAAGGATAAATCTGCTATTATAAAAATTCTTGTGAATAAATTTTTCCAGTGGAAGGTTGAGATAAAATTTTCATCTTTTTTCAAGGGAACTTTAAAATATTTGCATGAACCTTCCACAAAGGATTTGTTTAAGTTTGCTTCACCTTATGTGCCTGATAGTTTCGAAGGAGAAACCATATTGAGTGTAGGTAAAAGTATTGATTTGATAAGAAAAGGGATAAAAGGAATTATAAATACAATGCCTTTTGGCTGTATGCCTGGCGCTATTGTAACAGCTTTGTTAAGATTTGTTCAGAAAGATTATAATATACCTGTAGTTTCTATTTCATTTGATGGATTAAATTCGACTGTTAATGAGCTTTGGATAGAAGCTTTTATGGAAACTCTTAAAATAAAGGAGGTGAATTGAGTGGGAAGTGTTCTAAAGTGGAGAAAAAAGAAGATTAAGAAACACAAATATAGAAAGCTTCGCAAAAAAATGAGAGCTTTAAGAAGAAATAAATAATCTAAGGAAGATTTATGAAAGATTTGATGGGAATAAAAGAGCAGATTGCCTTATTAGAAGCAGAAATAAAGGTAATCTCTGAAAAAATTTTAGAGATAAATAAAGAACTAAATAAATTGAAGGACCAAGAATTAGAAATTAAGGCAATCAAACTTTTTTTAAAAAGAAATTTCTCTGACTTTACAAAGGAATACCCTGAAATTTTAAAAAAGCTTAGCACCAAGGAGTAATTCAGGTGATAAAGCCTTTTAGTACCACAGGCATCGGAAGCATGCCTCAGACAGATCCTTTCTATGCCTGTGAACTCATTCTAAAATATTTTGATATACCCTTTTGGCCTCAGTTGCCCAAGTATTCCTATAGAGAATCAATGATACCTCAATTTTCTGAGGGATTGCCCGGAATTATTTTTGAAAAAGAGAAGGTTTATTTAAAAAGGGATGAAGAAATAATAATGGAGTGGCTTTCCAATTATACAGAAGATAAAGAGTCTCCTCTTTCTGAAGATTTTGCCATTGGTATTTATAAAATGGCTGAATTATCTAAGAATAGAGAATTTGGAATTTTTAAAGGACAAATTACAGGGCCTCTTACATTTACTCTTTCCTTTAAGGATGAAGAAGGAAAACCCCTTTATTTTGATGAGACCTTAAGAGAGGTTTGTCTATTGCATTTAAAGTCTAAGGTTAGTTGGCAGATTAATTTTTTAAAAAAAATTTCAAAGAAAATCATTATATTTATAGATGAACCTATTCTTCAAGCATTGGGAACATCTGCCTATATTTCTGTAGACCAAAAGGAGGCATCAAGATTAATAAATGATTTAGCTATCTTTATAAGACAGACAGGCGCATTAGTGGGATTGCATTGCTGCGGAAGAGGAGATTGGAAGGAGATTTTAGGATTAAAAATTGACATATTAAGTTTCGATGCCTATTTTTTCTTTGATTTTTTTAAAATTTATAAAGAGGAAATAAAGGATTTTGTCCAAAAGAAGGATGGCTATATAGCTTGGGGATTCATACCAACTACAGATGACATAAAAAGCCTTGAAGATGAAGAAATTTTATCTCAAGCGCAGAAAAAAATTGAAGAGCTTTCTTTAGAAATCCCCTTATTATATCAAAAATCCCTTCTTACTCCTTCCTGTGGAATGGGTTCTCTTGATGAATTAGATTCCGAAAGAGTTTGCAATCTTCTTAAAAAATTGCAAAGTAGATTTTAGATGGAGAAAGGAATTTTTATAACTTTTGAAGGCATAGAGGGGTCAGGCAAATCTACACAGGTAAAAATTCTTGCTGAAAAACTTCAAAAAGAGGGATTTAAAACCATAGTAACCTTTGAACCAGGAGATACGGAATTTGGTAGGAAAATTAGAGAGATATTGCTATCTCCTTCTTTAATAATAAATCCCTTAAGTGAATTGCTTCTTTATTTTGCTGACAGAGTACAGCATGTTTCAGAAAAAATAAACCCCTATATTTCTAAAGGTTTTATTGTACTTTCTGATAGATTTACTGATTCTACTTTGGCTTATCAGGGATATGGAAGAGGAATTTCTTTAGATTTAATAAAAAGCCTGAATAAAATTCTTCTTAATGAATTTAAACCAGAATTAACTATACTTTTAGATTTACCTGCAGAACAAGGGTTAGCAAGGAATAAGAATATAAATAAAAATGATAAATTTGAATTCGAAGATATTTCTTTTCACAATAAAGTAAGGGAAGGTTTTTTGAAACTTGCTGCCATAGAACCTGAAAGATTCATCATTGTTGATGCAACAAAGACAGTTGAAGAAATTGCTTCTGAGATATATGAAAAGATAAAAGATAGATTAAAGAATTTGTGAGAGATGAGTTTCAAAAATATTATTTCCCAAGAAAATGTCATAAAACTTTTACAAGGGACTTTAGAGAGGAAGAGGGTTCCTGGAGCTTTTCTATTCATTGGTGAACCTTTTATAGGCAAAACAACTACTGCCATAGAATATGCAAAAGCACTTAATTGTTATAATCCTGAAAATTTTGATAGTTGTGATAACTGTATCTCTTGTAAAAAAATAGATAAGGTTATTCATCCTGATTTTAGAAAGATAAGTATTGATAAAGATGTGATAACAATCGATTCCATAAGAGAAGTAGAAGAATTTTTATCTTTACAACCTCTTGAAGGGAAATATAAAGTAGTAATTTTAAAGAATGCAGAAAAAATGAATAAGTCAGCAGCCAATGCATTTCTTAAAACCCTTGAAGAACCTCCTTCTAATACAGTTATAATTTTAACCTGCGAGAATGTGGATGCCTTACCAGAGCCGCTTATTTCAAGAACTTTTAAGGTTTATTTCAAGCCCCTTTCCTTAGAGGCAATAAAAAAGTTAATTAATTTGGAAGATAAAAATCAGTGGTTAATTAAACTTTCAATGGGAAGACCTGGCATTTTTGAGTCTGCAGATTTTTTGAAAAAAATTCAATTTTTTCGTGAATCATTACAATTGAAAAAAGTTAAAAAATCTCCTTGGAAAGATAATGAAGAGTTAAAATGGTGGTTTGACCTCTTATTTGTCCTGTTAAGAGATCAAATTTGTAAAAAAATACAAGGAAATAGTTGTTATGAATATTTGAAAATTAATGTCAATGAAGATGTACCGGTAAGGGAATTGTTCATACTTTATGATAAGTTACAAGAAATAAGAAAAAATATAGACTTAAATCTTAACAAGGCTATAATCTGGAACCATATGTCTAAACTTTTAAGGAGTGTAATTAATGAGTAAAACTGTTTATGTGAGAATCAGACCTTTTGGAAAGGTCTATAGATATTTTAGTGATTCAGAAGAAATAAAACCAGGAGATTTTGTTGTTGTTGAGGGGGACTTTGGTCTAACCCTCGGAAAGGTCTTAATTTTGACAGAGGAAAAAATTGAATCCCTCAAACCATTAATTCGTCTTGCCACAGAGGAAGACATAGAAAATTATGAGAAAAATCTCGCTCTTGAGAAGGAGGCTAAGGATTTTTGTCTTGAAAGAATAAGGGAAAGAGGGCTTCCTATGAAGCTACTTGTTGTTGAATGCGCCCTTGATAGAAAAAGAATAATCTTTTATTTTACTGCGGAAGGAAGAATTGATTTCAGAGAACTTGTTAAGGACTTAGCTGCCAAATTTAAGACAAGAATAGAGATGCGTCAGATTGGTGTAAGAGATGAGGCTAAGTATTTCGGGGGAATTGGTGTATGTGGCATGGAAATATGCTGCAGAAGGTATATAAGCTTTTTCAAACCTATCTCTCTCAAAATGGCTAAGGATCAAGAGGTAGTTTTGAATGTAGCAAAGCTTTCTGGAGTATGCGGTAGACTAAAATGTTGCTTAAGATATGAATATTATGGCGAAATAGAAGAATTTGTTGATGAAGAAGTAATTACTCTGGAGGAAAAAGAACCAGAAATAAAGAGATTTTCCTTTATTTTAAACAAGGTAGATGAGGACTCTTCAGAGGAACAAACAGGAGGCAAGGATGGCTCAAAATAAAGGATTCTATATAACTACACCCATATACTATGTTAATGACATCCCTCATATAGGACATGCCTATACTACATTAGCAGCAGACATACTTACAAGATATATGAGGTTAAAGGGTAGAAAGGTTTTTTTCCTTACAGGAACAGATGAGCATGGGCAGAAAGTAGAAAGAGCTGCTACACAAAAAGGTAAAACTCCTAAAGAACATGCCGATATTATGGTAGAAAATTTTAAGGCCTTATGGAAGGAACTCAATATAAGCAATGATTCTTTTATAAGAACTACTGACGAAGAACATAAAAGGATTGTTCAAGAGATACTGCAAAGGCTTTATAAAAAAGGAGAGATTGTAAAGAGAAAATACTCTGGAATGTACTGCACTCCCTGTGAGCGATTCTGGACAGAAAAGGATTTAGTAGAAGGAAAATGCCCTGACTGTGGAAGGGATGTGGAATTTATAGAAGAGGAAAACTACTTTTTCCTCATGTCAAAGTATCAGCAAGCACTTATTGAGCACATTGAAAAAAATCCTTCCTATATTCTTCCTGAAAGCAGAAAAAATGAGGTTTTAGGGTTTCTTAAAAATAAACCTCTTGGTGACCTCTGTATTTCCCGACCAAAACAGAGACTTGAATGGGGAATAATTCTTCCATTTGACGAAAACTATACCACCTATGTATGGTTTGATGCCCTTGTTAATTATTACTCAGCCTTAAAATATCTTGCCCCTAAAAATGTACAGTGGTGGCCACCTGACCATCATCTTATTGGCAAAGATATTCTTACAACCCATGCTGTTTACTGGTCTACAATGCTTATGGCACTTGAACTTCCACTTCCAAGAAACATATTTGCTCATGGATGGTGGACAGTAAAAGGTAAAAAGATGTCAAAATCTCTTGGAAATGTGGTAAATCCCTCGGAGATTATAAAAAAATATGGGGTAGATGCCTTTAGATATTTTCTTTTTAGGGAAGTATCCTTCGGATTAGATGGTGATTTTTCTGAAGAGGCATTAGTAAGGAGAATAAACAATGATCTTGCAAATGATCTTGGAAATTTAATTAATCGCTTTCTTGCGATGAATGAAAAATATATGGAAGGTATCGTAAAAGTAGAGTCGTCCCTTCAGAGAAGTAGCCCCTTTGACGAGGAATTTGTCTCTTCCTTTAGATCATTAATTGAAGAAATAAACAATGAAAATCTATGGGATGAATTTAAATTTAACCTTGTTCTTGAAAAGATATGGGCTGCTATATCCTTAGCCAATAATTATATTGCAAAAACAGAGCCTTGGAAAGTGGTGAAGGAGAATCCTGAGAGAGTTCCTTCAATACTTTTTAATATCTGGGATGCTATAAGAATAATTACAGCCTTTATCTATCCCTTTATGCCTGAAACAGCAAATAAAATATGGCATGCTCTCGGACTGAGAGATTATATCATTGATCATAAAATGCTTCAATGGGGATTTGATATAAAAAAATCAAAAACAGAAAAAATTGAGCAACTTTTCCCAAGAATAGAAGTAAGTAAGGAAGAGGTTGCCAAAGAGAAAGAACAACTTAAGGAGGTTAAGGTGGAGGAACTTATTAGCATTGAAGATTTCATGAAAATAAAACTTAAAGTTGGTAAGGTAATCCAAGCAGAGAGAGTTAAAGGTTCAAAGAAATTAATAAAGCTTATTGTAGACATCGGTGAGGAGAGGCAAATAGTTGCAGGGATTGGAGAGCAATACACACCAGAGGAATTAACAGGTAGGTCAATTGTAGTTTTAAGCAATCTTAAGCCAGTAAAACTCATGGGAGTTGAATCCCAAGGAATGCTTCTTGCAGCAACAGGAAGTGATGGCAAAATATCAATACTCACAATTGATAGAGAGGTAGAACCAGGCTCGGGAATAAAATGAACTCTGTCAGAGAGTGGCCAGAGACTGAAAGACCTAGAGAAAGACTAATCAAACATGGAGCGGAAGCTCTAAGTGATGCCCAATTGCTTGCTATAGTATTACGGACAGGCTCAAACGGAAAAACAGTTATTGATACGGCAATTGAACTTCTGCAAAATTTTCGTGGACTAAGGGGTCTTGAGGAAGCATCTATAAGTGAACTCAAATCTCTAAGGGGAATTGGTACTGCAAAAATAGCTCAGATTAAAGCATCCTTTGAACTTGGTAAAAGAGCTCTGCGAGAAAAAACAGAGGAGCAAATTTTTAACTCTGCTGAAATAGTTTATAACTACTGTTTCCCAAAACTTAATGGGCTAAAAAAGGAAGTATTTATAACTCTTTTGCTTGATACAAAACTTAAGCTTATCAAAGAGGTCAAAGTTTCCGAGGGAACTCTCAATCAGTCATTAATACACCCAAGAGAAATATTCAAAGAAGCTGTGAAAGAGTCAGCCTACGCATTAATACTCATACACAATCACCCAAGTGGAGACCCAACCCCAAGTGAGCAAGACATAGAGATAACGAAAAAACTAAAGAAAGCCTCCGAAATCCTTGAAATCCCCATTCTTGACCATGTAATTATTGGAATTGGGAGGCATTATAGTTTTAAAGAAAAAGGAATTCTATAATTAAATAAAAGGGGGAACTATTTGTGGCAAGGGTAATTAATTTTAGAGGATTTGTAAGCCTGCTTGCTGCTTTTTCCTTTGTCTTTGCCTTTATTTCAGGTATTATTCTTTATTTTACACCTCAGGGCAGAATTGCTTACTGGATAAACTGGAAGTTTTTAGGTCTTACAAAGACAGACTGGACAAATATGCATATTATTTTCTGTATTGTTTTCATGCTAACTGCCTTTTTCCACCTTTACTATAACTGGAATGTGCTAATAAACTACATTTACAGTAAAGCCAAAAAAGCTATGAATTTGAAAAAAGAACTTGCTATAGTTTGTATATTGGTAATTTTGAGTTTTATTGGCTCATTGAAGCCTTTCCCACCTTTTAGTCTAATCATAGACTTTTCTGATTATCTTAAAAATGCCTGGATAAAGTCTCCTGACTATGAACCTCCCTATGGACATGCAGAGTTGCTTTCCCTTGAGGAGTTTTCAAAAAGAAGAAATATTGAGTTAAATCAGGCAATTAATGCTCTCAAAGCTAAGAACATAAGAATCTCATCAACAAAAGAAAGTCTTGGCGTTATCGCTAAAAATAATAGGATTAGCCCCAAGGAAGTATACGAAATTTTAAAACCCCTTGAAGGGACTTTACCCATTATAGGAGCAAAGGTATCGGATGTTAAAGAAGTTTCAAAAACTTCCAAGGAGAGTAAAACTTCAAAATGGACTAAAGATGAAATAATCCAAGAATTTGAAGGAAAGGGACTTGGAAGAAAAACTATAAAGCAGATATGTGATGAAAACAAAGTAGATATTCAAAAAGCCCTAAGTAAACTTAAGAATAAAGGAATAGCTGCAAGCGAAAAAGACACCCTAAGGCAGATAGCAGAGAAAAATAACACAAGCCCTATCGAGGTTCTCATAGAAGTTCTTATAGACGAGAATAAAACTTAAAGTTAAAATATATTAGTAGAGATTTCTAACCTGCCTTTGGTAGGTTTGGATTGACACTAAGGAGGTGGGTTATGCCAACTTATGAATTTCAGTGCATGAATTGCAAGGAAACTTTTACAGTTAAAATGACTGTGAAGGAAATGGAGAGAGCAAAATTAACCTGCCCGAAATGCGGTTCAGAGAATGTTAAAAAAATGATTTCACCATTTAGTGCTATGACTTCCAAAAAATCTTAGGAGGTATTTAGTAATGGATAGTAATTTAACCCCGGCAATTTTAAGAGTATGTGAACTTGCAGCAATTGAATCAGCAAGATTAATGGGAAAAGGTAACAGAAAGGAAGCAGACCAAGCTGCTGTTACAGCGATGCGTAAGGCACTTAATGATTTACCAATAAAGGGCAGAATCGTAATTGGAGAAGGAGAAAGAGACGAGGCTCCCATGCTTTACATTGGTGAAGATGTAGGAGATGGAACAGGTCCTGAGGTTGATATAGCAGTAGACCCTCTTGAGGGAACAAATCTTTGCGCCACTGGAATGCCTAATGCTCTCACAGTTATGGCTGTGACTGACAAAAATGGTCTTCTTTACTGCCCAGATACCTATATGGAAAAACTTGTTGTCAGACCTCAGGCAAGAGGAATGGTTGATATAAGAAAATCTGTTAAAGAAAATCTTGAAGCCCTTGCAAAGGCTCTCGGAAGAGATATAGATGACCTTGTGGTAGTAGTCCTTGATAGACCCCGTCATGAAAATTTGATTAAAGAAATCCGTGCAGCAGGTGCAAGAATAAAACTTATCACCGACGGAGATATAACTCCTGCTATTGCAGCAACAGTTGAGGGAACAGGTATTCATGCTCTTATGGGAATCGGTGGTGCTCCTGAGGGTGTGCTATCTGCAGCTGCCGTTAAAAGCCTTGGTGGAGAGATGCAGGCAAGAGTGCGTTGGAGAAATGATGATGAAAAGAAAAGAGCAGTTGCCTATGGAATGGATATTAGTGAAGATAAAGTTTATACCCTTGATGACCTTGTTCCCGCTAACAACATCATTTTCGTTGCTACAGGTGTGACAAAGGGAGACCTGCTAAATGGAGTAAGATTCTTTGGTGGAGGAGCAAGAACTCATTCCTTAGTTATTGATTCGAAACAAAAACTCATAAGATTTGTAGATACCATACACATATTTGATAAACTTGGTAAGATAACATTATAATTTTTATTGAATTTTATCAAGATTATTTTTAATAAAAGAAATCTAACTCTTGTTCTTCTTGAGGAAGACTCAGAGGAGGATAAAATTTTTTAAATTTCTTGACAGTCTAACATAAATAAATAATACTCTATTAGATGCCCTTAAAAAGTTTTCTTGCCATAATATATACGACAATTCTAACAATTTCAGCGCTTCATATGCCTCAGCCTTTGCTCCCTCTCTTAAGTAACTATTTTAGTGTTGAAATGGATATAATTTCTCTTATAATGAGTGCTACCTTTATTCCTCTTACAATAATTCCAGTAGTGTCAGGAATTATTTTAAATTTTCTTCCTCCCAAGAGATTAATTTTTTTTGCAGCTTTAATTCATGCTTTAATTGTTTTCTTAATCTCTACTACTCAGGAAGTAAGATTAGCCATTTTTCTTCGTTTTATTGAGGGATTTATGATTTCCATAATACTCACCTCAAACACTACCTATATCGCTTTAAAAGCAAAAAAGGAGAAAATTCAGTTTTATATGTCCTATTACATAGCCTTTACAACTATTGGAGGTTTGCTTGGAAGGGTTATTGGAAGCACTATAGCTACTTATCTTGGTTGGCAATCCTGCTTTCACATAATGTCAGCAAGCCTATTACTCGTTCTTCCTGTAGTATATTTTTTCCTTGAAGATATAAAGGGCGAAACATCAGAGAGTTCTTATTTACCAATAAGAAAACTTTTAGAAATTCTTTTTGATAAAAGTAATAGAAAAATTTACCTTACTGTTTTTTGTCTATTTTTTGTGTTTACGGGAATCACAAATTTTCTTCCTTTTAGAATTAAAAACCTTTTTGTAGGAACAAGTGAAATGACAATCGGGTTGATTTATTCAGGATACATAACAGGAATAGCCATTTCTTTTGTAGCTACAAAGATCATAAAATTTTTAGGAAGTGAGCGTAAGACCCTACTCTATGGACTTTTCGTGTATGGATTTTTTTTAATGCTCTTTAGCATTCCCAATCTTTTTTTGATATTTATGGTAATGTTTGGTTTCTGCTCGGGAATGTTTCTTGTTCACTCAGTGGCATCAGGTTATTTAAATAAATTGGCAACAACCCAGAAAAGTCTTGTGAATGGAGCATATATAGCTATTTATTATTCTGGGGGAGTTTTAGGTTCCTATTTGCCTGGTATTATTTATAAGTACTTTGGCTGGGGAAGTTTTATAATGATGCTTCTGTTTATGGTTTTTATAGCAATAATTTCTACGTGGAGATTATCTAAAGAAGTAGACATCTAACATAGTGGTCCTCAAAAACTTTTTTATACTCAGGAATATTTTGGGAACATAGGGGTTTTTTATTTTCACATCTTGGATTAAAAATACATCCCGGAGTAAGAACTTTCAAGCTTGGAATATTACCCGGAATACCCTTTAATCTACCACTTTCAGAGGGAATACAATTTAGAAGAGCTTTTGTATAGGGATGTAAGGGATTTTCATAAACATCTTTAACTTTTCCTTCTTCGAGAATTCTACCAGCATACATTATCATAATCCTGTCAGCATACTCAGATACTATGTTTATATCGTGAGAAATTAAAATGAGGGATTTACCATCATTTTTTACTAAATAAAATAATAAATCAAGGATTTCCTCTTGGACAGTTACATCTAAGGCTGTAGTTGGTTCGTCCGCAATAATTAATTCTGGATCACAGGCAATTGCCATAGCTATCATTGTCCTTTGTCTCATCCCTCCAGAAAGCTGATGAGGATAGGAGTTTATAGTATGTGCTATTTTAAACCTTTCAAGAATTGCAACAGTTTTATCTAAAGCTTCTTTTTTAGATAAGTTAAAATGACAAATAAGCATTTCAGCAATCTGATTTCCCACTTTCATTAAAGGATTTAGAGATGTTGTAGGGTCTTGAAAGATAATTGATATTCTCTTTCCTCTTATTTGTCTAATTTGTGAATGGCTCAAATCTAAGATATTTTTTCCATCAAAGATTATTCTGCCTCGAGCAGAAAAATGCTCTGGTAATAAATTAATTAATGAGAGCCCTGTTAGTGTTTTACCGCTGCCGCTCTCTCCAACGATGGAAAATATTTCACCCTTATTTAGATGAAAATTTATATCTTCAAGGTAAGGTAGATTTTTATAATAAACATTAAGTTTTTCTACTTTAAGTAGCACTTCACTTGTTTATAGCATCCTTTAGTGCCTTATTCATTTTAAAATGAATTGATTTTTGTGGTGGCACTTCCACTGTTTCACCTGTTTTAGGATTTCTTGCAATACGAGCATTTCTTTCTTTAACTTTGAAATTACCAAATCCTCTTAATTCAATCTTCTCTCCCTTTGATAGTTTATCCTTCATATATTCGAATACCATATCTACTATTGTTTCTAACTGTTTTTTTGTTAAATATTCTATTTTTGTGGATATTTTTTCAATGAGATCAGATTTTTTCATAACTATTTCCTCCTTTAGTTGTTTATTTGTGGTGAAAAGAGATAATAAATTTGTAAACTGGGTAAGATTTTTCTTACTAAAGACTCCGTGTCTCCCTTTACTAACTCCTTAATAAGGCTTGTTTTTTTATAGACTATTTCAGGTTCACCTCTTATTTTCCCCAGTTGGGCAGATACTTTAATTGCAGAGTCAAAGTCTCCTATTTCATCAACAAGGCCAAGTTCCTTTGCTTTTATTCCTGTAAAAACTCTACCGTCTGCAATCCTTTTGATATTTTCCAGTGGAATTTTTCTTCCTTCGGAAACAGCTTTTATGAATTGCTCATGAACATCATCAATTAGTTTTTGTAAGACTTCTCTTTCATCCTGTTGAAGAGGTTTAAAGGGTGATGTAATATCCTTATATTTCCCACTTTTAACTATTTCTGATTTTACACCTATTTTATCAAGGAGTCCTTTTATATTGGGAAGTTCCATTAAAACACCTATTGAACCTGTAAGAGTACCAGGGTTGGCAATAATTTTGGTAGCAGGACAGGAGATATAGTATCCTCCTGAGGCAGCCACTGAACCCATTGAGACAACAACAGGTTTTACCTTAGTTGTTCTTTTAATCTCTTCGTATATCTCCTGAGATGGAACAACTGCTCCACCTGGGCTGTCAACTCTTAAAATAATTGCTTTGATAGCAGAATTTTTCCTATACTGTTTAAGTTCCTCAATAGTAGATGATGAGTCAATGATAACTCCTTTTACGCTAACAACAGCTATCTTACCCGAAGAAAGTCCACTTTCCATAAGCGTTGCAAGAAAGCTTATGAATAAAAAGGAGCCTAAGATAATAA
>CAZYLC010000009.1:31388-37683 GCA_964648755.1 uncultured Thermodesulfovibrio sp.
CTTTTTTCATGCTTAAACCTATTTTTCTTTTCTCAGGGTCTACTTTAATGACAAGCACTTTTATCTCATCACCTTCTTTAATGGGTTTGTCTTTATCTATTTCAGAATTATATACAAGTCCCTCAACAATGCCTTCTAAATCAACAAATATTCCGTGTTCAGTTTTCTTAATGACCTTTGCATTATATACTTCACCTACTTTGAATTTTTCAGGAATTTCTCTAAGCCAAGGGTCTTCAGTAAGTTGTTTTATCCCCAATGAGAGTTTCTCTTTTTCCGGCTCAAGATTTAAAATCACTGCTTCTACTTTCTGACCTTTTTTAAAGAATTGAGAAGGATGGTCTACATGTTTTGTCCATGAAATATCTGAGATATGAACAAGACCATCAACTCCTTCAGGTAATCTAACAAAGACGCCAAAGTCAGTAATAGTTTTAACTTTTCCTACAACTCTGTCACCTACTTTATATCTTTTTGCTACCACTTCCCATGGTTTTGGCTTTAGTTGTTTTAAACTTAAGGAGATTTTTTTATTATCTTTATCAATATCAATTATCTTTAAATTTAACCAATCATCAATTTCTGCATAGTAAGAGGGATTCTTAGGAGTAACCCAATCGAGTTCACTCAGATGGACAAGTCCTTCAACTCCTTCTTCAAGTTCTAAGAAGATACCAAAATCTTCAATGCGAGTTACTTTACCCCTTACTTTCATGCCAGGTTGATATTTTTTGTCAATATTGTCCCAGGGATCGCTTTTTTTCTGTTTATATCCCAGTGTAATTCTCTCACTTTCCATATCCGATTTAAGGATGACAAATTCATATTCCTTGCCAATTTCAAAGAACTGGGAAGGGTGTTTTACCTTACCCCATGAAATATCTGATATATGTAGAAACCCATCTATACCTCCAAGGTCAACAAAAACTCCGTAATTAGTTATGTTTTTAACAATTCCTTTTATTCTTGCACCTTCTTTTATTTTCTCTGAAAGTTCTTTCTTGATTTTTTCCCGTTCTTCCTCAAGATAATCCTTCCTTGAAAAAACAAGAGTTGTTTTAAGATTTTTCCATGAGCCATATAAGTTTTTAGGCGGCTCTATTTTTTCAATCTTAACTTTAAATATTTTACCTATGTATTCATCAAGATTTTTAGGTTTTTTAATCTCCATCAAAGATGCGGGAATAAAACCTTTTATACCTTTGTATGAGGCTAGAATACCGCCCTTTGTTTTGCCTGTTACCGTTACTTCTATTGGTGTTTTTTTCTCGTAAGCATCTATAAGAGTTTCCCAAGCTTTAATTTTTACAGCTCTATCTCTCGAAAGATATATGGCGCCCTGGGCATCATCTATCTTTTCAATAAAGACTTCAATTTCATCGCCTTCTTTGATGGATTCCACTTCTTCACGAGAAAAATCATTGAGAGGAATAATTCCTTCAAACTTATAACCTACATCGACAATAATGCCATCGTTTCTTAAACCTATTACTTTGCCCTTTACAATCTCTCCCCTTTCCACATGAGATAGAGAGCTCTCATAGAGGCTTTCGAGTTCTTGTTTTTCACTTAGCTGATTCTGCATGGTCCTGTTCCTCCTTAATTTATAAACATTTTATTTTATCAATAATTTCATCAATTATCCACTGGGGTGTTGAAGCACCTGCTGTAATGCCTATTTTTTTTATATCTTTAAACCATTTACTTTCTATCTCTTTTACATCTTCTATATGATAAGTTTTTACTCCAATTTTTTTACATAGGTTTGCAAGTTGAGTGGTATTGGCACTGTTTTTCCCACCTATTACAATCATGAGATCGACATATTTTGCTACTTTCTCTGTAGATTCAAGGCGTTTTGCAGTAAAATTACAGAGTGTATTGAAAATCCTTATCTCTTCAAATTCGCTGAGAGAATTAATTATCCCATTAAGAATTTCCTTAACCTTCGAAAGGGGTTGAGTTGTTTGCTGAATAATACCTATTTTCCTGTTTAAGTGAGGAATCTCCTCAGAATTTGAGACAACTACTGCTTTTTCCCCAGCATAGCTAAAAATTCCTTTAACTTCTGGATGCTCTTTGTCTCCTATTATTAGCACCTGATAACCTTCAGAGGCCAACTTTTCAGCAATGCTCTGGGCTTTTTTTACAAAGGGGCAGGTGGCATCAATTATTTCATAACCAAGGTTTTTTAGTTCCTCAAACCTACTCTTTGGAATACCGTGAGCTCTTATTATTAGAGTTTTTATATCCCTTTGCTCAGATATATCATCTAAGGGCTTAACACCAAGTTTTTTTAATTTTTCTACTACCTGAGGATTGTGTATAATCGGACCTAAAGTAAAAACTCCTTTTTTATGTATCTTTGCCACATCAAAGGCTATATCTATTGCCCTTTTTACACCAAAACAAAAACCTGCACCTTCTACAAGAACAATTTCTCTCAGCATACTGTTTTTGATAATACAAGATATTAGGCATCCTCTGCAACTTTTTTTAAAATTGTAGTTATTACATCTATAATGGAAAGCCTTGAAGTATCAATATAAAAAGCATCAGGTGCTCGGACTAAAGGCGCTTCATTTCTTGTGGAGTCTCTTTCATCTCTTTCTATTACATCTCTTATAGCATCTTGAAGGGTGATTTTTTCCCCTAAACTTAACAATTGTTCATATCTTCTTTTGGCTCTTACCTCAGGTGAGGCATCAAGATAAAATTTTTTCCATGCATCAGGGAAAACCACAGTGGTCATATCTCTACCTTCAGCAACAGTATTGTATTTTTCTGCAAATTCTCTTTGAATTGGTAACAAAAACTCTCTTACGCTCCTTCTTGCTGAAATTTGAGAAGTAATTGCTCCGACCTTTGGATCTCTGATTAGCTCAGAGACATCCTCAGAGAAAAGGTAAACTCTACCATTTTCATACTTCATATTGATATGGAGAAGTTCTTGTTTTAGTTCTTCTTCATTGATAGAAGAAAAATCTCTTATCGAACTAAATTTTTTTAAAAAATAATATGCTACTGTTCTATAGAGTGAACCTGTATCAAGATAATAAAATCTTAATTCTTTTGCAACTGCCTTTGAAATAGTGCTTTTGCCAGCACCTGAAGGACCATCAATCGCTATGACTTTTTTCAATTTTGTAGATTCTCCAGAATACTATAAAATTCAGGGAAGGATATATCGACGCAATCGGCATCTATTATTTTTGTTTCACCCTCAGCAAGAAGTCCAGCTATGCTTAAAGACATGGCGATTCTATGGTCTTTATAGGAATAAACTTCATTAGCTTTAATTTTACAAGGACCATGTATTTCCACTCCATCTTCAAATTCCTCTATAGATATTCGCAATTTTTTTAATTCTCTTGTCATTGCTCTAATTCTATCAGACTCCTTAGCTCTAAGGTCTTTAGCATCCTTTATGACAGTTTTACCCTCTGCCTGAGTGGCTAAAATACATAATATGGGAAACTCATCTATTAATCTTGGGATAATATCCCCTTCAACAATGACGCTTCGTAGTCCCTGTGAACTTGTAACTCTTAAATCTCCAACAGGCTCACCTGCTTGAGTTCTTTGGTCTAATATTTCTATATTCCCACCCATTCTGTTTAAAACATCCAAAAATCCTGTTCTTGTTTCATTCAGACAAACATTTCTTATAATAACTTCTGAGTCTTTGAGCAGGGTTGCTCCTGCTATAAAAAAGGCAGCAGAGGAAAAATCTCCAGGAACAGTTATTTCAAAGGGATTTAATTCTTTTCTTTGAGTAGTTATTTTAACAATATTTCCATTAATATCTATATCTGCACCCATGCTTTTTAACATTTTTTCTGTATGATCCCTGCTTCTGTGGGGTTCTACTAATTTAGTTTCTCCTTCTGCATAAAGTCCTGCAAGTAAGATACAACTTTTTACCTGAGCGCTGGCAATTGGCATTTCGTAATTAATTCCTTTAAGTGAACCACCCTTTATCACAAGGGGGGGAAGAGAGTTTTCTTTTCTTCCTAAAATATCTGCACCCATTATTGAAAGGGGTTTAATTATTCTTTTCATAGGTCTCTGCCTTAATGATTCATCGCCAGTAAGAATGCTTAAAAAAGGTTGGCCTGCAAGGATTCCGCTTAAAAGCCTTATAGTAGTTCCTGAATTACCACAGTCTATTATGTCATCAGGCTCTTTTAGGGAATGTAAACCCTTTCCATAAACAACTATTTCATCCGTCCCTGCAACTTCAATATCTACTCCTAAAGATTTCATAGCATTCAAAGAGCTAATGGGGTCTTTAGCCCATAGAAAATTTTTTATTTTTGAATTTCCCTTTGCTAAAGATGCAAACATAATAGCCCTATGAGATATAGATTTATCAGGAGGAGGAATTGTTTCACCCTTTAGCTTATTCCCTTTTCTTATCACTCTGTCCATAGATGGTAAAAAATATTATAACTTAAAAAACCGTTTATTTTCCTCTGAAATATCGGAGAATTCTATTTTGAAAACTAAATGCATAGGAAAAATAAATTTTACTTAAAGATAAAAATTATATATAATTTTATTAAAAATTTTACTGGAGGAGGGCATGAAAGGATTTAAGAACTTTTTTGGAACGAAAGGTGGAATTATTTTTGTAGGATTACTTATAGGAATTCTTGCACCAATACTGCAAAAGCTTGGCAATCCCCCTAATATGGGCATATGCGTTGCCTGTATGGAAAGAGACATTGCTGGAGCATTGGGATTACATAGAGCTGCTGTTGGTCAGTATATGAGACCTGAAATTCTCGGTTTTGTTCTTGGTGCTTTTATTTCTGCCCTTACCTTTAAGGAGTTCCGTCCAAGAGGTGGTTCTGCGCCTTTTATAAGATTTATTCTTGGGGTTTTTGCCATGATAGGTGCTCTGGTGTTTTTAGGTTGTCCTTGGAGAACACTGCTGAGGCTTGCCGGTGGTGACGGAAACGCTATTTTTGGTCTTCTTGGGCTTATCTTTGGTATTTGGATAGGAACAAGATTTCTGAAGGCAGGATACTCTCTTGGAAGAACGCAGATTTCAACTTCAAAGGCAGGGGGTCTTGGTTTTCCTCTTTTAATGCTTGGATTACTTATACTTCTTCTTATTGACCCTCAGCCAGAGGGAGAGGCACGGGGTATGTTTCTTTTCTATAGTTTGAAGGGACCGGGAGCGCAACATGCCCCCTTGTTAATATCTCTTGCCGTGGGATTACTGATTGGAGTTATTGCCCAGAGAAGTAGATTTTGCACAATGGGTGCTTTCAGAGACCTCATACTTTTCAGACAGGGGCATCTGTTTTGGGGTATAGCGGCTTTATTTGTTGCTGCATTTATTACGAATTTAATTCTTGGACAGTTCAATCTTGGTTTTGAAAAACAACCAATTGCCCATACAATGCAACTTTGGAACTTTCTTGGAATGACTCTTGCTGGACTTGCCTTCACGCTCGCAGGTGGCTGTCCTGGCAGACAACTTTTCATGTCTGGGGAAGGTGATGGAGATGCAGCAGTTTTTGCTACAGGAATGATTGTCGGTGCAGCCATAGCGCATAATTTCGGGCTTGCCAGTTCTAATTATAGGAATAACAATGAGAAGGAGGTAAAAAATGGCAGAGATTGTTGATGCAAGAGGACTTTCCTGCCCTGAACCTGTTCTTTTAGCTCTTGAGGCAATTAAAAGACTTGGTAAGGGGGAAATAGAGATTCTTGTTGATACGGATACATCAAAAGAGAATGTCTCAAGGGCAGCCTCTTCAATGGGTTGGCAAATTGAAAATATTATTGAAGAAGGCTCTGGATACAGGATAAGGATAAAAAGGGATTGAAATGAAAATATTAAGGAAGCTTTTTAAAAGAAGAGATGAGATTGGTCAAGATATTGTATTTCCGAATGATAGAGCCATTTTACTCTTTGAGAATACCTCTGAGGTAATAAGAGCCGAGAATATTCTTAAAGAAAATGGTTACAGCGTAAGGGTAGTGGGCCCTCCGGCTCATGTGCGAAAGGGATGTGACCTTGCCGTAGAAATCCCCATAGTAAATGCTATGGGGATTCTGGAAATTCTAAATTCTTATGGGATACCCCCTCTTGATTGGTTACCTTCAGATGATGGAAATCTAAAACCTGTAGACCTTTTTCATATAAAGGATTTCGGAAGATATCTAATGGTTAGGGCTGCTAATATGAAGATAACTGTCCATAAATCATCCCTAACAATTGTAAATGTATCAGGTGGTGGTTGTCCTGATGTTCCCTACCTGGCTGCAATGCTGGTTGGAA
>CAZYLC010000009.1:37693-42264 GCA_964648755.1 uncultured Thermodesulfovibrio sp.
ATTGAACCAAGACTAATTGGCCATACTTTATGCGGTTATGCCCTTCAGTTAGCTTATGATAAAATAAAGGAACTATGCTTGCCATAATAGGCACAGTTCCTGATGAAGAATTTCAGCTTTATGCAGGTGAAGTAAGCTTAGAGGGAGAGAGTCTTGTCCTGAAAGATAGGAGAATTCCAATCCAAAGAGGAACTCCTGCTCTAATTGCCTCAGCTATCAAGATACTTGAGTTATTTGGAAAAGCCCCTACATTTGTATATCTTTCAGGAGACACTGGTAGAGGGCATGGTAGTTTGAGGCTTTATGAATTTTTAGTAAGAGACCTGAAAAATAGAGCTTTTACAACTTTGACATTTCACTATCTACTTCCCGATGCAGACTGGTGTAACAAGATTCTTTTTTCTATCGATGAAATGCCTATTCGTCCTTTTCTAATTGCTGATGCAGGATTTATGTATGCTGCAAAGATGAGCGGAAACTCTACTTCTTTTGACCTTTTTACTCCAGACCCAGGTGAACTTGCGTTTCTTGCTGATGAGGAAGCTCCTCATCCTTTCTATACAAGGGGATTTCTTCTTCAAGAGGAGAACAAGGTGGAAGAGCTCATTCAAAGAGCTTATAAATATGGTAATGCTTCAAAATATCTTCTCATAAAGGGCAGATCCGACTATGTGGTAAAAGAAGGTGAGATTATTGAAACAATATCAGAACCTCTTATAGAAGCTCTTGAACCTGTTGGAGGAACAGGAGACACTATTACGGGAATTGTTTCAGCACTTATTGAGTCAGGCTTTACAATAGAAAAGGCATGTTCTTTAGCATCTAAGATAAATAGAATTGCTGGCCAAATCCTTAATCCTGACCCATCAACTCAGATAGGGGAAATTATAAAGGTAATTCCTAAGGCTTTAAATTCTCTTGATTTTTTGATATAATACAATTAAGTAAGATGGGTAGGTCTTTTTACATAACATTAGGCTTACTCTTAACTTTTTCAACCTTTCTATGGATTTTCTATCCGCCCCCCCTTCTACCTATAAAAATTGGGCTTATGGTATCGTTTACTGGAAGTTCTCCTCATCTTGGTAGGGAGATAAGAGACGGCGCTTTTTTAGCTGTGGAAGAGATAAATAAAAGTGGGGGAATTAATAGAAGGAAATTAGAATTAATTATAAAGGACAATAGAGGAAACTCTGAAATAGCCAAGATGAATTATCTGGAATTTTTGAATGAAGGTGTTATTGCAGTTATCGGTCCTGCAACGAGCACAATAGCAAGAGCTTTATTACCACTAATTGATGAAAAAAAACTTCTTGCCCTATCACCAACAGTTTCAGGTAATGAATTCTCAAATAGGGATGATTATCTTATAAGACTTGAGCCCAGCAATAAGGATTTTGGTGAAGCTCTTGGTTCATATATTAAAAATAAAATCAAGCCTAATAGAATTTTAATCATGGTAGATGAGAGAAACCCTGTATATACAGCTGATTTTGCAAATAGTTTTATTACACAAATCGATAAAAACTCCTCCATACACATGTTTACTATTAAAGAGAAAATTTCAGATTTTAATGTTTTGGTAAAGGAAGCGTTAATGTATAAGCCAGACTTAATATTAATGGTAACTGACATATTCAACGCCTCAATAATAAATCAAAAAATCCGAATAATTAATCCCCATATTAAGTTAGTTATAGCGCCATGGGCGAGATTTTCCGGTTTTATCTCCTTCACAGGTTATTTAGCAGAGGGGGTTTTAAGTGTTGGCTACTATGATGAATCACCAACGAATGAAAATTATATGAAATTTAGAGAAAAATTCATGCAAAAATTTGGCTATCCACCCGATTCTTCAGTAATAAATGGCTATAATACAGTGATGATTATAAAAGAGGCAATTTTAAAAGGTGAAGAGCTTAATTCAATTAGAGAAAAGATTTTGAATTCCCAGTTTAAACTTCCTATGGGCGAGATCAAAATTAACAAATATGGAGATTCAGAACTAAAGCCTTTCGTAGTAGTAATTAATAATGGCATGTTTGAGAAGATAGAAAGATGAAGGTAATTTTTAATTTTAAAACCTTTATTTTTATTTTACTCTTATTTTTTGGAATTTTTTTGCTTTTATCTACTAATACCTACATTTATATTTTTTCAAAAATATTTACAACAAAATTTAAACAAAACGAGTATGATACAATAATTAGAAATTTTCAGCAATATTTAGAACAAACAGTAAAACATAATGAAAACTTTCTGAATGCTATAAAAGATATAATGATTAAAGAAAAAAACTTTGAAGAAAGAAAGAAAAATATACAGAAGCTCCTTGAACTACATCCTTATATTAAATATATAATCCTTTCTGATAAGATTGGTTTTATAAAGGAATTCTATCCCTTCAGAAAAGACGCTATAAATATCTATTTGGGGAATACTCCTATGTTTAATAACATAAAGGAAGCTACTTTTTCAGGTCCCTATGTTTTTCTGTTTGATAAAAAATCTTACTATGCTCAAGGAACAAAGTACTTAGATAAACATATAGTCATACTCGTTGATATTCCAGATTTCAACAGTTACCTGAAGGAATTACATAAAAAAGGATACTATTCATTCATTGTTGATGAAAATGGTAAGATAATAGCCCACTATTATGAGAGTTTTGTAAATGAAGGAGCAAATATTAAGATGCTTGTCTCTAATCTCTATCAAATCGGCGAGACAAAGGAACCTAAGGAGTTTATTATACAGGGAGAAAAGTATCTATTGCAGACACAATACCTTCCCATTTTTGACAAATATATTTTTATGGGTAATGATTACAAGAGTGCTTTTGCAGGATATGATATTTTTAAAAAACAAATTTTTTTTCTTTTTATATTATTAACCATATTAGCGCTTGTTGTGAGTTTTGTAGTATCAGGTTTTATACAAAAACCCTTTTTAGAGATTTTCAGACTAATAGAGAATATTAAGAATCGTAACCATATGACTCCTCAAGAGACTAATTTTCATGAATTTAACAGCCTTGCAAAAAACATTTCTAAAATGGGAATAGAAATCTTAGAAAGAGAGGAAAAATTATCAAAGCTTTTTGAAACATCAAGGGATGCAATTTTAATTTCTACCTTAGAAGGTGAACTTTTAGATATAAATCCATTTGGTTTGAAAATGTTTGGTTATGGGGATAAATCACAAATTAAAAATGTTAGAGAATTATATTATGATCCTGAAGAACATTCCAGATTTTTAGAAGAGTTACTAAAAAAAGGATATGTGGAAATCTATGAAATCAAAGCTAAGCGTGGGGACGGGAGCCTATTTTATGTTCTTTTATCCTCTTCTTTGGTAAGAGATGAAAAAGGTAACCCTGCTTTTTTAATCTCCTTTGCAAAAGATGTTACTGAGAAATTAAGGATGCAGGAACAGCTTTTTCAGGCACAGAAAATGGAGAGTATCGGCAGACTTGCAGGAAGTATTGCCCACGATTTGAATAATATGCTCACAGTTATTTCAAGTAATAATCAGTTAATTCAACTTTATACTAAGGATAATGAGCAAGTAAAGAAATACACTGAGGGAATAGCAAGCGCAGTTGACAAAATGAAGGATTTTATTAAGAAACTTCTTGCCTTTTCTAAAAGACAGGTTTTTGACCTCAAGATTTACGATATAAATGAAATTATTAAAGAAGAGATAAAACTTCTTAAGCCTACCATTAGAGAGGATATAAAGCTTAACACAACTTTTGCTGAATCTTTTAGTGAACGCAGTTGATGCTATGCCTGAAGGAGGAAATATAGGGATTGCCATTGAAAGAAAAATTATAGAAGCAGAAATAGCTAATCTGTACCCTAAAGTTAGTGAAGGTGATTATCTTTGTATTAGCTTTTCCGATACAGGCAGGGGTATCCCCAAGGAAATTATAGATAAAATTTTTGATCCCTTTTTTACAACTAAAGAACAAGGTTCAGGTCTTGGACTCTCAATAGTATATAGCATAGTGGAACAACACAAAGGCTTTATAAATGTTTACAGCGAAGTAGGCATAGGAACAACTTTCAAGATTTATCTCCCCCTTGCAGAAAGAAAAATTCAAAAGGTTGATTTAAAAAGTGATGAAAAAGATATAGATACTAAGAGGATTATTCTTATAGAGGACAATGATGAGGTTAGAGTGGCAACAGAAGAATTACTTAAAAAGTATGGTTTTGAGGTATATTCTTTTTCAAGTGCCATAGAATTTATTGAACATTTTGAGGAGTATAAGAATAAATTTGATATCTGCCTGTCAGATATAATAATGCCTAAAATGAATGGACTCGAACTTTACAGGAAGTTAAAGCAACTTAAACCTGATATGAAATTTCTATTCATGACAGGATATGCGGACAACATTGAGCAGGTTAATGAATTGATAAAGCAGGGTTTAAAGGTGCTATCAAAACCTTTCGGTATTAATGAATTTTTAGAGAAAATAAGAGAGATCAAATAAGATAAAAAATTTTTTTAAATCCCCGGGAAATTTATCCCGGGGATTAAGCTATACACCTTAAATCTTCCAA
>CAZYLC010000010.1:0-280 GCA_964648755.1 uncultured Thermodesulfovibrio sp.
TTAAGAATTAAAAAAGGTGATAACGTAATAATTTTATCCGGTAAAGACAAAGATAAAAAAGGCAGAGTAATATCAGTGTTAACAAAGAAAGAAAAGATTATAGTAGAAGGAGTAAATATTATAAAAAAGCATCAAAAACCAACTCGAAAATATCCACAAGGCGGAATTATCGAAAAAGAAAATCCTATTCCCTTCTGTAAAGTAATGTTAATCTGTCCAAAATGCGATAAACCGACAAGAATTGGGGCTAATATTCTTGAAGATGGTAGAAAGGTTAGAG
>CAZYLC010000010.1:290-5664 GCA_964648755.1 uncultured Thermodesulfovibrio sp.
TTGTAAAAAGTGCAAGGAGGTTATTGATTAATGAGCGCGGAAAAAGCTACAAAATATGTGCCGAGATTAAAAGAAAAATATGACAAAGAAATAATTCCTGCATTAATGAAAAAATTTAATTATAAGAATATAATGGAAGTACCGAAAATAGAAAAAATTGTAGTTCACGTAACCCTTGGAGAGGCAATTCAAAATATAAAAATCCTTGATGCAGCCGAAAAAGAAATTGCCCAAATCACAGGACAAAAACCTCTAATTACAAAAGCTAAAAAACCTCTTGCAGCATTTAAGCTTAAAAAGGGAATGCCAATAGGTTGTAAAGTAACTTTGAGAAAAGAAAAAATGTATGAATTTCTTGATAGACTGATATCCTTAGCATTACCAAGAATAAGAGATTTTAAGGGAATATCATCCAAATCTTTTGACGGAAGAGGTAATTATTCCTTTGGTATAAAAGAACAGTTTATATTTCCTGAGATAGATTATGATAAAGTGGAAATGATTCACGGATTAGATATTACCATATGTACAACCGCTAAAAGCGACCAGGAAGCAAGAGAGTTATTGAAAGAATTCGGAATGCCATACAGAAGATAAGGAGGGGTTGTGGCAAGAAAAAGTAAAATAGAAAAAGCAAAATATCCACCCAAATTTAATGTGCGTGTGAGAAATCGTTGTAAGGTTTGTGGACGTTCAAGAGGCTATTTAAGACACTTCGGATTATGCAGGATATGTTTTAGATTTTTAGCAAACTCTGGGAAGATTCCTGGAGTTGTTAAGTCAAGTTGGTAAAGGGGTGCCAGTATGATGACAGATGTAATTTCAGATATGCTAACTCGTATTAGAAATGCAATTATTGTAAAGGCTGATAAGGTAGATATTCCAGCATCAAGGTTAAAGATCGAGATTGCAAAAATTTTGAAGGAAGAGGGTTTTATTAAATCCTATAAGATTATAAAAGATAAAAAACAAGGGATTGTAAGAATAAATCTTAAGTATACTCCGGAAGGAGACTCTTTGATATCTAACTTGAAGAGGATTAGTAAGCCTGGCAGAAGAGTTTATGTGGGAAAAGACGAAATCCCTCATGTAATGGGTGGACTCGGGATAGCGATAATAACTACTTCACAAGGTATTATGACAGATAAAGAATGCCGCCATAAAGGTGTAGGCGGAGAAGTTTTATGTTATGTTTGGTAAGAGGTGATAGAATGTCAAGAATAGGAAAAAAGCCAATTCAAATTCCTAATGGAGTAGAGTTGAAGATTGAAAGTAATCATGTTTACGTAAAAGGCCCAAAGGGAGAATTAAGTTATATCTTGCCTGAAGGTATAAGCTTAAACTTTGAAGACAAAGTGCTTACGATTACAAGAAATAGTGATGATAAAAAGCAGAGAGCACTGCACGGTCTAACGAGGAGTTTGCTCTATAATATGGTTACAGGGGTGTCTCAGGGATTTACAAGGATTTTACAGATATATGGAGTTGGATATAGAGCGCAGGTAAGCGGAGATAAATTAATTTTAAATGTTGGTTATTCTCATCCTGTAGAATTTACTTTGCCTGAAGGTATTAAGGCTGTTGTAGATGAAAAACAAACAACCATTACTTTGCAAGGTATTGATAAACAACTCTTAGGACAGGTGGCTGCTAATATTAGAGCAATTAGACCTCCAGATGCATACAAAGGTAAAGGTATAAGATATTCAGATGAGGTTTTAAAGCTTAAACCTGGTAAGACTGGAAAGAAATAAGGAGGAAGGCGTTGCGAGACAGAAAAGAATTAAAAGAAAGAAGACATGGAAGAATAAGAAAGAGAGTTTTTGGAAATTCAAAAAGGCCAAGACTTTGTGTATTCAAAAGCCTTAATCATATATATGCTCAAATAATTGATGATTCAAAGGGTCAAACTATTGTTTCTGCCTCAACCTTAGACAAAGAAATAAGGGAGTTACCAGGTAATAAGAGCAATATTAATTTTGCCAAAAAAGTAGGAGAACTCATTGCGGAGAGAGCATCAAAGGCAGGAATAACAAAGGTAGTTTTTGATAGAGCTGGATATAAATATCATGGCTGTATTAAAGCTCTTGCAGATGCTGCAAGGGAAAAAGGTCTTCAATTCTAAGGAGGAGTAATGAGAGGGGAAATAATAAATCCGGAAGAATTTAATTTAAAAGATAAGGTAGTTTTCATAAATAGAGTTGCCAAGGTAGTAAAAGGCGGAAGAAGATTCTCCTTTAGCGCTCTTGTAGTAGTTGGCAACGAATCTGGAGTAGTAGGATTTGGAAAAGGAAAAGCAGCAGAAGTTCCTGATGCAATTAGAAAAGCAATAGATAGGGCAAGGAAAAATTTAATAAGTTTTCCCCTTAAAGATACTACAATTCCTCACAGAGTCGAATTTAAATACGGAGCAACAAAAATAGTAATTAATCCTGCTCCTAAGGGAACTGGAATCATAGCAGGTGGACCTGCAAGAGCAGTTTTTGAAGTTGCTGGAGTTCAGGATGTGGTAGCTAAAGTTTTAGGAAGTCATAATCCTTTTAACTCTGTCAATGCAACCATAGGTGCTCTCAATTGTTTGAAAGATCCTTCTTCAGTAATAAAATTAAGAACAAAGGCAACAGAAATCGAACAAACTGAAGAAAATCAAATTCAGCAGGAGGAGAAGGTTTCATGAAAATAAATGAATTAAAGCCAGCAGAAGGAAGCAAGAGGAGACCTAAAAGGGTCGGAAGAGGGCTTGGTTCAGGGCATGGGAGAACCTCTACAAAAGGTCACAAGGGTCAAAAGTCTCGTTCAGGGGGTACCAAGGGTCCTGGATTTGAAGGTGGACAGATGCCACTACAGAGAAGAACACCTAAACGCGGTTTTTCAAATGCTCCATTCAAAAAGGAGTACGTTGTTGTAAATCTTGATGATTTAAATAAAATTGTCGATGAAGTAGACATTATTACTCCCGATGTTCTTATGCAGAAAGGGATTATAAAAAAACTTAAAGATGGTTTAAAGGTTCTTGGAAACGGAGATATAAGTAAGGCAATTACCATAAAAACACATGCTATTAGTAAAACTGCCCGCCAGAAAATTGAGTCTAAAGGTGGTAAGGTAGAGGTTGCATAGTGGGGATTGTAACCGCTTTTAGGAATATTTTCAAAATACCTGAATTGAGGGCAAGGGTGTTATTCACCCTTGCTATGTTGGCTGTATTTAGAATAGGTGCACATATTCCAACTCCAGGAATTGATGGAGAAGCACTTAGCAAATTCCTTATGGAACGCGGCGGAGCTGTAATGGGATTCTTTGACATATTTACCGGCGGTGCTCTTTCCAAAGTTACCATATTTGCACTTGGCGTAATGCCTTATATCAGCGCTTCCATCATCTTTCAGCTTTTGACTGTCGTAATACCCACATTACAGAAACTTGCGAAGGAAGGCGAGGAAGGTAGAAAGAAGATTACCAAATATACTCGATATGCCACAATAGTTATCGCTGCAATTCAGGGATTTGGAATAGCTGTTGGCCTTGAGACAATGGGCGGTGGACAGTTCATTCAGGAGCCTGGTTGGTCTTTTAGGTTGGTTACAATGATTACTCTTACCGCGGGAACCGCTTTTCTTATGTGGCTTGGTGAACAGATAACAGAAAGGGGAATTGGAAACGGTATTTCGCTGATAATATTTGCTGGAATTGTGGCAAGATTTCCAAATGCCATCTTTTATACCTATAATCTTGTAAAAACAGGTGAATTATCAATCTTTTTCGTAATAGCCCTTGTTGTTGTAATGGTTGCAGTAGTTGCAGGAATTATATTTATTGAAAGAGGCCAGAGAAGAATTCCTATACAGTACGCAAAGAGAGTTGTTGGAAGAAAAATGTATGGAGGATATACAACCTATTTACCGTTAAAGATAAATTCTGCTGGAGTTATTCCTCCCATATTTGCCTCTTCGGTTTTAATGTTTCCTGCTACTATCGCAGGTTTTATAGCAGTTCCCTGGGTTCAATCATTAGCAAAACAGCTCTCGCCGGGAAGCTTTCTGCACATAATATTTTATGTGGGTATGATAATTTTCTTTACCTATTTTTATACGGCAGTTATCTATAATCCCGTTGAAATTGCTGATAATTTACAGAAGAATGGTGGCTTTATTACAGGGGTAAGACCTGGTCAAAAAACATCGGAATACATATATAGAGTTCTCTCTCGTCTAACTTTTGTCGGTGCCTTATATCTTAGCGCAGTTTGCGTTTTGCCAGAGATTTTAATTTCCCAGTTTAAAGTTCCTTTCTATTTTGGTGGAACCTCTCTTTTAATTGCTGTCGGAGTTGCTCTTGATACAGTCTCACAGATTGAAACTCATATGATAAGCAGATCTTATGATGGTTTCTTCAAGAAATTCAGGATAAAAGGTAGGAAGGACTAATTCTGAGTGATAATAATAAAAAATTCCGATGAGATTAATAAAATAAAAAAATCTTGTTTTATAGTTGCAAAAGTTTTAGAAGAGTTAAAGGGATATATAAGAGAAGGGCTTTCAACAAAAAATATAGAAAAGTTCATTGAAAATTTAATAATAAAACTGGGTGGGAAACCAGCCTTTAAAGGTTACAGAGGATATCCTGCAAGTGCTTGTGTGTCAATAAATGAGCAAGTAGTTCACGGAATACCATCTGATAAAGTGATTATAAATGAAGGAGATATTGTTAGTATTGATGTGGGAGTTATAATTGATGGCTTTTATGGAGATGCGGCTTATACATATGGGATAGGAAAAATCTCAGAGGAGGCTAAAAAATTACTGAAAACAACAGAAGAAGCTTTATATAAAGGGATTGAACAAGCAAGAGAAGGTAATAGAGTGGGAGATATTTCCTCAGCAATCCAGAATTATGTTGAGCTTAATGGATTTTCTGTAGTGAGAGCCTTTGTAGGACATGGAATTGGCAGGTCTTTACATGAAGACCCTCAAATTCCTAATTTTGGAAAGGAAAAAACAGGACCTAAGCTAAGAGCAGGAATGACTATTGCCATAGAACCTATGGTTAACGCGGGTACTCACGAAGTAACCATCCTATCAGATGGTTGGACAGCAGTCACAAAAGATGGATCTCTTTCAGCCCATTTTGAACATACTGTTGCAATTACTGATGATAAACCAGAAATCTTGACTAAAATGTAAAATAATAGATATATTAACAAGTTATATGCCGAAAGAAGATCACATAGAAATGCAAGGAATCATAGAGGAAGCATTACCTAATGCTATGTTTAAGGTAAGGCTTGATAATGGTCATTTAATTTTAGCCTATGTTTCTGGAAAAATGAGAATGCATTTTATAAAAATTTTACCGGGAGATAAAGTTCTTGTTG
>CAZYLC010000010.1:5683-9409 GCA_964648755.1 uncultured Thermodesulfovibrio sp.
CCCTATGACCTTACTAAGGGTAGAATAATATACAGATTTAAATAGGAGGTGTAAATTGAAGGTAAGAGCTTCAGTTAAGAAAGTTTGTTCAAAGTGCAAGATTATAAAAAGAAAAGGCATCATTAGAGTTATTTGTGAAAATCCTAAACATAAACAGAGACAGGGTTAAGGAAGGAGAATAAATATGGCAAGAATAGCAGGAGTAGATATACCTAAAAATGAAAGAGTTGAGATAGGATTAACAAGAATTTTTGGTATAGGTAGAAGTCTTTCTAATTCCATACTCAAGGAGACAGGCATAGACCCGAACAAAAGAGTAAAAGAATTAACTGACGAAGAAATAGTAAAAATTAGAAATGAAATAGAAAAACAATATAAGGTTGAAGGAGAATTACGAAAAGAAATTTCAATGAATATAAAAAGATTAATTGATATTGGATGCTATAGAGGAATGAGGCATACAGCTAATTTACCTGTAAGGGGTCAGAGGACAAAAACGAACGCAAGGACAAGAAAAGGGCCAAGAAGAAAATTAATAAAGAAAAAATAATTTAAGGAGGTTATATAGATTAATGGCACAGAAAAGAAAAGGAATAAAAAAGATTAAAAAAAATATTCCCCATGGTGTTGCCCATGTTCAAACAACATTCAATAACACAATAATTACAATCACCGATCCAAATGGCAACGTGGTTGCTTGGGCATCCTCAGGAAGTTGCGGGTTTAAGGGTTCACGAAAGGGAACTCCCTATGCAGCCCAGATTGCAGCCGAAACAGTTGCGAAAAGAGCGGCTGAGATGGGAATGAAACAGATTGATGTACTTGTTAAAGGCCCAGGTTCTGGAAGAGAAACTGCTATAAGAGCATTGCAAGCTGCTGGTTTAGGGATAAATCTTATAAAAGATGTAACACCTGTTCCTCATAACGGGTGCAGACCTCCAAAGAGAAGGAGGGTATAAATGGCGAGATATACAGAGGCATTATGCAGATTATGTAGAAGAGAAGGTATGAAATTATTTTTGAAAGGAACAAGATGCTATACAGAGAAATGCGCTTTTGAAAGAAGAAAGTACCCACCAGGACAGCACGGACATAATAGAGCAAAGTTATCCGATTACGGTCTTCAATTAAGAGAAAAACAAAAAGTTAAAAGAATATATGGAATTATGGAAAAACAGTTCAAGAATTATTTTGAAAAGGCTACTAAGATGAAGGGAGTTACAGGCGAGAATCTTTTAAAACTCCTTGAAAGAAGGTTAGATAATGTGATCTATAGAATGGGTTTTGCAATAAATAGAAGACAAGCAAGACAATTAGTAAGGCATGGTTTCTTTTTAATAAACGGGAAAAAGGTTGATATTCCCTCATACTTATTAAGGCCAGGCGATGTAGTGGAAATAATCGCTGAGGGTAAAGATAAAGATTTAATAAAAGATAATTTAGCTTTAGCAGAACAAAGAGGTTTTCCTATCTGGACAGAAATTAATGTTGAAGAGATGAAGGGTAAATTTGTAAGAATTCCAGAGAGAGAGGAAATGCAACTGCCTGTCCATGAGCAGCTAATAGTAGAGTTTTATTCCAAGTAGTTCTAATTTTATTCAATTGGAGGAATTATATGAGTTTTTATAAAGAGTTTCAGATGCCAAAAAGGGTGGAGTTTGAAAGAGAGACTCTAACCGATACCTATGGCAAACTGATTATTGAACCTTTAGAGAGAGGTTATGGAACAACCTTGGGGAATTCCCTAAGGAGAGTGTTACTTTCATCTATAGAAGGAGCAGCTGTATATTCTATAAGGATAAATGGAGTTTTACATGAGATTAGTTCTATTCCAGGTATCAAAGAAGATGTGATAGATATTGTTTTAAATATTAAAAAAATAAGAATTAAATATCTTTCTGATGAATCAGATAAAAAAGTAGCCACAATCAAAATTAAAGGTCCAGCTGATGTATATGCAAAAGATATAAAAACAGATGGAACCTATGAGATTTTAAATGAAGATCAATATATATGCTCCTTAGACCAAGATACAGAATTAGAAATGTATTTATATTTAAGAAAAGGAAGGGGATATATACCCTCTGAAATAATTAAAGATGAAGATTTACCTGTAGATGCAATTACTGTTGATGCCATATTTAGTCCAATAAAAAAAGTTAATTTTAGGGTTGAAAAAACAAGAGTTGGAGAATTAACAGATTACGATAAATTAGTTCTTGAATTATGGACAGATGGAAGTATAACTCCGGAAGAAGCTATTTCAGAAGCTTCAGATATCTTGATCAGACATTTTGATATTCTGAAGTTTAAAGCCGACAGGGATAATTACTTGACGGAAACAAAAGAATCAGCAAGAGGTGACGAAAAATCAGTTGCCTACGACAAATTAAATGAAAATGTTTTGAAGCCTATAGAGGACCTTGAATTATCAGTAAGAGCATATAATTGTCTTAAAAGTGCGGGAATCAATGTAATTGCTGAACTAATTCAAAAAACAGAAAATGAACTTATGAAAACAAAAAATTTTGGTAAACGATCACTTGAAGAAATAAAAGAAGTTTTAAATAGGCAAGGGCTAAGATTAGGAATGAAATTAGAACCAGGACTTCTTGAAAAATTAAATGAAAAAGTTCAGAGGGGGTAACTGAATGAGACATAGAGTGGATGGAAGAAATTTCAGCAGAACAGCAAATCAGAGGAAGGCTCTTTTAAGAAGTCTCTTAGCTTCTCTGATTAAATATGAGAGAATTGAAACTACCGTTGCAAAGGCAAAGGCAGTTAAAGAACTTGCTGATAGGCTTGTAACCTTTGGGAAAAAAGGAGATCTTCATTCAAGAAGAGTTGCTCTTTCTTATTTACCTGATAAGGAACTTATAAGGAAGCTTTTTACTGATATTGCACCTCGTTTTGCCGACAGGAATGGTGGATATGTGCGAGTTGTAAGAACAGGTTTTAGAATAAAAGATAGTGCGCCAATGGCAATCCTTGAGTTTGTTGACTACTCAAAATCGGAAAAAGAAGCCGTAAAAGAAGATAAAAAGCCAGATTAAATTGACAGAGAGTCTTTAAATTTGATATTTTTAAATAATTCCTGGGTAGCTCAGCCGGCAGAGCGGGTGGCTGTTAACCACTTGGTCGGGGGTTCGAATCCCTCCCCAGGAGTTTAAATTTTAATAAGAGTTCCTTCGGATGCCTCGCATCCTCAGGATGAAATAATGGGAGGAAATAAATGCCAAGAGTAAAGGGTGGATTTAAAACAAGAAGATATCATAAAAAAACACTTTCAATGGCAAAGGGTTACTACAGCGGAAGACGTCGTTGTTATAAAGTGGCTGCAAAAGCAGTCGAAAAAGCCTTAGAACATGCCTACAATGACCGAAGACTTAAAAAGAGAGACTTCAGGGCACTGTGGATTACAAGAATAAATGCAGCTGTTAGAATGTTTGGATTAACCTATAATCAATTTATAGACGGACTAAAAAAAGCTAATATTAACCTAAACAGAAAAGCACTTGCAGATATTGCCTATAATGATATTAATGCATTTAAAGAAATTGTAGATAAGGTAAAAACTTTTGTGAAAGCTGCATAAATGGAAGATCCGCTTAAGCAAGGCTTTCTTGAAGAAATAGAGAATATTACTTCCCTGCAGGAACTTCTTAATATTAAAGCAAGATATATAGGTAAAAAGGGTTTTTTAAATGAAAAAATAAAGAATCTTAC
>CAZYLC010000010.1:9419-10597 GCA_964648755.1 uncultured Thermodesulfovibrio sp.
CCTGAGGAAAGAAAAAAACAGGGCAAATTTCTAAATGAGCTTAAAAATTTTATTGAAGAACAAATCAAAAATAAAGAATTAGAGCTAAAACAAAGAGAGATATCAGAATCTATAAAAAAAGATTTAATAGATATAACCCTGCCAGGAAAAGATTACTATTTTGGTGGTTGTCATCCTGTAAATAAAACTCTTCTTGAAATTATAGATATATTCAGAGAACTTGGCTTTACTGTTGAGGAAGGACCAGAAGTGGAACTTGATTATTATAATTTCGAAGCTCTGAATATTCCTAAGGAGCATCCTGCAAGAGATATGCAGGATACCTTTTATGTAAGCGAAGATGTAGTTTTAAGAACTCATACTTCTCCTGTTCAAGTAAGAGTTATGGAAAAGAAAACCCCCCCTTTAAGGTTCATATCACCTGGTAAGGTTTACAGATGCGATTCCGATGTAACACATACTCCTATGTTTCATCAAGTTGAGGGACTCATGGTTGATGAGGATATCTCCTTTTCTCACCTTAAAGGAGTTCTTGTGTATTTCTTACAGAGACTTTTTGGAGAAAATATTCCTGTTAGATTCAGACCAAGTTTTTTCCCTTTTACAGAGCCTTCAACAGAAATTGACATAGGATGTATTATATGTGGTGCTAAAGGATGTAGAGTATGTAAGCAAACAGGATGGCTTGAGGTTTTGGGTGCAGGAATGGTTCATCCTAATGTATTTAAATTCGCCGGTTATCCAGCGGGTAAGTATACAGGATTTGCCTTTGGAATGGGAGTTGAGAGACTAACAATGCTTAAATACGGAATTGATGATATTAGGCTATTTTTTGAAAATGATATAAGATTTTTGAGGCAGTTTTAATGAGAGTTCCTTTTAGCTGGTTAAAGGAATACATTGAAGGAAATCTTGAGCTTAAAGCTACCGCAGATGCTTTAACAATGTCAGGACTTGAAGTAGGCTCCATTGAGAAGATAGATGAAGATGCCATTCTTGATCTTGAGATAACCCCAAACAGGGCAGACTGCTTAAGTATTTTAGGGATTGCCAGAGAGATAAAAGCCCTATTTAAATTAAAGCTAAAAAAACCATCTTTTGAGATTAAAAGAGAACTTAAAGATGATAAATTCATCATATCTATAGCCAATCCTGAACTTTGTTATAGATATGCAGGA
>CAZYLC010000010.1:10607-16152 GCA_964648755.1 uncultured Thermodesulfovibrio sp.
TAAAAGTATCAAGCTCACCAGAATGGCTTAAGGTTAGACTTGAAAAAGCAGGAATTCGTTCAATAAACAATGTTGTTGATTTAACTAACTATGTTCTGCTTGAGTATGGTCATCCTCTTCATGCCTTTGACCTTGATCTCCTTGAAGGTTACGCTATAAGAGTAGGAACTCCTAAGAGTATTTTAGGTAAAGATAAAGTAGAAATAGAAACCCTTGACGGTGTAAAGAGGACCGTAGGAACTGAAGACCTTTTAATATGGGATGGAAAGCGTCCTGTAGCAATCGCAGGCATTATGGGTGGTGCAAACATAGAAGTTACAGATAAAACGGTAAACATACTTATTGAAAGTGCCTATTTTAAACCTGAATCAGTTAGAAAAACTTCAAAAAGGCTTGGACTTTCAACAGAAGCTTCCTATAGATTTGAAAGAGGTACAGATATAGAAAATCTTATAACTGCTCTTGATAGAGCAGCCTATCTAATTCATGAAGTGGCAGGCGGCGATATTTATGAACTAATTGATGTTTATCCCACTAAAATGCCGAAAAAGGAGATTCCCTTCAGTCCACAAAAAATACGCAATTTTATAGGAATTAGCATTAAGGATAAAGAAATTTTAGAGATTCTTAATCTTCTCGATATTGAGACAAGCAAAGATAAAGAAAAGTATTTGGCTAAAGTACCAACACACAGACACGACCTTTCAATTGAAGAGGACATCGCTGAAGAGGTTTCCAGAATTTATGGATATGATAAAGTTCCAGCAGAACTACCTCAGTATCTTAAACCTGTGAGAGAAAATTATGAACTTGCCCAAAGAAGAAAAATTTTATATAAAATCAGGGATTATATGATTACTTTGGGCTTTAGTGAATCACTAAATATGAGTTTCACGTCTCCAGAAGATTTAAAAATTCTGGAGATACCTGAAGATGACCAGAGAAGAAGAGTGGTTTCTCTTATAAATCCTTTAAGGCAGGAAGAATCAGTGATGCGAACAATGCTTACTCCTACACTTTTAAGAAATATTGAGAGAAATTCATCAAGAGGAATTGATTACATTAAATTATTCGAAATTGGAAGAGTATTTATTTCGCAAAAAGATACTGCACTACCCTATGAACCAAATTACCTTGCAATGGTATCAAAGAAAGAGGAACTTAAATCACCTTTTAATGAAGATAATTATGATTTTTATGCACTGAAAGGCGTTATAGAGGGTTTAATTAGACATTTCAAGTTTAATGATTTAGTCTTCAAGAGGTCTTCTGAGACTTTCTTACATGCTGGTCAATCAGCAGATATTTATCTTAATGGAGAAAAAATAGGTTTTATCGGGGTTTTATCTCCCAAAATACTTACAAAGTTTGACTTTAAAACGAAGCCCTATATTTGCGTTGCTGAATTGAATCTTGAAGAGATAATCAAAGCTCTAAGTTTGCAGAGTTCCCTCTCCTATAAGCCTTTTTCTAATTATCCCCCCATAAAAAGAGATATAGCAATACTGGTTTCAGCAGACTTTGAAGCACAGAAAATTTTTGAAATAATTAAGGAATTTGGAAGTGAGTTAATCGAAGATGTATATATTTTTGACCTTTATAAAGGTAAAGGAATTCCAGCAGGAAAACAAAGTGTAGCTTTTCGTATTACCTATAGAGCTTTTGATAGAACACTCACATCAGAAGAAGTAGATTCTATCAATTCAAAATTAGTTGAGAAAATATTATCTGAACTAAAAGCCGAGTTAAGAACCTAATTTTACCCTTTTATAATTCTGCTGTTATGAATTATTGATGATATATTAAGGGGAAAATGCCCATCTATTGCCTAAACTATTAAATTAATGTTAGATTTTAATATATATCTTTTAAGAGGAGGTTGAGTATATGCACACATTGAAGACCCTTGTTTTAATGGTTTTTCTTACAGTATTCTTTATTTTTGCAGGTTCATTAATAGGAGGAAAGCAAGGCGCAACAATTGCTCTTATAATGGCATTAGGAATGAATTTTTTTGCCTATTTCTTTAGCCATAAAATTGTTCTTGCTATGTATGGTGCAAGAGAGGTAGCAGAATCTCAGGCACCTGAGCTATATGGTATAGTGAGAAGGCTTGCTATGAAGGCTGGATTACCAATGCCTAAGGTCTATATCATAGAATCTGAGCAGCCAAATGCTTTTGCTACTGGAAGGTCTCCTAAGCATGGAGTTGTTGCTGTTACAACAGGAATAATGAGAATACTTTCAAGAGAAGAATTGGAAGGTGTTATAGGACATGAACTTGCCCACATTAAACACAGAGACATTTTAATTAGCACAATTGCTGCAACTATCGCAGGAGCTATATCATATCTTGCTCAGATGGCCATGTGGGCAAATATTTTTGGTAGGCATGATGATGAGGAAGGAGGACATCCTATTGTAGCTCTTTTAATGATGATAGTTGCTCCTTTAATTGCTATGATTATTCAGCTTGCAATTAGCAGAGCAAGAGAGTATGCTGCCGATGAAGAAGGAGCAGAAATTGCAGGAAATCCTCTCTATCTTGCCAATGCTTTGAGAAAGCTGCATTATGCTTCACAGGCAATTCCTATGGATGCAAATCCAGGAACAGCTCATCTATTTATTGTAAATCCTCTTTCAGGCAAAACAATGATGAAACTTTTCAGCACTCATCCGCCAATCGACGAAAGAATTGAGAGACTTGAATCTATGGCAAGGAGTAGGTAATAATGGCACAGGTATTGATTTTGATGGGAAGTGACAGTGATTTTGATACGATGAAAAAGGCCGCTAAGGTTTTAAAAGAATTAGGTGTTTTCTATGAAATTGATGTTTGTTCAGCTCATAGAACCCCAGACAGGGCTAAAAAATATGCTGAAGAAGCAGAACAAAGAGGAACAGAGGTAATAATAGCAGGGGCAGGTATGGCAGCCCATCTTGCAGGCTTTATTGCTGCTCACACCACTCTTCCTGTAATAGGTGTTCCTTTAGCAAGTGGAGCTTTAAATGGGTTTGATGCTCTCCTTTCTACAGTTCAAATGCCACCTGGTATACCTGTAGCAACAGTAGCAATAAATGGAGCTGAAAATGCTGCTTGGCTTGCATGTGAGATATTAGCTTTGAAATATCCTGATATAAGAGATAAAGTGAAAATAAAAAGAAAGGAAATGTACAATAAGGTTTTAGAAAAATCAGAAAAGATAAAAAAAGAAATCGAGGTTAAATAAGATAGCTAAAATTTACGGATATACAACTGGATTAAAAAGAATAATAATTAATCAGTTAGAAAAGCTTTACCGAAAAAGGCAGCCCTTAGAATCAATAGTAACTTCAGAGTTTGCAAAATCTCTTTGCTCTTTATCTTATGAGATTAACAGGCAGATAGGTGTTTTAATTGATAGAGCAGGGAATATAACTCATCTAATCATTGGGACTGCCCATTCGGTTTTAATCCCTGAACTTGATAATTTTCCTCTTGGTAAGAAACCTTTAAGAGGTTTGCGTTATGTCCATACTCATTTACATAAGGAACTTCCCGATAGAGAAGACATTGCCGATTTAAGACTTCTCAGATTTGACTTACTTGCTGTCATTACTCATGATAAAGGTCTACCTGAGGAGATTCATATAGTTCATCTTCTACCTTTTGGTAAAGATAAACAATTTGAGCTTTTATCTTCAAAATTTCATACATTAAAATTTAATTTTAAAGAATTTATCAGAAATCTTGAAGAGGAAATGGATAGAATAAGAGCCATTGATACCTCTGACAACAGAGAGAGAGCTATTTTAATAAGTGTCTCTACTGCTCCTAAATATATTTTGGAAGAACATATGGAAGAGTTAGAAGAACTTGCAAAGTCTTCAGATTTAGTTGTTCTTGATAGAGTAATTCAGAGGGTTAAGGAGATAAATCCTAAGTATCTTCTAGGTGAAGGTAAACTTAAGGAATTAATAATAAAAGCAATGGATATAGGAGCAACTATTTTAGTTTTTGATCAAGATCTAACTCCCTCTCAGATAAGAGCAATTGGTGAGATGACAGAACTTAAAGTGATTGATCGTAGTCAGCTTATTCTTGATATATTTGCAAAAAGAGCCCATTCAAGAGATGGAAAGGTCCAGGTGGAGCTTGCCCAGCTTTGTTATATGTTACCAAGACTCACTGGAAAGGGAACTGCTATGTCCCGTCTTGCAGGAGGTATAGGCGGAAGAGGTCCTGGAGAGATGAAACTCGAGATTGACAGAAGAAGAATTAAAGAAAGAATTCATCATCTTGAAAATGAACTTAGTAAGCTTAATTTAGCAAGACAACAGAGAAAGAAAAGAAGAAAGGAGATATCAATTCCCGTAGTCTCCATAATTGGATATACAAATGCTGGTAAATCTACTCTTCTCAATGCTTTAACAAAGAGTGAAGTTTTTGTGGAAGATAAGATGTTTGCTACTCTTGATACATCATCACGAAGACTAAAATTTCCGGAAGAAAGGGAGTTAATAATAACTGACACGGTAGGGTTTATAAGAGACCTTCCCGAGGATTTAGTCTCGGCTTTTAAAACCACCCTTGAGGAATTGGAAGACGCCTCTCTTTTAATTCATCTTGTTGATATCTCCAATCCTCAATTTGAAAATCATATGGAGTCAGTAAAAAATATTCTTAAAGAACTGAATTTACATAGAAAACCTATGATAGTGGTTTTTAATAAAATAGATAAATTAAGCTACCAAGAAGTAGAAAAAATTTGTAACAGATATGATGCAATTGGAATTTCTGCATTAGATAAAAAGACACTTATTCCATTGATAGAGGAAATAAAGAACAGGCTCTGGGAAGAAAAAGTTATTTATAACGTTGAACTTTAAATTTATATATCTCCACATCGGAATCGTGAGGGTCAATTCCTGCTTTTAGCTTGGTGATTCTTAACTGTTCATAAACGGTATTCACTCCTTCAATATCAGGAAGAAGTAATGCCCTTTGCCAACCTTTTACAACAATGACACCATATTTCTTCGGATCAAGTTCATCAAGACTTTTAACAGGTTCCGGTGGACTAAGTATGTCTACCGAATATTCAAGCTCGTCAAGTTCTTTTTCATGAACAGGGGGGAATCGAGGGTCTTCTGTAGCTGCTGCTATAGCATTCCTAACTATTTCTTCATATATATTTTCCCTGGCAGGCATAAATGTTCCAATGCAACCCCTTAATTGACCTCTTTTTTTAATTGATACAAAAACTCCTGCTTTTTTTCTCATTTCTTCAGGAATGTCTTTTGGAATTGGTGGAATTTTACCTTTTTTTATAAACTCTTCTACAGTTTTTTTTGCTATCTCAACAAAAAGATGCATATTTAAGTATAACAAAAATATAAGATTGTTTGTGTTAAAAAAAACTTTATAATTTGACTTATTATGCCTTTAGAGTTTAAAATTAAGCTTATGCAGACAAAGGTTAGAAAAGGTAAAATAGAGATTAATTCAGAGAGATGTAAGGGTTGTAAATACTGCATTTTGACCTGTCCTAAGAGTTGTATTGAA
>CAZYLC010000010.1:16183-38353 GCA_964648755.1 uncultured Thermodesulfovibrio sp.
TTTTGTGTTAAAATATCTCCAATTTCTTATTCAGGGAGAAATTTTTGCATATTGGTGTTATATTCTGTAATTGTGCTGGGCAGATTGGGGAACAAATTTTATTTGAAGAGATAAAAATTTTAATTTCTCAAGAAGTTGACTGGATTGAAGAATTTGAGCTTTTATGTTCTAATGAAGCACTGCAAGATTTTAAAAATATTATTGAAAAAAAACGTCCTGATGGATTAATTATACTCGCCTGTTCACCTCATAACAAGGGCTCTTATTTCCTTGAAATCGCAAAAAAAGTAGGTGTTAATCCCTATATGGTTAACATAGTAAATATAAGAGAACAGGTTGCTTGGGTGACGAAAGATAAAAAATCAGCAACTCTTAAATCCTTTGCTCTTTTAAAAGGAGCATTAGAGAGACTAAAGAGACAAAAGCCCCTTTTCGACTTAGAACTCCCTATTTCGCAAAATATCTTAATCGTAGGAGGTGGTGTAGCAGGACTTAATGCTACTCTTACCATTTCAAAAGCTAAAAAGAGAGTATATTTAGTTGAAAAGGAATTAAAACTTGGTGGCAAGATTGTAAAATATGAAAAACTTTTTCCTGATTTGACATGCGCCCCTTGTTTCGTTAATCCAATGGTTGAAGAAGTTCTTAATAGCCCAATAGATTTAAGATTAAATTCTGAAATAAAGGAGTTAAAAGGTTATTTTGGAAATGTGCATGCAAGAATTTTTACAAAACCTACTTATGTTAATCCAAAGAAGTGTATAGGTTGTTCTGCCTGTGAAAGTGTATGTCCACAGGGGGCAATAACTGTTGACCCAATGAGTTTACCAGCGATAGCTAAAATTAATGAGAATAAATGTTTATATGTTAATAATCAACATTGTGATTTATGTTTAAAAGAATGTCCTGTCGAGGGTGCCATAGACTTTAAAGATAATGAAAAGGAAGAAAATGTTACTTTTGGTGCAGTCTTATGGGCAACGGGCTTTAAAATTTTTGATTGTTCAATGATTCCTCAATTAGGATATGGTAAGTATAGAGATATATACAATTCTCTTGAATTTGAAGAGTTAATAAATAGTGAAGGACCATCGAAAGGAGAGATTTTAACAGAGAAAGGTCAAAATCCTGATGCAGTTGCCATAATTCATTGCGTGGGAAGCCTTGATGAAGAATATGAGCCTTACTGCAGTAAGATTTGCTGTCAATATGCTTTTAAATTTAATAGACTTCTTAGATATATCTTTCCAGATTTAAAAATAATACATTTTGTTAAAGAAATTGTGCTACCTGGGAAAAAGGCTCATGAATTATATTTTAAATCTATGAAGGATCCGCTGGTTAAAATTGTAAGATATGACAATATTAAAGAGTTATCAATAGACAAGGCAGATAAATTCATAATTACTCATGAAAATGAGAGATATTCTTCAGATATTATAGTTCTATGTCCTGCAATTAAATCTGAAAAATCTTTATATGATGGTAACAGTGGAATTTTTTTGACTGGTGCAGTAAAAGATGCTATGACTGTTGAAGAAGCAATAACCGATGCTAATGCAGTTTCTGGGAAAATAATCACTCAATTATATGAAGATAAAATAGTTAGAAATCCTACTGTTGCAAAAATAGATTATAATATATGCACTGGGTGCGGAATATGTATTATTCAGTGTCCTTATAAAGCTATAGAACTTGATTTTAATAAGCCTAATTTAATTCATTCACTATGTGAAGGCTGTGGAGTATGCATAGCCAGTTGCCCAGCTAAGGCTTTAGAACTTGAGGGCTTTACATCGGAACAAATAGATGCAGAAATAGATGGCATTTTATCTGCATTAAGGAGGATTGAAGATGGCTGTAATAGTTTTTGATGCTAGAGGTTTAAAGTGTCCTCAGCCCACTATTCAAATGACCATTAAAGCTTTAAAGATGAAAAAAGGGGACATACTTGAGGTAGTTGCTGATTGTCCGACCTTTGAAAATGATGTAAAAAATTGGTGCAGAAGAAATAATAAAACTCTTTTATGGATTAGAGATGAAGGAGGAGGAGTTAAGAGATGTCAAGTTCAATTTTAATTATATCTCTTGTATTATTCATTCTATTTCCTTCTTTTTCTTTTGCACAAAAGGATGATACGAACAATAACATTGTTCTTGGAATGTCTGCCGCCTTTAAAGGACCCACAGGAGGATTAGGGATAGAACTATACAGAGGTGCTATTGCTTATTTTTCCCATATAAATGAGAATGGCGGGATAAACGGAAAAAAAATCATAGTAAAAGCCTATGATGATGGTTATAATCCAATACCTGCAATTAAAAATACTATTAAACTAATTGATGAGGATAAGGTTTTTGCTCTTTTCAATTATGTTGGAACTCCTACAGTAACAAGAATCCTACCAATTTTAAAGAGTAATAGTAATAAAAATATATATCTATTTTTCCCATTCACTGGTGCTATGCCTCATAGAACTCCACCCTACAATGAATTTGTTTTTAATCTAAGGGCATCCTATGAGCAGGAAACAGGAGGTCTTGTTGAAAACTTTATAAAAATAGGAAGAAAGAGAATTGGTATTTTTTATCAAGCAGATGCCTACGGTAGAAGTGGTTGGAATGGGGTGAGAAAAACTCTTGCAAAATATGGGGGCAAAATAGTTTCTGAAGCCACCTACAGAAGAGGAGCTAAATATTCAGATAGCTTTTCGACTCAGGTTGAAATATTAAGAAAAGCAGGGGTAGACGCGATTATTTCTGTGGGAGCCTATGCAGCTTGTGCAGGTTTCATAAGAGATGCTCGCAATATGGGATGGGATGTTCCTATTGCTAATGTATCTTTTGTAGGAAGTGAGTTTATGATAAATCTACTTCTTGAAGAAGAAAAAAGGACAGCTAAATCATACACAAAAAATCTAATTAATTCTCAGGTTGTACCAAGTTATGAGGATACAGGGTTGCCTGCTGTTAGGCTTTATAGAGAATTGATGGATAAATATAATCCAATTCCTCCTCAAGATCTCATGGAACAAGATTATAAAATTCTAAAATACAGTTTCGTAAGTTTTGAGGGGTTCCTTAATGCAAAAGTTATTGTAGAGATATTAAAAAAGATAGATAGAGAGCTTAAGAGAGAAAATATTAAAAAGGCTGTGGAATCAATAAGTAATATTGATATAGGCATTGATGAGAAGATTAGTTTTTCTCCCAAAAGGCACCAGGCACTTGATAGAGTTTATTATACCACTTTCAAAGAAGGTAAATTTGTTCCTATAAGAGATTGGAGTGAGTGGAAAAAATGAGAATGTCAAAACTCTTCCAAAGAACACTACTTGGTATAATTTTTCTTTTTACCATAATATTTCTTACAATCAGTGTTTTTTCAGGATGGCATTTATATGAAAACCTTACAGAGGAATATAAGTCTAAGGGAACAGCTATTGCAAGCAGTATTGCTTCCTCCTCTGTAGAGACTATATTGAATCTTGATTCAGCTACTGTGCAGGCTATGATAGATCAATATCTTGAAATAGAGGGAGTATCCTACGTTTTTGTAATAGACTCTTCAGGTGAAATAATTTCTCATACCTTTGTTCCCTCTATTCCTTTAGAAATAGCAAGTATATCAAAGGACCACAAAGCCGGAATCAGAAATATAAAAATAGAAGGCATGGGAGAATTTCTTGACATAGTATCACCTATTACAGAAGGTGCAATTGGTTTTGTACATGTTGGGATGAGCAAAAACAGTATTAATAAAAAGATGTGGGAAGTAATTGGGAAACAGTTAGGTCTATTATTTTTAATATTTTTATTTAGCCTTGTGCTTGCTTATTTTATGGTTAATAGGATATCTCAACCTCTTAATGAACTTACAGGATATGCAAAAAAACTTCTTAATCATGATTTTAGTGCGAAAGTAGATATTAAATCTACTGATGAAATTGGACTTCTCGCAAATACTTTGCAGTCTATGGCTGATAATATAAATGAGATATTTGACAGATATGAACATGCCCTTAAAGACGCAGTAGTGGAACTTCAAGATACTCTTGCCTATTTAACAACCGTAATTGATAATATGGCTGATGGTTTAATTGTTGTTGATAAGGAAGGGGTTATTAATCATATTAATCCAGCAGCCTCAGATATTTTTGGATTAGCTGAATATGAAATGATTGGTAAGAATATAGAAATTCTTGGGAAGAAATTGGAGGATTTAGTTAATAAATCTTTAAAAACTGAAGAGATACTGTCTACAGAAATAACACTTACAAAAAATAGATTTGGCAAAGCGGTAGCAAAGAGTATAAAGAAAGAATATTTTTCAGAAGACTCTGAGGCAAAAGGCATTCTCGGTGCAGTTATTCTTATTAGAGATATAACCCAAGAAAAACAGGTAGATAAGGTCAAAACAGAGTTTATTACCATAGTAAGTCATGAATTAAGAACTCCATTGACCTCAATTCTCGGTTTTGTTGAGATGATAGAGAGAAAGTTTAGAGATACTCTTTTGCCAAAGATTGACATTAATGAACCTAAAATAAACAAAGTAGTGAATAAAATAAACAGAGATTTCGAAATTATTCTTTCAGAAGGGGATAGAATAACCTCTCTCATAAATGATATTCTTGATATGTCAAAACTGGAGTCTGGAATTATAAAATGGAATTTTGAGGAACTGCCAATTGAAGATATAATATTTGACGCCTATAGGGCACTATCTGGACTTTTTGAAAAGAAGGGAATTCTTTTTAAGCCTAATATACAGGCTAACTTGCCTAAAGTATACGCTGATAGAGAGAGACTTATTCAAGTTATGATAAATCTTTTCTCTAACTCTCTCAAATTTACAGAAAAAGGCTTTATTTCTTGTAAGGTGGAATTGAAAAATAAGGAAATATTAGTCAGTGTTGAAGATACAGGGATAGGTATTCCAGCATCAGATATTGATAAAATCTTTGATAAATTCAAACAAGTAGGCGATATTATGCGAGACAAACCGAAAGGAACTGGACTTGGACTTCCAATTTCTAAACAAATTATTGAAGCACATGGCGGTAAAATTTGGGTAGAAAGTGAGGTAGGCAAGGGTAGTATTTTTTATTTCACCATACCTTTAAAAAATAAGGAGGGAGGAAGTAATGAAAATATTGATAGTAGATGATGAAGCTATTATAAGAGAACTAATGTTACAAATAATTGATGAGATAGAAGATATGGAAATTGAGACTATAGAGGCATCAGATGGGCTTGAAGGTCTTGAACTCATAAAAAAAGAAAAGCCAGATATAGTTTTTTTGGACATTATGATGCCTAAGCTTAACGGATTTGAAATTTGTAGAATTCTTCAGAAAGAACCACCGACCTGGGATATAAAAGTTATTATTCTTACAGCGAAAGGACAGGAAATAGACAGGCAGACAGCAAAAGAACTCGGTGTCAAATGGTACATTACGAAACCTTTTAAAATCGATGATGTCATAAAACTTCTAAAGGAGCTATCTTAGGAGGTATTTGATGGATATTGATAAATTTTTTATTGAACCAGAAAATTCTATTCTTGTATTAATTGATTTTCAGGAAAAGCTTGCAATAGCAATGAAAGAGGAAGTTCTTAACTTTGTCAAAAAAAATATTATTAAACTTATCAACCTTGCAAAAATTTACTCCATCCCAATAGTTTTGACTGAACAATATCCAAAAGGGCTTGGGAATACATTAAAAGAGATTAAATCATTAATAGAAGAAGAACCTATAGTGAAAATTCATTTTAGTTGTCCTCAGGAAGAAAAATTTATTCAAAAGATAAATCAATATGGAAGAAAAAAGATCATTCTTACCGGAATGGAAACTCATGTATGTGTTTTACAAAGTGCCTTTGATTTAATAATGAGAGATTTTTATGTTTATGTCCCAAAAGATTGCGTATGTAGTCGGAAGAAGGAGGATTGGGAAACAGGCCTTAATCTTATTCAGCAGGCTGGAGGAATAGTTACTTGTGCTGAAACGGTTATATTCCAAATTTTAAGAAGGGCAGGGACTCCCGAATTTAAGAAGATGCTGGAGGTTTTAAAATGATAGATTTCCATATGCATAGCACCTTCAGCGATGGTGAATTAATACCAGCTGAAATTATCAGAAGGGCTGAAGCTATAGGTTATAAAGCACTTGCGATTACAGATCATGCAGACCATTCAAATATTGATTTAATTATTCCTCGGATAGTTAAAGTTTTTAAAAAAATACAACCTTATACTAAAGTAGTTTTATTACCCGGCATAGAGTTGACTCATGTTCCTCCAGATATTATTCCAGAGCTTTCAAAAGAGGCAAGAAAATTAGGTGCAAAAATTATAGTAGTCCATGGAGAAACCCTTGTAGAACCTGTCCAAAAAGGTACAAATGCAGCAGCTCTGCAGTCAGACATTGATATACTTGCCCATCCAGGATTGATATCTAAAGAGGAAGTTAAAGAAGCATCAGATAGAGGTATTTATCTTGAGATAACCGCAAGGAAAGGCCATAGTCTTAGTAACGGTCATGTAGTAAAGCTTGCCTCTAAGCATTCTGCCAAACTTGTTATAAATACTGATTCCCATTCCCCAGGAGATTTAATATCTAAAGAATTTGCTGTTAAAATATTAAAAGGTACTGGACTCACAGACAGTGGAGTTAAAGAGGTGTTCAAAAATATGGAAGATATAGTAAGGAGGAAGATTAAATGAAACAAAAAAAGGAAGAGGGTGTAGAGACTTTCAGAGAGAAGTTGATTTCTCAAAGAAAAAAGCTATTAATAGGTGGCATAACCTTTTTTACTATAATTTTATTAATAACTGGTTTTTATGTTTATAATGTCAAACAACAGAGTGATGCTAAAGAACTTGAGACAGAGGCATACAAATATTATTTTGGTATTGTAAAAAATTTAAATCTCTCTCAGGAACAGAGATTTATAAAATCAGCACAATTATTTATTGAAGCCAATGACAAAAAGAGAAATCCTACATATCTTTTGAATGCAGGATATGCCTATGACATGGCAGGCCAGAAAGACAAGGCAATTGAAACATTGAATAAAGCAATAAAAAGCAGTGATCCTAATATTGCTAATCTTGCCAGAATAAAAATAGCGATGATCTATCTTAAAAATAATGAAATGCAACAGGCAGTTAATAAGTTAAATGAAATAGTTAGTGGATCATCTTCAGTGATGAAGGATTTTGCTCTTTTGCAACTTGCTAAAATCTACGAAAAGGAAAAAAAGGAAGAAGCTTTAAAATATTATGAAAAACTTGCTAAAGATTTCCCTCAATCACCTTTTTCTGATTCGGTAAGGAAATTTTTAGAACAAGATAAAAAGCCTTAAAATCAAAAATAAATTCAAAAAATATTTAAATTAAGAAAAGTTAAAGGATTTCTGTTGCTTAATAAAGGCTTACAAGGATAGTATACAAAATAAGTAAATCCTATTAGGGAGGACATTTACTGCATATAGAAGCAAAAAGGGAAGTTGAAAGATATCTATCACCTCTGTCAGGTAAAATTACAACAATAACGCCACTTCTTATTTCACTTGCCTTTTTTAAGGCTATATGCATAGCAGCACCTGATGACATGCCTACAAAAACACCCTCAAACATTGCTAATTTTCTTGTTGTGTCAAAGGCTTCTTCGTCATTTACATTTATCCTTTCATCAAGCCTCGAAGGATCAAATATTTTAGGAACTATACTTTCAGAGAGATTTTTTAACCCCTGAATTCTGTGTCCTCGTACAGGCTCTACCCCAAGTATCTGAATACTGCTATTAAACTCTTTAAGACGTTTGCTAACTCCCATGAGTGTTCCTGTAGTACCCATGCCTGCTACAAAATGGGTTATTTCTCCTTTTGTTTGTTCAATAATTTCTACAGCTGTTGTTTCATAATGTGCTCTTGTATTAGCTTCATTATCAAATTGATTGGGCATAAAATAAAATTCTGGCGCATCTTCATAAATCTGATTAGCAAGCTTGATAGCTCCATCTGTGCTTTCTTCTGCAGGTGTTAAAATTAACTCTGCACTAAGTGCCTCAAGAACCCTTCTTCTCTCAACACTAACACATTTTGGCATAACAAGTTTGATTCTATATCCTTTTGCTGCAGCAATCATAGCAAGACCAATTCCTGTATTCCCAGAGGTAGGTTCAAGTATTATTTTATCTTTTGTAAGCAATCCTTTTTCTTCAGCTTCTTTTATTAGATAAAGAGCTGTTCTGTCTTTAATTGAACCACCTGGGTTAGCACCTTCAAATTTACCATACAATCTAACCTTAGGATTTGGGTTAATTCTGTCAAGCCTTATAAGTGGTGTATTACCTATTATATCTATCACGCTCATGATGTTAATTATATCACAGGTTTTTAAATTTTTTCCTTACTTCTAATAACTTACCACACGTAAAATTCCCTTCAGGACACTTTCCTGTGAGACAGGCTGGACCAGCATCTTTGAAAAGTAGAGGCGCAATTGTCTTTGATATTTTAAGCATTTCAGTGGCAAGTTCTTTTATTTCCCACTGGGCACGGTTGCAACATCTTACTCTAAAAAAGTGAAGCAGTTCTCTGGCATTCATAGTAACAACAATTTTTGTTTCAGAAGCGTTTGGCAACACAAATCGTGCATCCTGACGGGCTATTTCACCTTTAAGTCCTTTTTCTTCGAGTTTTTTGATTAGCATGCAGTAATACGTATGAGATTTTTCCATCGCCTCAAGAAAAAGTTTATAGAGTTCAGAATCATCTTTAAAGAGAGGAGGGACTATGTAGTCAAATCCCTTTTCTTCACTAACGTATCTCTGAGACTGCTGACTGTAAGAAGCGAGTCTGTGTCTTACAAGTTGATGGGAACATGCACGGGATATGCCTTCAATAGCAAAGGTAAAGGATACGTGTTCAAAGGGGCTGTGATGTCCGCTTTCTCTTAGGAAATTTATAAGCTTTTCAACGTCTTTGTCTTTAAGTTTTTCCTTAAGTTCCTCTACCCCAACAGGGCTATAACATAGCCTTGCTGCAAGAGCAACTATATTTTCGGGATCTGGAGTGTACTCAAGGAGGACAATTTTTAATGAAGCCTCTTTCATATAATGCCTTTTGTTGAGGGTATTATATCTCCTGTAATAGTGATAGCATCTTTAAGTGCCTTTGCAAAGGCTTTGAAAACTGCTTCAACTACATGATGAAGGTCTTTCCCATATAACACATTTATGTGAAGGGTGATTTTTGCATTACTTGTAAAAGCCCTGAAAAATTCTTCAAAGAGATTAATATCAATATCTTTTATAAATCCTTCAAAGGGCACATTATATACAAGAAAAGCTCTTCCTCCGAGATCTATGGATACCTGGGCAAGGGATTCATCCATAGGAACTGAAGCAAATCCGTATCTCTTAATTCCCTTTTTTTCAGCTAATGATTTTTCTATAGATTTACCAAGTACTATACCTAAATCTTCTATTATATGGTGATAGTCTACATGAATGTCTCCCTTTGCTTTGAGTTTTATATCAAAGTTTCCATGGAAGGCAAAAAGTTCAAACATATGGTCTAAAAATCCTATAGAGGTTTCAATATTATGCTGACCAGAACCGTCTAAATTAACTTCTATTTTTATCTCTGTTTCCTTGGTTTTTCTACTGATAGAGGCTTTTCTCATTTTTCTCCCTCTAATATAGACGTGAGTATTTTAATAAATTCAGCATTTTCTTCTTTTGTGCCTACTGTAACCCTTAATGAATTTTTAATCGTTGATGACATGTCTCTTATAAGAATACCTGAATTTAAAAGTTTTTCATATATTTGTTTGCTTTTTTTTGATTTGAAAAGAATAAAGTTAGCCTCCGATGGATAAACTTCAATGCCCTTTAACTTTAAAAGTTCACTTTGTAATTTTTCTCTTTCTTTTATGATTTCTCTAACAAACTTTTTTATGTTTGAATAAAAATTATTCAGAGCATAGGTAGCAATGTATTGGGTAAGGGCATCTACGTTGTAAGGAAGTTTTACTTTTCTTACCTCATTTAGTATTTTTTCGATTCCCATTAAGTATCCAATTCTAAGTCCAGCAAGACCAATTTTGCTTAATGTCCTTAGTATTAGAATATTCTCGTAATCCTTTAAAAAAGGTAAAAACCCTTTTTCGCTACAAAAGGGAACATACGCTTCATCAATGACTACAAGGGAATTTTTTTGTCTTGCAGTCTCAATTATTTTAAGGATTTTATCTGAGGAAAAAGTATTTCCAGTAGGATTATTCGGCGTACTTATGAAAACTATAGAAGGTCTTTTGTTTTTTATTAAGTTCAAAAATTCCTTTTCTTTAATATCAAAGTTTTTATCAAGTTTCGACTCTACTGTTTCTACTCCAATAGATTGGGCAATTATTCCATACATTGAAAAGGTTGGAATAGGATAAAGAACTGGACCTCCGAAAGTTAGGATTAAATAATATATAAGTTCGTCAGAGCCATTACCTACCATTATGTTATCTATACTAATTTTTGTTCTCTTTGATATAGCTTTTTTGAGATTTAAAGCCTCTGGGTCTGGATATCTATTTAGTGGAATTTCTATACTTTTGACAATATCAGAAATTTTAACAAAAAAAGGAGATTCGTTAGCATCCAGTTTAATTTTGCAAGGAATTTCCTTTGCTTTGTAGGGTTTGAGATTCTTTATGTTTTTTCTTATTATTGCTTGAATATTAAATTTATTCATAGATTTTTATGATAAACACTATTAAAAAGATTGTCAACTTTTATGTCTTCAGGATATAATAAGGGCTTATGGATATAGAATTTTTAAGAAACATTGGTAGAAAGATTTATCAAGAAGTTTACCAATCCAAGCCTCAATTTAATGGAAATGCCTTGGGTAAAGGTGCATCGGGAGATATAACCTTTCCAATTGATAAAATGGCAGAGGATATTATAATTGAGAGTTTTGAAAAGGAAGGATTGAATTTTAATGTAATAGCAGAAGAAAGAGGTTCTAAAATTGTTCATGGTAGTGACATAACTCTTATTATTGACCCGATTGACGGAAGTAAAAATGCTATTTCAGGCATTCCATTTTTTTCTACTTCTATTGCCATAGCTGATGGCGATGTATTAGAAAGTCTAAGCATAGGATACATTATAAATCTCATTAATGGAGATGAATTTTACGCCGAGAGAAACAGAGGAACTTTTTTTAATGGACAAAAAATAGGAACACATAGAGAGAAAAAACCAGTTATTATTGCTTTTGAGGCTTCAAATCCACATATAGCATTAAAGGATATTCTACCTATTCTTAAGATCGCCAGTAGAGTAAGATGTTTTGGCAGCACAGCTTTAGACCTTGCCTATCTTTCAATGGGAGCATTAAGTATATTTGTATCACCTACACCTTCTAGAATATTTGATTTTTCAGCAGGTATACTGATCGCAAGGGAATCAGAATCTTTTATAACTGATATAGAAGGACACAATATTGATAAATTGCCAATTAGCTTTGATACAAGAACAACTCTTCTTGTATGTGGGAATGAAAAGCTTCAGAAAATGGCTTTTAATGCTTTAAAAATAGGATGAAAGACTCACCAACAAAAAGGCTTTTTATTACACTTATAATAACTTTTTTAATATTCTTTGTAGAATTAATTGGTGGAATTTTTAGCAACAGTTTAGCCCTTTTAAGTGATGCAGGGCATGTCTTTACAGATTCCATAGCTATAATTTTAAGTTTAATAGCTTCAATCATTGTAAAAAGACCTTCTGATAAAAAGGCAACCTATGGTTATCAAAAAATTGGAATTCTTGCTGCATTCATTAATGGTGTCAGTCTTATTGTAATTGCAGTTTTTATATTCTTTGAAGGTTACAGAAGATTGCTTGACCCCCCAGTGATTAACTCTTCGGTTATGTTAACAGTGGCATTCTTTGGTTTTTTGGGAAATTTAGTAATGGCGCTAATCTTAGGACATAAACATGAGGACTTGAATATTAAAAGTGCTTGGCTCCATGTTATAGGTGATACCATTTCTTCTGTAAGTGTTATATTGGCTGGCTTAATCATAAAATATACACAGTGGCTTATAATTGATCCCATAATAAGTTGGCTTGTAGGTTTTATAATAATTTATGGAGGAATAAGGATTCTGAAAGACTCACTCTCAATTTTCCTTGATTTTGTTCCAAAGGGACTTGAGGTTAATGAGATAATCGATAAAATAAGAAATATAAATTGCATTAGCGATATACATGATGTGCATATATGGTCCATAGGATATGGTATTCCTGCTTTTTCAGCTCATGTAGTTGTAGACGTTATATCAATGCATGAGGCTGACATAATAAGAAATAAAATTGAAGAAGAGCTTGAAAAAATGGGGATAAAACATAGTGTTATTCAGATGGAAAGCTATAGATGCGACAGAAAAAGCTTTTATTGTGAACTAAGAAAATCTTAATCTAATAGGAATCATTAAAAATTTTTCAAGATTCCTTCTATCTTAAACTGGAGATTTAGCTGAAGTCCTTCTAATTCTCTAAGTTTTTTAATTTTATTAATTGGTAATTCTGTTTTTATTCTATCGCATATAAAGTTTATACAGAAAACATCTCTTGCAAAAAGGCAGCATCCTTTATTTTTTAAGAAAAAACACATTCCTTTTATTTCCTGTTTTTTAGGAAGATTAATTCCGTAGAGAAGATTTATCGTTAGGAGTTCAGGGGAGTACTTAATTTCTATTTCACTTCCGCAGCATGGTTTGTTTTCCATAGCGCATTGAGCGCATATTTGTGACATTCCGCTTTCATGTCTCTCCTTCTCAGCATAGTCTATATAATTTTTGAGTTCATCTAAGAGTTTATATATTTTAGGTAAAAACTCTTTTGTCTGAATAATTTTTTCTTTTTTTAACTCAGCTAAATGAATTTTTTCATAAATATTGGGCATTTATTATGATAAACTATTTTTAATGAAATATTCAGTTATCAAATACTTTATTTTTACGCTGATTAGTTGTTTTTTATTAATTAATATTCTTTTTGCTGACGATTTCACCTATTTATTTGTAATTGATGAGAATAATACTCCCCTTTTTGGTTATAAAGTTCTTGAAACTCCTAAGGATAATGTGTTTTTTGGAAAAGTAGAAGCATTAAAAAAATGGATAATTTTATCCAAATCTGAGATATACATAGCTAAAAATGGTTATCTATGTCCAGTAAAAAATTCTATAATTATAGATAAAGCTCAGGGAATAGTTTTATATTTAGCCGATTTTTCAAGCAAGAAAAATATGCATTTTAGTTTAGATAATGTCAAAATCGACAAAGATATAAAACTTATATTGGATAACAAAAGAAAACTTCTATCAAAGCTGGAAGCTTTATTACCACCTGGAGAGAAAGAAAAGGAATTGATATCAATTGACATAAAAGAGATGAATTTATTAGATATGGCAAGGCAGTACGAAAAAACAGGACAAATACAGAGGGCTATAGAAGTTTATGAAGAACTTTTGAAAAGTAAAAACTTTTCTTCGGAAGTTCTTTCTAAAATAGCTTCTCTATACTATAAATCTGGCAATTTTACTAAAGCTAAAGAATATATAAGAAAACTTCCTAAAGAAGATGAAAATGCTAAAAAACTTATCGGGATTTTTATTGTTGAAAAAAACTTTGATGAAGCATTGAAACTATTAAATAGCAATGATTTGAAAGATAAAAGATATTTACATTATCTCAGGGGAATTGTTTTTTATTTAATGGATAAAAAAAATGAAGCCTATAGAGAAATAATAGAGCTTAATAATATTGATGCAGCATTAGCAGAGTCCTTGCGGGATTTATTAAGATAGCACTAATTTTTTAATTTTATGTCAATTATTTTATCCACATTAAAATTTCTCTCTTCGCCTCTTAGACTGCAAAAGGCTTTTAATCCTAAAAAAGTTTTTTTAGAGTATTCCATATATCCAACTGAAATAGGATAAACTAATCTTTTTGTTTTCTCATCAGTTGATTTCAAATAGGTTATTTCTAAAGATTTTTTATCTTTTATTGCGTTGTTTATCAAAGAAATTTTTTCTTCTGCCGATAAAATCTTTGCAGCATGATTATATTGGAACTGAGTTAAAAATTTTATGATTCTTCGGTCTAAAAAAATATGGTTTTTACTTACAGGCTTTTTTAAGATTAGTCCATCAAGACTTCTGCATCTTGAAAGAGCCACGTATAGTTGTCCGTGGGAAAATGTTCCTTTGCCTAAATCAAGAATGACTTTATCAAAAGTAAGCCCTTGACTTTTATGGATAGTAATAGCCCAAGCAAGCTTTATAGGATATTGAGTAAACTGACCAACTACTTCTGTTAGTATTTTTTCCCTCTTACTATCATAGTAAAATCGATACATCTCCCATGTAAATGGTGTTACTTCAACAATCTTTCCATCAGTGAGTTCAACAAAAATTATATCGGGTTTTTTTACTCTGCGCTCAATGTCTATGATCTTTCCAACGTCTCCATTTATCCATCTTCCTAAAGGGTCATTATTAAGAAGCATTACTTGAGCATTGAGTTTTAGTTGGAGTCTTTCAGATGTAGGAAGTTCAGATTCAGAAAACTCTCCCTTAATGTATCCATGATAAATAAATTCTCGACCTTTTATTTTTGAAAGTCTTTCATTATTGATTTCTGATGCCATTTTGTTTGTCGTAGTAAGATAAATATAGAATTCATCTTTAGGGGGGATAAAATCTGGTATTACTCTTTGATTTAATTGGTTAATCGCGCTTTCTGTAATTGTTCCATTTCTTATAGCATTTAAAATCTCAACAAAAGAAGAATCACTTTGTCGATAAACCTTTTCAAACTCTATGAAATCTAATTTACAATCACTAAAAACATGGGCATCGAAGAAATAGGGAGTTTTATAAAATTCCTTTAAAATATCCTTTTCTTTTGAAGTTACAACAGGAGGGAGCTGATACAAATCTCCTATGAAAATCATTTGTACTCCACCAAAAGGTTTGCTTTTATTTTTACCATGTAATCTAAGAAATTTATCAACGCAATCGAGTAAATCTGCTCTTACCATTGATACTTCATCAACTACTATTGTATATATTTTCTTATATAGTGTTAAATTCTTAGGTCTGATTTCCTCTACTTTTTGAAGTGTTATATCAGGCTTGAAATTAAAAAAAGAATGAATGGTTTGTCCCTTAATGTTTACTGCTGCTACTCCAGTAGGAGCTAAAACTGCTATTTCTTTCTTTGTATTTTCTCGAAAATAATTTAAAAAAGTTGACTTTCCTGTTCCAGCTTTTCCAGTAATAAAGACGTTTCTATTTGAGTGTTCTGCAATATCAAAGGCTATTTTAAACTCTTCATTAATTTCTATACTGGAATTGCTACTCATGGAAGGATTTCTATAGGTGCACCATTAGGAATTAATTCCCATATTTCATCCATTTCTTCATTTGTAACTGCAATGCATCCTTCAGTCCAGTCTTCAATTATATGATATTTTCCTAAGAATTCAACTTTCTTTGAAAGTCCGTGTATCATGATATCTCCTCCAGGATGAAAGCCTAACATTTGTGCCTTTTCTAAATCTCTTTCATTAGGATAGGATATCCTCAAAGATTTGTAAAAATTGCTGTTTGGATTTCTATCAATTATAAAATATCTGCCTTCGGGAGTTTTTCCATCCCCCTGAATTGTTTTTTTACCAACAGGGCTTTTGCCTAAAGCTATTTTATATGCTTTAAGAATTTTGCCTTCCTTCATCAGAAACATTATTCTTTTAGATTTCATAACAATTATAAGGTCTGCAATTTCATTAGAAAATGAAAAAACAGGCGTTACAATCAAAAATATCAGACTAAAAAGAAGAATCCTCAAGAACATTTTTGCAATAACAATTCCTTTCAATGGGAAGTTTTTTTACTGTAGATTTGATTAAAGTATTAATGGTTTCTAAAGATTCCTTCATTTTTTCAATAATCTCCTTTACTGTGAGAGGATATTTAGTGATGCCAGCAGCATAGTTTACAACTACACAAACTGCTGCGTAACAGAGAGCGAGTTCTCTTGCTAAAGATGCTTCAGGCATTATAGTCATTCCTACTATATCTGCTCCAGTAGCTCGATAAAATTTAATCTCAGCAGCAGTTTCCAATCTTGGCCCATTAATACATATATAAGTTCCCTTGTCAAGAACTTTTATTCCTAAGCTATTTGCTGTTTCAATTAACAATGAACTCATTTCATTGCAAAAAGGATATGTAAAATCTATGTGGACCACTTTAGGACCATCATAAAAAGTATTATCTCTCATTCCTTGAGTAAAATCTATAATTTGATCGGGAATTAATATGCTTCCTGGTGGGATATCTTCCCATAGTGACCCTACTGCAAAAACCCCTATTATTCTATCTACAGATAGTTCCTTGTATCCCCAGATATTAGCTCTATAATTAACTTTATGGGGTGGAATAGTATGTTTTTCTCCATGCCTTCTAAGAAATAAAATTTCTTTATCATTAATAAACTCAATTTCATAGGAAGATGAGGGTTTACCAAAAGGTGTTTCTAAATTTATAGATTGTTTTTTTACTATTGTTTCACTTAGTCCACTGCCACCTATTATTCCAATTCTCATGATTTCATGGTCTTTAATAAAATTAAAATTTCTTTTATATATTATACAATAAGGAACTTGAAAAATTATTCAAAAGTGGTATTATATTAAAATTAATGTTAATAAAAAAATCCTTGGACATCTATGAAAAGTTATCTTTATTAGCTAACGGGGCTAAATATGATGTATCTTGTGCATCAAGTGGTGTTGATAGAAAAAGCTTTAAAGGTCAATTGGGAAGAACCTCAAAATTTGGTATCTGCCATAGCTGGAGTGCAGATGGGAGGTGTATTTCTCTTTTAAAAATTCTATTAACTAATTTTTGTGTTAACGATTGTGCCTATTGTATAAACAGAAAAAATAATGACATACATAGAACCTTACTGTTGCCAGAGGAACTGGCGAAAATTACCTATGAGTTTTATAGGAGAAATTATATTGAAGGACTTTTTTTAAGTTCTGGAATAGTTAACAGCCCAGAGCTTACAATGGAAATGATGATTAAAACAGTTTCTCTTCTGAGGTTAAAATACAGATTTAATGGTTATATACACCTGAAATTAATTCCTAATGTCTCAGAGTCTACAATAATCGAGGCAATCAAATGGGCGGATAGAGTAAGTATTAATCTTGAATTACCAAACAAAAAATCCTTAGAGTATCTTGCTCCAGATAAAAAAATGGATAATCTTTTTAACATAATGAATTTTGTGACAAGAACTATAGATAATCTAAAGGGAAATAAAACCTTTTATAATTCAAGAGGTGGGCAGAGTACTCAATTAATAATTGGTGCAACTCCAGAGAGTGATTATGAGATTTTAAGACTTTCTTCAATGTTATATAAGAAAAATAAGTTAAAAAGAGTTTATTATTCTGCCTATGTTCCAATTAATAACGATTCACGTCTTCCTTTTTTTAAAAAACCGCCATTACTTAGAGAGCATAGATTGTATCAAGCTGACTGGTTAATACGATTCTATGGTTTTGGCTTCAATGAGATAGTTTCAGAAAAAAAGCCTTTCCTTGAAGAAAATGTTGATCCTAAACTTTCTTGGGCATTAAATAATTTAGATTTTTTCCCTGTTGATATTGCGAAAGCTCCAATGGATTCTCTTCTACGAGTACCTGGCATAGGTTTGCTTAGTGCAAAGAAGATTTTAAAATTAAGAAAATTTACTAATCTTGATTTGAGTTGCCTTAAAAAAATGGGAGTTGTAATAAAAAGAGCCAAGCATTTCATAACAATAAACGGTAAATTTTTTGAAGATAAAAGATTATTTGATAGACCCGAGAATATACAAAGGTTATTTGTTCAACAGAATTCTAATCAATACTGTCTATTAGAATGAATGGAATTGAATTAGTCGAAAGAATAAAAAAGGTTTTACGATTTACGCAATTTAATATTTTTCATCCAAATTTATTAGACTATTGTGAAAATTTAAAAAATTTAGATGTGACAACTTTAAAGAATCTTTATTTATACATATTAAGCGAAGATAAAGAAGTTATTAATGCCTTTTTTTATTTTGTAGATATCCTGAAAAATGAAAATTGTAGATTAGAAAATTATCTTGCAGACCCTATAATAGAGAAAATTTATAAAAAAGCTAATAAAGTAAGGAGAGAAATTCATAGAATGAAAGGTTTATTAAGATTTAGGGAAGTTTATGGTGGATATCTTTACGCTCAGTTTCGACCTGAAAATAATATTATCTTGCCATTAGCTATCTATTTTTCAAATCGTTTGCGAAATGAAAGTGCTCTGATTCATGACATAAAAAGAAATATTTTAGCTTTTTGCCACAGTGGCAAAGTTTATCCTGCGAAGATGGAAGGAGAATTACCTCCATTAACTCAAGATGAGAAAATTTATTCAAGGCTCTGGCTTCAGTATTTTGATAAAATATCTATAAAGGAAAGAATGAACTTAAAAATTCAGAAACAAAAAGTGCCTTTAAAATATAGAAATTTAGTTATTGAATTTATTGGAGATAGTTTAAAATGAAAAGTTTTATAACAGATTTTGATTTATATCTTATCGGAGAAGGGAATCATTATAAGATTTATGAAAAATTAGGGGCTCATTTAGTAGAGTATGATAATAAGAAAGGTGTTCATTTTGCAGTATGGGCACCGAATGCTAAATATGTTTCCGTTATAGGAGACTTTAATGGTTGGGATCATACTAAAAATCCCATGCATTCTCTAGGAAATTCTGGTATCTGGTGGGTATTTATAGAGGAATTAACCGAAGGTATAATCTATAAATATTATATCCACGGATGGAATGACATAATACAAATTAAAGCTGATCCTTATAGTTTTTTCTTCGAAGTCCGACCTAAAAGTGCAAGTATAGTTTACAATCCCATGAACAAATATAAATGGAATGATGCTGAATGGATTGAAAGGAGAAAGAATACAGACTGGTTAAGATTGCCTATGTCTATATATGAGGTTCACCTTGGTTCATGGAAAAGAAAACCTGATGGAAATTTTCTAAATTATAGGGAACTTGCTCATGAATTAATACCCTATGTTAAAGGGCTTGGTTTTACTCATATCGAGCTTCTTCCTATCACAGAGCATCCTCTTGACGAATCATGGGGTTATCAATGTATTGGCTACTATGCACCAACAAGCCGATTTGGTTCTCCGGAGGATTTTATGTATTTCATTGATTATGCTCATCAAAATGATATAGGAGTTATAATTGATTGGGTTCCATCACACTTTCCAAAAGATGGTCATGGATTAATAAGATTTGATGGCACAGCCCTTTATGAACATGAAGACCCTCGCAAGGGAGAACATAAAGATTGGGGAACTCTAATTTTTAATTATGGCAGAAATGAAGTTAGAAATTTTTTAATTTCTAACGCCCTATTCTGGCTTGGTGTTTATCACATAGACGGATTAAGAGTTGATGCAGTGGCATCTATGTTATATCTTGATTATTCAAAAAAGCCTGGAGAATGGATTCCTAACATTTATGGGGGAAAAGAGAATCTCGAGGCAATAGATTTTCTAAGAAGAATGAATGAACTGACTCATGGATATTATCCCGGAACAATAACTATTGCTGAAGAGTCCACCTCTTGGCCTATGGTAACAAGGCCAACTTATATTGGCGGGTTAGGTTTTACTATGAAATGGAATATGGGATGGATGCATGATACATTATTCTATTTCTCAAGAGACCCTATTCATAGAAAATACCACACAAACTCTATAACATTCAGTTTGTTATATGCATTTTCTGAAAACTTTATTTTACCCTTATCTCACGACGAGGTTGTTTATGCTAAAGGTTCTTTATTTCAAAAAATGCCCGGAGATAAATGGCAGAAACTTGCAAATTTGCGTGCACTTTATGGATATATGTATGGACATCCTGGGAAAAAATTACTTTTTATGGGTGCAGAACTTGGTCAGACAAATGAGTGGAATTGGAACTGGCAGATTGAATGGCACCTTTTGGATGATGAAGCACATAGAGGCTTATTTAAATTTATAAAAGATTTAAATTTTATTTATAAAAGTGAAAGAGCTTTGTATGAAATAGATTTTCATTGGAATGGATTTCAGTGGATTGATTTTTCAGATCATGATCAAAGTATTATTTCATTCATCCGTAAAAGCCAAGATGAACGGGAATTTCTATTGTTTGTTCTTAATTTAACTCCTGTACCGAGATTCAACTATAGAATAGGTGTTCCACAAGGAGGATTCTATAGAGAATTATTAAATAGTGATTCATGGGAATATGGAGGCAGTAATCTTGGTAATTTAGGAGGAGTATTAGCAGATAATATTTCTTCTCATGGACAACAACACAGCATTAATTTAACTTTACCACCCCTGTCGGTTTTAATATTTAAAAAGGAGGCTTAATGAAATCCATAATAAGGGGTAAATACCTTATAACAATGAATGAAAAAGATGAAATAATTGAAGATGGAGCTTTAGTTGTTGATGAAGATAAAGTTATAGAGATTAATACATTTGAGGAGATATTAAGAAAATATAAAAATATTTCAATTCCAGTTTATGGTAATTCTGAAAGTTTAGTGATGCCTGGTTTCATCAACACCCACACACATGCAGCAATGGTTTTATTCAGAGGAGTGGCTGATGACCTTCCTTTACATCAATGGTTAAGAGAACATATCTGGCCACTTGAAGGAAAATTTTTAAGTAAAGAATTTGTCTACGATGGTACGAAGCTCGCTTGTCTTGAAATGTTGAAAAGCGGTACAACAACTTTCAATGATATGTATTTTTTTACTGATAGTATTGCTAAAGCAGCCAAAGATTTAAAAATAAAAGCGGTAATTGGACAGGGTATTCTTGATTTTGAAACACCCTCTGGTAAAGGACCCGATGATTACTTTCAAAAAGCAATAGAATTTATAAATAAATATAAAAATGACGAAATTATCTTCCCCTCAGTTGCACCTCATTCAATTTATACCTGCAGCAAAGAGACGATTTTGAAATCAAAGGAAATAGCGCTAAAGTTTAATGTACCTATACATATCCATCTTAGTGAAACATTTAGAGAAGTAAATGAATCTATACAAAAATATGGGATGAGGCCAGTGAAATACCTCAACAAAATAGGATTTTTTGGGGGAGTTGTAATTGCAGCCCATTCAATTTGGGTTGATGAAGAGGAAGTAGATATAATGTCAAAATTTGGTGTAGGTGTATCGCACTGCATAGAGAGTAATTTAAAGCTTTCAAGTGGTATAGCCCCAATTGCCAAAATGGTTAAAAAGGGTGTAAAGGTAAGCATAGGTACAGATGGCGCTGCAAGCAATAACAATTTAGATTTACTAGAGGAAATTTCAATATCAGCAAAGGTTCAGAAAGGAATAACAGGTGACCCTACAGTTATTGATGTTAAAACTTGTATGAAAATGTTAACTATTTGGGCAGCAAAAGCTTTAGGCCTTGAACATTACATAGGGAGTCTTGAAGTAGGTAAGAAAGCTGATATAATTATAATGAACATAAGAAAACCTCATTTGCAACCAGTATATGATATATATTCTACAGTAATTTATTCTGCAAAGGTATCAGATATAGAAAGTGTTTTTATAAATGGTCAGCCAGTAATTATAGATGGCAAACACCAGTTTATTGATGAAAATGAATTAATTGATAAATCTATTTGGTGGTCAGAAAAAATAAAAGTTGAAAGAAAAAATTCTTATTAAAATTATTGACAAAATAAGATAACATATTTTAAACTTTAAATAAGTTCTTTGATTAGAAAATTCTTAAGCACGAAGTTCAATGCGAACTAAAAGATAGTCTTGACAAAAAAAATAAAATTTGTTAAACTTAAATCAAGAGTTCATATTGCTCGCTTAAATGTTCTTTGAAAATTTCGGTAAGCCCTGTTAATTGACTTAAAAGTTTCAGCGGTTTAGCCAGTATCAAAGTTTTATATGAGAGTTTGATCCTGGCTCAGAGCGAACGCT
>CAZYLC010000011.1:0-15855 GCA_964648755.1 uncultured Thermodesulfovibrio sp.
ATCAAAAACTTGTTGCCAATCGGGAAAATTATAATTTTCTGTCATAATAAATTATGTCACCATTAAATTAATTTACTCAACCCCCTTTCTTGTTATCGATTTATCATCCTATCAAAACTCCATGAATTTTTAAGATTTTTTAATGAAACCATGAATATAAAAATTAAAAAATCGCTCAGTATAGATTAATTAATAATTTGAGTGAGAATTATTTACCTCCTAAATAATAACTCAAAAATAGTTGTGTCAAGTTTTCAGCTATCTATTTTCTCATAGGTTGCCGATCCTTATGATAAAGATTTCTTGAATTCTCGAAAAGCCTATGGGTCAAAATGTTAATGTCTATTTTGTCGCTATGTTAAAAACTGCAGTGAAGAATAAGAACTTTTTAAACTTTCTTTCTCTTATCCACAATCCTTACAGCTTTACCAGGAACTCTTTGTATTGTTCCTTCAGGTACAATCTGAAGTTTACTTCTGAAACCCAAGAAATCATAGAGTTCAAGATTAAGATGTTCAATTTCTTTATCTGTAATACCATTATCAGCCTTTTCAACTATTATGGTCATATCATCTCTACCTTTTATTGTCTCTATAACGAGTTGATAATAGGGAGAAAGTCCTTTACATTTTAATAAAATCTGCTCAACCTGGGAAGGATAAAAGTTTACTCCCTTAACCTTGAGCATGTCATCTGTTCTACCCTTAATTCGATCAACTCTAACATGGGTTCTTCCACAAGAACATTTTTCATAGGAAAGTATCCTTGATATGTCTCTTGTTCGATACCTTATCAATGGAAGCCCTTCACGGGTAAAGTTTGTGATTACCATCTCTCCTTCCTCACCAATACCAAGAGGAATTTCTGTTTCAGGGTCAATAATTTCTACAATATAATGGTCTTCCCATATATGAATTCCTGCCCTTGCTTCGCAGTCAATCCCGAGCCCTACACCTCCCGTTTCAGTAAGTCCAATAATATCAAAAGTCTTTATGCCCATCTCTTTCTCTATTCTGTATCTATATTCATTAGACCATGTTTCAGCACCAAGTATAGCAACTTTGAGTTTAGTATCCCTAAAATCAAAGCCATTGTCCTTTGCAACCTCAATAAGTCTTGCAGGATAGGAGGCGATTGCACCAAAAGCTGTAACTCCAAGGTCTTTTATTAGCTTAAGCTGCATGAGTGATCTTCCCGCACCTGCAGGCACTATGAAACAGCCAAGACGCTCAGCACCGTAGTGAAAACCAAAACCACCATTGAAAAGTCCAAAGGAAGGCATAATCTGAATCTTGTCCTTCTCAGTCAATCCAGCAGTAGCCAAACATCTTGCCATAATCTCTCCCCACTGGGCAATATCTCCCTTTGTCATGGCATTTATTACTGGCACACCCGTTGTACCAGAACTCATATGCATTCTTGCACAATCTGATGGGTCAACAGCAATGTGCTGAAAAGGATAGCAGTCTCTTAAGTCATCCTTTGTTATAAAGGGAAGATTTTTAAGGTCATCAAGGCTTTGGATGTCTTCAGGCTCTATTCCCTGATATTTTTCTTTTAACTTGGAACGTGAGTTTTTGAGAAATCTTAGAGTTTTTCTTAGACCTGTAATTTGTATTTTTTCAATTTCCTCTCTTGACAATTTTTCTTTTTCAGGATTGAACATGTTCACACCCCTTTATGAAAGATTTTTTATTTTCCTCATCAAGAATATTTGTGAAATCTTCACATTTAAGGAAAGATGTCTTCTTTACAAAAACTCCAAGCAAAAAAGTATTAACATACCTCGCAGGCACCTTTGAGACTGCGGTTTTTATTTCATCCTGAGTAAAAGTAAATATATTTTCACCGAAAGTTTTTGCATAAGGCAATAAATCTTCACTTAAAACTATTATCATATCTGCTGTTCCTCTTCTTACAAGCCCGCTCATGCCCTCGTCAATTTTCATCTGAATCTCGACAGCGCCTCCTTTTTTTGCCATCCCTTTTATCTCTGTTGAGCGAACAGAAAGTCCTTTATTGATTGCTGCCTGTGCAATAATTCTTGAAAAAAATATAACGCCCTGCCCACCTTTACCAAGTATTACGAGTTTCATAGCTCTCTATTATATCAAACGAATAGCTTTTGTTGGACAGACATGAACACAACATCCGCATCCTATACAGAGTGTATGGTCAATCTCTGCTTTACTCTCTTCTTCATTGAATACCATCGCTGGACATTCAAACTCTGTAATACATAATCTACAGCCTTTACAAAGCTTTTTATCTATGGTCACATTATACTGCGGATTAGCAGTTAATCCTTCCTTTGTGTTTATACAGAGGTGCCTGAAAACTATCACTGCTGGCTCGTTTTTGTCCTTGAGAAACCTCTTTGCTTCCTTTAAAATTTTTAGTGAAGTTTCAAAATTATAGGAATCAACAGTCTGAACAAAATTAACTCCAATACCTTTCACAACATTCTCAATTGAGATTGGCGTTACCTGTTCACCTGAGGAACTTATTGCATCAGAAAGGGTTTTCTGATTTCCCGTCATTGCTACAGTTTTGTTGTCAAGTATGACAGTTAAAAAAGGCACTCTGTAGTGAACTGCATCAACTAAAGGTTGAATTCCTGTATGAAAAAAGGTAGAATCTCCAATTATTGCTATCACATCCTGCTCTTTCCCAGCTAATGTAAAGGCTTTTTTAAAGCCAAAACCAAAGGATAAACTTGCTCCCATACATAAAACTGTATCTGTAACTCCAAAGTTAAGGGCAAGGGTGTAACAGCCTATGTCTCCTGCATAGATAGCCTTTTTCCCGAAAACCTTTTTTACCGAATAAAGAGCAATTCTGTGAGCACAGCCTGGACAAAGAGATGGTCTTTTGAGTGGAGGAACAGTTATGGTTTTGCTTCGCTTTATTAATCCAATTCTTTCTAAAATCTCCTCACATACCTCAGGAGTAAGCTCTCCTTGATTTGGCACAATCCCGTTTCTTCTACCTTCAGTGCATATTTGTAATTCTATGACAGGCATAGACTCCTCTATGGTAATCACTCTACTGTAACCTGAAAAATCAAACATTTTAAGTGGATAGGGCATGTCTGCCTTAGCTAAAGTCAACTTATTTTGTAAACCGTATTCTTCAATCAACTCATAAATATAAGAAAAAACTGCTCCACTTGAAATGATGAGCATATCGCCTTTAAAAAAGAGTTTAGGTTCATTTTCCCTTTCTATTTCAGCAATCTTTTCATTTAAAGCAGCATGAAGCATAAGTCTTTGACGGGGAGTAGCAGCATAGCGACTGAGTTTGTTGTCCCACTCTTTCATCAGTTTAAATTGAGCATCAATCGGTTCCTCTACAAAATCCCCCTTAATCTCCACGTCAGCCCGTCCGTGAGAAACTCTTGTTGTGCTTCGAAGCATAACTGGTATTCCATACTTTTTACTTAGCTCAACTGCTTTTTTTGCAAATTCATAGGCTTCCTGAACTGTTGAAGGGTCAAGAACAGGAATTTTTGCAGCCATTGCGCAAAGGCGGCTGTCCTGCTCAGTTTGAGAAGAATGTGGTCCAGGGTCATCTACGCTTACAACAACCATAGCAGAGTTTGTTCCCACATAGGCAGAGTTCATAAAGGGGTCCATTGCCACATTAAGACCTACTTGCTTCATTGTCACTGCAGAACTAATCCCTGTAAGACTTGCCGAAAAGGCAACCTCATAGGCTACCTTTTCATTTATTCCCCAATCTATAAATGCTTTGATGCTTTTTTCTTTCATTAACTTTTGTGATGCAGGTATTATTTCGCTTGAAGGCGTTCCTGGATATCCCGAGATAAATCTGACTCCAGCTTGAATTAAACCGTAGGCAATTGCCTCATTTCCCGAAAGATATAATTTTGACATCTTAATATGATAAGAAAAAGTTGCAAATTGATGCAATTAGAAGGAGTTATCTTGAAAACCAACTTTTTATTTCTTTTAGGGGTATAAACTTTCTTGTTGGTCTTCCATGCGGGCAGTGGTCTGGATCAGATGTCTTTTCAAGCTCCTGTAATAATGCCTTTATTCCAAGGGAATTTATTTTATTATTTGCCCGCAGTGAACTGTGACAAGCAATAGTGGCGGCTATTTTCTCTTTTATATATGTAAAATCTGGTTTTTCTGTATCTTCTTTTATTGTGGAGGCTATGCTTTCAATTATGCCTGGGATATCAACATTTTTTAGGATGTCTGGAATGCTTCTTATAATTATTGAATTTTTACCAAAATCTTCTGTCTCTATGAACAGTTCATTAAGAACATGAATATTTTCTTTAATTATGGCATATTCCTGAGGATTAAGATTTATTACTTGCGGGAAAACAAGCTTTAAAGTATTTTCAGGCATTCCTTTCAAAATTTTTTCAAAACTCACTCTTTCATGGGCTGCATGATAATCAACAAAAAGTATGCCTTCGGGTTGCTGCAGTGCAACAATAGCATCCCCAATTGTTAAAAAATGAAAAACCTCTTCCCTGTTAAAATCAGGCTGTGTATCAAAAAAAGAAGATTGACTAAAAGAAGATAGGTAATTTAAATCGCTCCTCCATTCAACAGGATTTTCTGATACTAATAAGGACTTTTCAGGTTTTGCTATTTTAAAAATTAGCTCTGTAATCTTAGGTATATCACGAAATCTCACTTCCCTTTTTGTTGGATGGACATTAAAATCTTCAGGTGGAATATTAAGGAAAAATAAAAACTGAGGGTGATTTTCCTTTACCTGAAAAGCCTTATAAAGAGTGTTAACAATTATAGAATCCCTTATTGGACGTCTATTTATGAAAATAAGTTGTTTTGTTCTCTGTCTTCTTGACAATTCCTCCCCACCCCAGAAAAGTTCTAACCTATATTGTCCCTGTGAGAGAGTTTTAGATTTGACTTTATCCAGGAATTCTAAACCAAAAACCTGTAAAATCCTATCTTTAAGGGACTCTACCATTGGAGTGTTAAAAATCTCCTGACCATCTATATTTAGATAAAATGATATTTCAGGATAAACAAGAGCATAATTCTGAACCGTCTCTATTATGTGCGCCTTTTCAGTGAAGGGAGATTTAAGAAATTTTTTTCTAACAGGAGTATTGAAAAAAAGGTCTTTTATTTCTATTGTTGTTCCCTTTGTTACTACTGGCTTATTCTCAATCATCTTACCACCAACTAAATAAATCTCTGTTCCTGTCTTCTCTTGCTTATGCTGTGTGGTAATCCTTAGCTTACTAACTTGAGCGATAGAATATAGAGCTTCTCCCCTAAATCCAAGCGTTTTGATATTAAAGAGGTCTTGCTCCTTTTCTATTTTACTTGTTCCATGTCTTTGAAAGGCTAAGAAGACATCTTCTGAAATGATTCCCTCTCCGTCATCAACTACCTTTATCTGGGCAGTTCCGTATTCTCTTATATAGATTTGTATTGACTTTGCACCTGCATCAATTGAGTTTTCAATAAGTTCTTTAAGAGCAGAAGCAGGCCTTTCTATTACCTCCCCTGCAGCAATTTTGCCAACGAGAGATTCGGGAAGTATCCTAATTCTTGCCATCTACCAAGGACCGTATTCAAACCACCAGTGAGGACTTCCATACCAAAACCAGATAGAAGGACGCCAGTAAGGATAATGATATGTTGGAACTCTCTTTTTCCATAGATAGGTTGCCTGTGTTTCAATTACAGGAAAAGTGTAAGGCATTTGATCTATTTTACCTTCCATTAACCCCTTAAATTTACCTACAACTGTTATATATCTTCCCTTTGTGTAAACAGCACAGTCAAGGAAATTTTTAGATTTAGCGATAAACCTACCCTCAGAAATATCAGTTTCAGAAGGATAGACATCTCTTTCAAGGGGAAGATGAAGTATTTCAAAAAGGGTTCCTTCTTCGGTATTTGCGCAGTTTGTAATTCTTCCACCCCATAAAAGAGAGACATCTAAATATTTGTCTGGATTTTTCTTAACTATTACAAAGGGAACACATCTCAAAGCAGGAGTCTCTTGTAATGGCCTTGGCATGGTTGCACATCCTAAAAGGAGAAGAAATAAAAAAGTTAATATGCAGGATTTAAGCTTCATATTTCATTATATCAATAATGTGTTAAAATAAAAAATTGTAAAACAGCCTTTATGGAGGTAAGGATGAATAAAGTCTTAATGAAGGGAAACGAAGCTGTAGCTGAAGCAGCAATAAAAGCAGGATTAAAATTTTATGCCGGTTATCCCATAACTCCTCAAAATGAAATTCCTGAATACCTATCAAAAAGATTACCAGAGGTTGGCGGAGTCTTCATTCAGGCTGAAAGCGAAATTGCAGCAATAAACATGATTTACGGAGCTTCTGCCTGCGGAGTAAGAGTAATGACTTCTTCAAGCTCACCAGGCATAAGCCTTAAACAAGAAGCAATATCCTATATGGCATCAGCTGAGCTTCCCGCAGTTATAGTAAATATGATGCGTGGTGGACCAGGGCTCGGAAATATTTCAGGAAGCCAAGCAGACTACTTTCAGGCAGTAAAAGGTGGCGGACACGGGGATTATCATCTCTTAGTGTATGCTCCCTTTAGCGTTCAGGAAATGTGGGATTATACAATTCTTGCCTTTGAAAAGGCTGATGAATTGAGAAATCCTGTAATGATTCTCGGAGATGGAGTTATTGCCCAGATGATGGAACCTATACTACCAGTAGTTCCAGAATTGAAAACTTTTGACAAATCCTCATGGGCTTTAACTGGTGCAAAAGGAAGACCATCAAGATTTATAAGAACTCTTCTTATGGGTGAGGGAGCTTTAGAAAAACACAACTGGAAACTACAGGAAAAGTATAAACTTTGGAAAGAAAAAGAATTAAGATATGAAACTTATTTTTTAGATGATGCAGAAGTTGTAGTTGTAGCCTTCGGTTCTGCTGCAAGAATTTCCCTTTCTGCCATAAGAAAACTAAGACAGGAAGGCATAAAAATTGGACTTTTACGACCTATTACCCTTTTCCCTTTTCCTGAAGAAACAATCAGACAGCTTGCTCAGGAAATTGAAAAATTTATTGTTGTTGAGTTTAATGCCGGACAGATGGTTGAAGATGTAAAACTTGCAGTAAATGGTATGGCTAAAGTTTATCTTTATGGAAGACCAGGAGGGAATATAGTAACAGCAGAAGATGTCTATGAAGCTCTTGCTAACTATACAGCTACTGATAAAGTTATGGTAGATTTAAAATAATTTAATGAATATTGAAAAAGTTCTAATTTCCTCTATTGTAGTATTAGCTTCAACAGGGATTTTACTGCTCATTAGATTCTTTCTATTTAAAGTACTCCATCACTGGGCTAAAAAAACAAAGACAAGCATAGACAATTTAATAATCAATACAATTAAACTCCCTTCAGTTTTCTGGTGCATTGGTATAGCTCTTTATATCGGACTTGAAAGCTCAGAAATTCCCTCAAAATACACCTCTTATGTAATAAAGGCAATTCATGTATTAATAATATTATCAATCACTGTCGCTGCTGCAAATATTATTAATAGAATTTTCATTCAGTATGTAGAACGCTCATCAGTTTCTGTTCAATCAACCGGTCTTTTAAATACAATAATTAAAGGAGCTGTCTATTTAATTGGTTTTATAATAATCCTTAATATTTTCGGTATTTCCATAGCGCCCTTGATAACAGCTCTTGGAATAGGTGGATTAGCCGTTGCGCTGGCACTTAAAGACACTCTTGAGAATTTGTTTGCAGGCATACACATTATGGCAGAAAAAACAGTAAGAGTTGGAGACTTTATTCGTCTTGAAAACGGACAAGAAGGCTTCGTAGAGGATATTTCTTGGAGGACAACAAGAATTAGAATGATTCCTAATAATATGATAGTAATTCCTAACAGTAAACTTTCCCAGAGCATTGTTGTTAACTACTTTCTCCCTGAAAAAAGAATGTCTTTACAGATTCCTATAAGTGTAAGTTATTCTGTAGACCCTGAAAAAGTTGAAAGAATATTGCTTGAAGAACTAAAAAAGGCTGTTGAAGAAATTCCCGGGTTAATCAAAGAACCTGAGCCATTGGTAAGATTCATTCCCGGATTTGGTGAGAGTTCTCTTGATTTTACCATTGTCTGTCAAATACAGGAAGTTTCTTATCAATATCCTGTTCAGCATGAACTAAGGAAAAGAATTTTTAAACGCTTCAGGCAGGAGGGCATAGAGATTCCCTTCCCTCAAAGAGTTGTATGGCTTAAAAATGATAAATAACCTTACTTTGCTCTTGGGTGGTGTTTAAGATACTCTTTCCGAAGCCTGTCCATTGAAACTTTTGTATAAATTTGTGTTGTTGATATATCACTGTGACCAAGCATTTTTTGCAAAGACCTTAAATCTGCACCACCTTCGAGAAGATGGGTTGCAAAACTGTGCCTTATCATGTGGGGTGTTACATTCACTCCTGCAAGCTTTCCCATTGCCTTTAAATTCTGCCAAAATCTTTGCCTTGTCATAGCCTGTCCACGATTATTAAGAAAAAGAAAATCAGAGGCCCTTTTCTTTAGTAATTTAGGTCTAAGTTCTAATAGATATTTTTTAATTCTCTCTAATGTTCTTTGAGCAACAGGAACAATTCTCTCTTTGTCTCCCTTTCCTCTTACTCTTATAAACCCCGCTTCAAAGTTTAAATCGCTCATTTTTAGTCTCACAAGTTCACTAACTCTTAATCCACAGGCATACATCAACTCAAGCATAGCAATGTCTCTCTGGAAATACTTACTGCTAAGGATAATTTGAAGTAATTTTTTCATTTCTTCCATGTCGAGCGCCTTTGGAAGCCTTAGCCAGAGTTTTGGAGATTTAAATCCTTCTACTGGATCACTATCTATTTTACTGTCAAAAATAAGAAATCTAAAAAATTGTTTTAGCGATGAAAGTATCCTTGCAATAGATGCTGAGCTATAGCCCTTTTCTTTCAAAGTTAAAAGATAATGCATTATATCGTCTTTTTTACAGTTTAATAGGTAAAGCTTCTCTTCCTCCAGATAATTTATAAAAGCCTTTAGGTCATTTTCATAAGATTTTATAGTGTTAATAGAGAGGGCTTTTTCTGTAAGACAGAAGTTAAGAAACTTTTTGAGTAGTTCTCTTTGTTCCATTACCCATGAACTCTTCTATTCCTGCCTGAGAGCGTAACATATCATAAAAAATCTTAGCAATCTTAAATAAATTCTCCGTATCAGCTCTATTATAAGAAATGAGCCGATCCAGGCTCTCAGTATTTCCACTTAAGTAAGCCTTCCAGAATTTTACTGCATCATAACCATTCAATCCCTTAAGCTCATCTTCTCTTTCAATGAGGAAAAGAGTTTCAAGTTTCTTGAGACCTCCCTGAATTCCCAATCTCTTACCTGCCCAGAATAGATCAAAATGAGGAATAAAATCAATTTGTAAATTAGGAAATTCTTTCTTTAAAAAAGGTATGTCGAAGATGCTTCCATAGAAAGTAACTAAATATTTATATTCATCCAAAGCCTCTTGAAGAGATTCTTCTGATAAATTTTCTCCTCTTACCAATGCTCTATATCCATTTAGGGAATAAAGCCCTACAACCGTGACATATCCACCTTTTTCAGGGATAAGACCATTGGTTTCAATATCAAGACATACTAAATCATTTAAAAATTCATCAAAAAGCCGCCAGTGTTCCCTTTTTTTTAATTTTTCTGAAAAAAAACAGCAATTTTTACAGTAAAGAGCTTCTAAAGCTTTATGAAGAAAATCATCATAAATTTTCTTTCTGTCACAATCAATGTCCAAGACTACATCGCAATTAAAGAAGTCATTCCAAGTGAGTATTCCCTCTTTCCAGAGCCTTCTTTCTCTTTTTTCACCAATTCCATCAAGAAGTATAAAGGTATTTTTAATCATTAACTTATTATATTAAGCTTTGGAAAAATTAAACAAGATTTAAAAAATTTTTAGACTTGCATATTGAGTAAAAATCTGAAATAATATTTTATCTAAAAATTTTTCAGGACAGGTGGTCTCTGTGTATAAACTAAAAAAAATCCTTTCAAAAATTTTCTCTCCTGTAACGATAATGTTTATTCCCCATGGAAAAACTAAGGTATATGGATTAAAAATACCTTTTTCCTTTATTTTATTATTTATTTGTTTGCTTACGGCCTTCAATGTTTATGTATTTTCGATAGCAGTAAACTCTTTTGAGTATTATCAGATGAAACAGAAATTTAACTCTATAATGGACAGATTCAATGAACTAAGAACAACCATTATCTCTCTAAAAAAAGCAGAAGAAGAGCTTAATAAAATTTTTTCTCTAAAATCTAAAAAAGAAATCCTTGAACAGGTTAAAATCAATCCCTCAGGAGATATTAACTTAGAGGAATTAAAAAAATATGCTGAAGAAGCAATAAATACTGTTAGTGAAATAAAAAAGTTTCTCTCTGAGCAACAGGATTTATACAGAGCAACTCCCCTTGGATTGCCTGTCAATGGTACAATAACTTCTTATTTTGGCATGAGAGAACATCCAAAAACTGGAAATGAAGAGTTTCACACAGGAATAGACATCTCTGTATCCACAGGATCAGAGGTCAGAGCAACCGCAGATGGTATAGTTGTTTTTTCAGGATATCAGGAGAGAAACGGAAATGTAGTAATAATAAGGCATGGATATGGCTTTGCAACTATATATGCCCATAATTCAAAAAATCTTATCAATGTAGGACAAAGGGTAAAAAGAGGTGATATTATAGCTTTATCAGGCAGTACAGGGACAACTACAGGACCTCATCTTCACTATGAGGTATGGAAAAATAATACACCTATCAATCCTTTACCTTATCTGAAGGAGAAAATATAATGGTTTTTAAAAAACAGCAAAAAATGGAGACAGTCATAGGTCCTGAAACTTATATTAACGGAGAGATAACCTCAAATAGCAGCATAAGGATTGATGGAACAGTTGAAGGAACAATCAAAGCAGACTGGATATCTGTTGGAGAATCAGGAAAAATTATAGGAAATATCAGTTGTAGAGGTATTGTTGTGAATGGAAATGTTAATGGAACCATAAATGCCTCAGAAATCATTACAATCACCCATAAAGGCAGTGTAACAGGCGAAATATTTACAATAAAAATTTCCATTGAAGAAGGCGGAAAGTTTGAGGGAAAATCCTGCATTCAGCTTTCCGCTCTTTTCCCGGAGACAAAATAAATTTTATCGTGGATTATAGAACTCTTTTATTTGGTGAAGGTCTTTTTGAGACAATACTTTGGCGTGGTAGAACAGCCAAACTTTTCAGACACTACAGGAGGCTTAAAATTTCAGCAAATTTTTTTAACATTCCCTGCCCCGATTATGAAACTTTCTGTCAGGATATAGAGAAAAAGATAGAAGGAAGAAAAAATCTCTATGTAAAATTTTGTCTGTTTTCAATGGGAGATGCTCTTTATTACTCCCATCCTCAAGATTCGGAAATTTTAGTTATTGTGAAAGATTTTGTTCCCGATACTAATCCGAAAAAACTCTGCCTTTCAAACATAAAAAGACATAGCAAAAATCCAGTCATCTATCACAAGACAATGAACTATCTTACAAACATTCTTGCAAAAAGAGAGGCTCTATCAAATGGATTTGATGATGCAATCATGTTGAACGAACGAGAGGAGATAACAGAGTGTTCAGCTTCAAATATTTTGATAGTCAGGAACAATAAACTCCTTACCCCTGCCAGTGAATGTGGACTATTGATGGGTACAACATTGGAGATTTTGATTGAAAAGATGAACGTGAAGGAAGAAAGATTAACTGTAAATGACCTATATAATGCCTCAGCCATTTTTATCACAAATAGCCTTATCGGAGCATTACCAGTAGTCCAGTTTGAAAATAAAACTTACTCTATAACTCCCGAACTCACTAACTCTATAAACTCCATCATTGAGGAGGAAAACTCCCCCTAAATGTTAATCCTCTGTGGCAGTTGGCTTAGTAAAAAGGGATTTTTTGAGGCAGAGATTGAAGAGGTTAGATTTTATCATTGTCTTTGTGAAATAGAGGACATTAAACCACCGAGCTTTGTTATTTTTTCCTATGACCTTTCAGGTGAAACCCTATGTTTGAATTTGAAAAGCACAGAACTGCCAGCAGTGATAGTTGTCAAGATAAAGAAATTTAAAAAAATCAATGAAATAGATGGTAAATATAATTTACTGCCATGCGGCATGAGCTTAAAAGACAGAGAGTTTATCTCAAGAGTTCAAAAAGTTCGCAAACTTATCGAAGAGGGCACTGTATATCAAGTCAATCTTACAAATCGTTTTGATTTTGAGTTTAACGGTGACCCAGTGAGTTTATTTTTCAATTTCTACAAAAATCAACCTGTTCCATACGGATTTTTTCTAAATCTTGAAGAATTCTTCATCCTCTCTGGCTCAATGGAGCTTTTTTTAGAAAAATTAGGTAATAGAATCATCAGCAAACCAATAAAGGGAACTTCCAAATCTCTGACATTACTTCAAAATAGTGATAAAGACAAAGCAGAAAACCTGATGATTACAGACATGATGCGTAATGATATTGGAAGAATTGCTGAAATTGGAAGTGTAAAAGTATCAGAGCTTTTTAAAATCACAAAATACAGAACCCTCTATCAGATGCACTCTACTGTTGAAGGAATTACAGAGAAATCACTAATTGACATAATAAAAAAGACCTTTCCTCCAGCCTCAGTAACAGGAGCACCAAAGAGAAAGGCTGTGGAAATGATTGATACTCTTGAGCCCCATGCCCGTGGCTACTACTGTGGAGCAGCGGGCTTGGTTAGAAAGGAAATAGATTTTACTCTGTCAGTTTTAATAAGAACTGCGGTAGGCATTGATAATCACCTTTCCTACTACGCAGGCTGCGGCATTGTCTGGGACTCAGTTCCTGAAAGAGAATTAAATGAACTCTATTTAAAAATGAAGGCTTTTTATAAAACCCTCACCCCGCAGAAAGCCTTTTTGAATAATTCCTCAACATCAAATTAAACATTCTCCCATGATTTGGATATCTAAGATGAAGAAGTTCATGGATGATTATTTTGTAACGTGCCTCTTTCGGCATATTTAAAAGTTCCATGCTGAAGGTAAGCCTTCCTTAATGGATATTAAATAGGGTGCAGATTTACCCTTTGTATTCAAAGTTTTTTCAATGCTCTTTATGATATTGAAAATCTTCTCTCTGTCAGAGGCTTTACTTTTTTCAAGGTGTGCTAATGTGTGTTCATTAATCTCATAAACTTCCAGGGCTGGTTTTATAACGCCTGTTTTAGTATGTTCTGAAACGAGCTTGGCAGTCTTTCTGGCAAAATCTCTGTCAACAGGGGTTTTTGTCTCAAATGCCTCTCTCAGTATCCTGTAAATTCTTGCAAGAGTCTCAAAATCACTCAGATATTCCCTTAGGAAAGCATCGGGAGAGAGCACCTCATAGGTATCCTGCAACTCCCTGAAAAAGAGATAGTAATCCTGTCTCTTTTCCTCATCCATAAAGTATTCCAAAACCCTATCAACTGCTTTGTCTCCTGAAAATCCTTCAATGTCTGAAGAATCAAAGGATAAAGCCTTTTCAAGATTGTCAAAGATTCCAACAAAATCAAGGACAAATCCAAGGGCTTCTTTCTTCCTTCCTCATCCTCATAGGGTCTGTTAACCCTTGCAATAGCTTGAAGCAGAACATAGTCACGCATGGGCTTGTCTAAATACATACAATAAAGAACTGGTGCATCAAATCCTGTAATAAGTTTTTCTGTCACGATTAGAATTTTTGGCAACTCCTTCGGGTTTCTGAATGCCTTTCTTACTCTCTTTTCCTCTTCTGCACTCAGATGATATTTTGAAAGTTCAGGTGAATCGTTATAATAAGGACTATATACAACTCTGCTATATTCAGTTGGCAGAAGTTTATCAAGCTCTTCCTTGTATAGTGCACAGGCTTCACGGTCAACGGCAACGAGAAATGCCTTATATCCCATTGGCTCCACATATTCCCTAAAATGTTCAACAATGTATCTTGAGACCTTCTCAACTCTCTCTTTGCTCTTAAGCATTTTTTTAAGATTCACTGCTTTCTCCAAAACCTTATTCAGTGATTCAATATCGCTTATTCCTTCAGCCTCCTTTAAATTTAAAAACTCCTCTTCAAGAAGCTGCTTATCAACGATTAATTCATTCGATGCAAGAGAGTAATGAAGTGGAACAGTTGTGCCATCATCTATGGATTCGGCAATAGAGTATTTGTCAAGATAGCCTCTTGGTGGGTCATCTTTGCCGAAGATAATAAATGTGCCCTGTCCATAGGAAGTTTTATCAATTGGAGTACCTGTAAAACCAATATAAGTAGCATTAGGTAAAGCACCCATTAAAAAATTACCGAGCTTTCCTCCCGTAGTCCTGTGGGCTTCATCAACAAGAAGAAAGATATTTTCTCGGGTATTCACATCTGCTGGCATTCCTTCTAATTTATGTATCATAGAGACTATCGAGCCACGTTTATCACTTTGAAGAAGGCTTCTTAGGTGTTCCTTTGTCTCAGCAACTGTAAATGATTCAATTCCTAAAGCCTTAATATTTCCAAAAAGCTGGCTTTCCAATTCATTCTTGTCAACAAGCATTATTACAGTGGGATTATCAAAAAGAGGATTTTCCATTATTTTCTGGGCTGCAACTATCATTGTATATGTCTTTCCTGAGCCCTGAGTGTGCCAGATTAAACCACGCTTTTTCTCAGAAGAGGCTCTCTCAATAATCTTATGAACTGCCCGAATCTGATGAGGTCTTAGTATTACCTTCTTTAGCTCATCATCCTGACGAGTAAAAATGATAAAATCCTCAAGAAGTTTTATGATTCTGTATTTATCAAAAAAAGTCTTTACAACTTTTTCAAAATCATCTTGCACTTCTTCCCTGTAATTAAAAAGTGTCTTAATGGATGTATTCCAAGTGGCAGCGTAGTAATACTTTATAAGGTGAGTTATAGAGTAAATCTGCATCAAAGCCAAAAGCTCGGGGCAGTCTCTGTGATATCTTCTTATTTGCTCCAATGCCTCAGAAAGCCCATCTATTTTATGGGATGCCTTTGTCTCAACCAGAATCAGAGGGATTCAGTTAATGAGAAAAACCAAATCAAGCCTTATTGTTTTTGTTCCATTGGTGAAGACAAATTCATCAGTCACATGGAAAGTGTTATTTTCAATATTTTCAGTATCTATTAGCCTAACATTTCTTTCTCTTTTTTCTGCTGGCACAAAAACAGTTCTTAATCCCTTCAAATATTCCCAGGAAATGAAATTCCCCTCAATACTTGCAGGGATTCTCTCAATTTTCTTTATCAATTCGTCAATGAGTTCGGAAGTTATGAAGTTTTTGAGTTTAATGAGTTGAGAGGGGAGAGTATCTCTAAAAACAAAGCCTCTTTCATCACCTCTTAGGCTCAATGCCTCTTTAGGCGATACATACTCCCATCCGAGATTTAAAAGAAATCTCTCGCCCTCACGGGTCTGATACTCTGCCGATTGCTCGCAGACATATCTAATAATCGGATCTTGAACAGAATACCTTTCTGAGCCGAACTCTCTCTCCCTCTGCCACGCCTGAATATCCTCAAACCTCCTTATCCTACATCCACCCCTCAACTCCCTAACTCTATCAACTCTATGAACTCCATTCACTCCATAACTAAACAAATGCTTCATCATTGATTTTTTGAGCTCTTTAGTGGCTTTTATAACCGCCTCAGTCTTCTCCTTGGCTTCCTGAATTGTCTGCAAAACTTCAGCTATCGCTTTT
>CAZYLC010000011.1:15865-21078 GCA_964648755.1 uncultured Thermodesulfovibrio sp.
GGGGGATCAGTAGCCTCATCCAGAGGCAAGACTTCGTCCTGATTGTTTTTTGACACATAACGAGAGGGGCTGAGGTTGTAGTCATTGCCTATTGCTTCGTCTGTGGTGATAATTCTGCTTATTCCTTCTTCCTCTTTCCAATCTTTGTAAATCTCATAAACCTTTTGAATGGTGCTATCTGGAAGGTAATTTTTAGGTCTTCCCTTTTCATAAAGGTCTGAAATATTAATCAGAAGAATCTGGGATTTGCGGTTTTCAATTTGTGGCTTATTTTTGTTTATAACAATAATTACGCCCGGTGCTGTGGTGTTGTAGAAGAGGTTTTCAGGAAGAAGCATCACTGCTTCAATAAGGTCGCTGTCAACAAAGGCTTTGCGAATATCTCTTTCACGGTTTTTCCCACTTGTTCCACCTCCACGAGAGACTGCTCCAGTATCAATAACCACAGCCATGCGACCATTGTCCTTTAGACTTACATACATATGCTGTATCCAGCCCCAATCAGCAGAGCTTTCAGGAGGGTAGCCAAATATAAATCTATTATATAGGTCATTTTCATAGGTTGACTGCTTAAATTTCTGATTCCACATTGGATTGGCAGTAACAAGGTCAAACTTTTTAAGTGAACCATCGCTGTTTAAGAAAGCTGGTCTTTCCATTGTATTAGCAATGGCAATATCTGCCTCCATATCATGGATAAAGGCATTCATTCTTGCCATTGCAAAGGTTGAGGGAAGTATCTCTTGACCATAAAATTTTAGAGGCGCATGGGTAGTATCCTGCCCATATTTATCTCTAAATCGGAGGAATGTTTTTATTAAGAGCCCTCCAGAACCACAACAGGGGTCATAAACTTCCTGCCCTGGCTCAGGGTCTAATAGGTAGGACATCATTATGGCAACTTCTTTTGGTGTGTAAAACTCTTCTGCTGACTGACCTGAGCCTTCTGCAAACTTTCTTAAAAGATACTCATAGGCTCTACCAAAGATGTCTGGTTCTACATCCTTAAGCCCTAAACGATATCTACTAAGAATCTCTATTAATCTTTTCAGACTCTCATCACTTATGACCCTCTGCCCAGCAGTTGTGGCATTAAAATCAACTATGTCAATAACGCCTTGAAGTTTGGGGTTTTCTCTTGCAATTGCTCTGACTACATCGGTTAAGTATTCCCCTAAGCCTGTGGTTTGTTTTGATATGTTTTCTCATCTTGCCTTCTTTGGAAGATAGAATCGGACAAGGCTGTGGTCTATCTCAATAAGCTTTTCTGCTTTTTCAGGACTGCCAAATTTTTCAGAGAGGGTATTAAGTTCATCGTCAAAGACATCGGAAAGCCTTTTGATAAATATGAGCGGAAGGATGTAGTCCTTGTATTTGGGTGCATCAATCTCTCCACGGATACTACAGGCAGCCTACCAAAGCCAGTTTTCAAGAGTTTTTATGTCTAAAAAGTTGTTTGGCATCTGATGTCCCGATCCCTCCTTAACTCTCTTACTCTATAAACTCTCAACTCCTTAACCCCTCTGAATTTAAAATTTTTATCACCTCTGCACTCAGCATCGGTAATTTCTCCTTTATAGTGTCCCAAACTATATCCAGATTTACGCCAAAATAAAAATGAATAATCCTGTATTTGAATACTTTCAAAAAATTCGTCCTAGGTCAGGCTTGAAGTATACAGATTAATTCTTCTTATTGCCTCCTGAATATCAAGCGGAAATTCTTTATCAGTTCTTGCTGACATAAATTATGCTTTGTTTGATATTTTCTTTTATGTCTTCTATTCTTATACTTTCTAAGCCAGCAGGAGTGAAAATATCTACTTTCCTTCTGAATAGTTTTTCTAAAAATCTTACCAAGCCCATGAAATTCTCAAGAGAAGGTTTTTCAAATTCAACAAATAAATCTATATCACTTCTTGAACTCTGTTTTGCTGAGGCAAATGAGCCAAATAATCCTACTCTTTTAACTCCAAATGAAGAGAGTTTATCAAATTGATCCTTTAAAATTTTCATTATCTCTTGAGTGCTAAGTTCCTTAACAGACTCTTTCATGGACTACTCCATCAAAAATTACATTTATTATAAACTCTCTCAATCACTTTATCAACCAAATCTACTCCCTCTGAGGTATCAAGCTTAATAAGTTTTTGAGGGTCAACTTCGTCGGGAGCTTCAAATTTTTCTTTCTGGGCAAGATATATCTCCCAGCGGGCATCGGAGATGTCTTCCGATTCCTTACGCCTCATAAATCTCTCCCTTAAAACACTGTCATCGGCAAAGCACCAAATCCAGTAAACATCGATAAAGCTTAGGTCTTGGGCTACTTTTTCCCGATAGGCTCTGTCGCGGAAAGTGGCATCAAGTATTACGTCTCTACCTTTTAAAAGTGCCTCCTTTGCAAGGTCAACCATTTTTGTATAGGTTTTCTCAGTGTATTCTCTACTGTAAATTCCCTTTTCAAAGGGTTCATAATGATGATCTGTCGGTGCAATGCCTAAAAGGCTTTTTCTTACAATATCTGAAGGAATCCATTCTGCAAGGGTTTCTTTGGCGAGTGCTCTGGCAAGGGTTGATTTGCCTGTTCCTGAAAGTCCGAAAACTACAAAAACTTTTGGCTTTCTCTCTGCATAGAGATAGGCAAGGTCAAAGTATCTGCGGGCTGTATCAAGTGCCTCTTTTCTTTTCTCTTCTGACAAAGCTTGGTCATCGGAGGTAAAGCAGCCAATTTTCCCTCTTACGTAAGCACGATAGCATTTGTAAAAGTTGAGAACTTTCAATAAATCCCTATCGCCAGACTTTTCTACATAGGAGTTTACAAAATAATCTGAAAGCTCACTAAGCCCATGAAAATCCAGATCCATCCTTAAAAAGGCTATGTCAGAGGCAACATCCCCACACCTAAATCTTTCATTAAACTCTATGCAGTCAAAGATGTAGACTTTCTTTAGGTCGTCAAAGCATATATTGGCAGAGTAAAGGTCTCCATGTCCCTCACGGATAAAGCCTCCGCTTATGCGGGATTCAAATAAGGCTTTATTTTTCTTTAAAAATGACCTTGTCCATTCTATAATCTCACTATATCTCCATCTGTTTATTGCCCGTCCCACATATCCCTTTGTCTGAGTAAAGTTTTCCTCTGTGTTAAAAGAGACTGTTTCAATTGAGCCGTATTCATCAATGCCTTTACCTGTGCGGGCTTTTTTGAAAAAAGGAACAAGAATGTCCACAATAAGGTCTATATGATCTTTAGTAAGAGAACCCTCCCTTATAAGTTCTTCCATCATTCCATGTATGGGAAGTTTTTTCATCTTTACAGCGTACTCAACTATATTCTCCGAACTCTCTAAATAGTAACTTCCTTCTCTCTCTGATATAGGGACAACGCCGAGATAAATATCGGGACAAAGTCTTCTGTTAAGTTCCACTTCCTTTTCGCAGAAGTGTTTTCTTAGCTCAAGGGTTGTGAAATCAAGAAAGCCAAAATTTACGGGTTTTTTAATTTTATGGACCACATTATCAGAAATAAAAACATAAGAAATATGAGTCTGAATGATTTCTAAATTCTTCGGATTATTAGGAAAAGACTCTTTCTTTAGTGCAATAGCCCAGTTTATCATCCTTTCTTCTCCAATATATATTCTTCGACAACATACTCTGCAAAAGCAAAGGCTGAAGTAAAAGCAGGGGAGATTGCATTAAGTATGTGAAGAGTGTTCGCATCCTTGAGCACCAGAAAATCCATCAAAAGCTCCTTTCTGTCAATATCAATTAACTGAGGTCTGATGCCGACCTTCTTGGAAGGTAAAAGGTCAGTTGGTTCAACTCCTTCAATCATGTCTTTTACATCTTTATAGAAATTTGCTGTTAAGTATTTCTTCATCTCAGTTAAAGCTGTGTTTCTAAACTTTTTATTAGTAAGTAAAAGCGAAAAATCTCTCCATAAAATTTTAAACGTCTCAATTCCTAAATCATCAACCAAAGCATAGTTTTCCCTTCCCAGAGCAGGTGTGGCAGTTGGTCCCACATAGACTGTACCGTCATGCACCTTTGTAAAATGAACACCAAGAAAGGGATTTTTTATGTCAGGCACAGGATATATATTGCCCTTAACTAAGTATGATTTTTCTTTCTTCAATTTCTTATAAAGTCCTTTAAATGGAATAATTCTGTATTGTTTTGCCAGACCAAAAAGATGGGCAATTCTGTCGGCATGAGAACCTGCTGTATTAATAAAGAGTTCATAGGAGAGTACTCCTTTGTTTGTTAAAAGTTTGCTATCCCTGAGTCCCTCCAAGACAACTCCTTTTTCTAATCTAACTCCTGCACTCTCTAACTCTCTCTCTAAACTCTCAAGTATCTCCTGCGGATTTATTACTGCTGTAAGGGGTGAATACAGAGCCTGCTCACAGGTTTTGGCATAGGGCTCAATTTCTTTCAAAGTCTTTTCATCTATAAACTCAACTTCTGCTTCATTTGCCTTTGCTCTTCTGTAAAGTTCATGAAGCACGGGTATTTCGCTTTCTTTCTTGGTCACTATGACCTTACCGCTTTCAATAAGTGTAAGCCCCCTTTCCTTACAGTACCTCTTCATGAGCAGATTGCCCCGTAAGCAGAACTTAGACTTAAGGGAGTCTGGAGTATAATAAATTCCTGCATGAAGAACTCCACTATTTCTTCCAGAAGCGTGTCTGCCAAGGGATGCTTCCTTTTCTATGATTGTTATATCCTTAATTCCTTTTCTTACGAGCTCCCTTGCAAGGGAAAGTCCTGTAATTCCAGCACCACAGATTATTATCATGCCTTAACCGTTAATTCTTTGTTTTTTGCGTATTCAATAAATTTTCTAACAGCTACACCAAAAACAAACCAAGCAAGAAGAAAGAGAATTATGGTGATGCCAACTAAAGGAAAGTTTCCTGTGGGAATAAATTTTTTTATTAAAAGAAATCCCAGGGAATAAATAGTCGTAGCAAGCATAAATAGGGCAGGAAGAATTGTAAAAAGTCTTTTTTTCTGCATCATTGTAAGCCAGAGGGATAGGGCTATCAAAGCAAGTGCTGCCATAAGCTGATTTGATGAGCCAAAAACAGGCCATACAACTGCAAAGCCATTTTTATAGGCAAGTAGAAACATTGATACAATGATTATTGTGGAGTTTAAAAAACGGGAAAAGATAATGCGTGGTGGTTTCTTAAAGATATTTCTCCAGAA
>CAZYLC010000011.1:21088-34372 GCA_964648755.1 uncultured Thermodesulfovibrio sp.
TTCCTGTAAGATAAGTCTTCCCAGCCTTACTGCTGTATCAAGGGTTGTTATAACAAAACCTTCTATCATGAGAATTCCGAAAATAATCCCCACATAAGAGGGAATTCCTAAAGCCTTTTCCATGAACAATCCTGAACCAAGAGCAAAGGCAAGAACAGGATTAGATTTTCCTGACTGCGGGAAAACAATTTCTTTATAGGCAGCAAAGGCAAGCCCTGCACCAAGAGCAACAATAACTCCCACTGAAAGAATGCTTTCCACAAGCATTGCCCCATAGCCGATTCTTCTTGCATCAGACTCACGGGACAGTTGTTTTACAGTTGTGCCTGTTCCCACAAGGGTATGAAATCCGCTTATTGCACCACAGGCAACAGTAATAAATAGGATAGGCCATATTGGACCAAGCTTTGCTGTGCCTTCTGAAATATTTAATGGCGGCATGGTAACTTCTATGCCCTTTAATCCACCAATAATAGCTGAAATAATAAGAGCAATAATGCCTCCGTAGAGGAAGAAGGAGTTAATAAAATCTCGTGGCTGAAGCACTATCCAAACAGGGATTGCAGAGGCAATAAAACAGTATAAAGAAACAAGCACCATCCATGTTTCACGGGAAAATCTTACAGGTAAGGCAAAACCAATAATCACTGATAGGACAATTATAATTAGGGAAAGCATTACTGCATTAAAAACTGCCATATTCCTTCTATAAAGAAGATAGCCCATCAAAGGAGCAAAGGCAGTGATGATAATCACAGAGGTTGAGGCAATTCCGCCAACTACTGCCATACTCTCAGCGGTTTTTGGCTCAAGGACTGTGCGGAAAAGTGTTTGTGTTTCTGGAAGATTAAGAAGTTTAAGTTTGACCATAGAAGTTAAAGCTACACAGGTAAGGTCTAAAAAAGCTGCACATACAAGTAAGAGCATAAAAAATACAAAAACAATAAAAAGTGTAAAGCCCCATTTCCCCATCGTTTTCTTTGCTATTTCAACAATAGAACTGCCCTTCTCTCTAAGACTTACAAAGATTGAGGCGCTATCATGAACAGCACCAATAAAAATAGCACCAAGGAGTATCCATAGCCATGTGGGATAAAAGCCATAAAGCAGTGCAACAGTAGGACCCACTATAGGTCCCGCACCAGCTATGGAGGAAAAATGATGGGAGAAAACCACAAGTCCCTTTGAGGGAACATAGTCCACCTCATCATTTATTGTCTTGGCTGGAGTTGGATTTTTATCATTTTCATTAAAAACTCTGGAGATGTATTTACCATACAATCTAAAAGCAAAGAAAAAAATTATAAAAGACAGCATTACCACTAAAAGTGTATTCATGCTCAATATTTTATCTCATTATTAGAGGGAATTGAAAATAACATTTTGGATTTATTTATTTAGCCAATATTATAATTACTTTTTGGAGACATTATGGATAAAGCTATAAAGAAAATATTTTTTAAATTTATGTTAACCTTATTCTGGAAGTTAGGAAAGCGTTTAAAAAAAAATCAATTACCTGCTGTTTCCAGAATGTTAGGAAATATCTTATTTTTAATTCCTTGGAAAAGGAAACATATAGCACTTGAAAACCTTAAAATATCTTTTGGAGAAGAATCTTCAGAAAAGGAATTAAAAAAAATTCTAAAAAATTTCTTCCACTCAGTAATGTTAATGATTTTTGAAATATCTCACAATGTAATACACAGAGAAAGTATACATCCCTGGGTTGAAGTTTCTGGTTTTGAATATCTTGAAGATGCATTAAAAAAAGGTAAAGGTGTAATTGCCCTAAGTGGACATTTAGGAAATGTGCCTGTTATGACTGCCTGGCTTGCTGAAAAAGGGTATCCTGTGGCAGTTCTCTTTAAAGAAGGCAAGTATTTACCTAAAGATTTTTTATATAATCTGATTAGATCCTATAACATCCATCCGATTCCTTTTTATTCTGATAAAGAGGTTCCAAAAGAGATAATAAAAGCTTTAAATAAAGGCATGATTGTCTTCATTCTCGCAGACCAGGCAAGACCAGGGGTTTATGCAAAGTTTTTCGGGAAGTATGTTCAATGCCAGAAAGGCGCTTTTGTAATAGCTCGTCGCAAGGACTCACCTATTGTTCCAGTTTTTATAGTAAGAGAGAAGGATAAATATAGACTAATAATTTATCCAGAATTATCAATTAATAACAATTCGTCAGATGAAAGTCTTTCTGATAAAAACCTTACAATTTTAATTGAAAAATACAATTCTCTGCTGGAAAAGTTAATTAGGCTTTATCCGGAGCAGTATTACTGGTTTCATAGGAGATTTAAGAAGATGAAGACTCACTGAACTGTAAGCTCCAAAGTTCACTGTAAAGCCCTCCTTTTTGGAGAAGTTCTTCATGAGAGCCTTGCTCAATAATCTGTCCTCTATCCATAACAATGATTTTATCAGCTCTCTTGATTGTTGAAAGTCTGTGAGCAATAACTATGGTTGTTCTCCCTTTTCTCATCTCCTCAAGAGCTTTCTGAATCTTTTCTTCTGATTCTGTATCAAGGGATGCTGTAGCTTCATCAAATATTAAAATTTTGGGTTCTCTTAATATAGCTCTTGCTATAGTAATTCTCTGTTTTTGCCCACCAGAGAGCAAAACTCCCTTTTCTCCTACCATTGAGTCATAAGCTTCAGGGAGCTTCATAATGAAATCATGGGCATCTGCCATTTTTGCAGCTTTTTCAACTTCTTCTTTTGTGGATGTTATGTTCCCGAATTTTATATTGTTGATTACCGAATCATTAAATAAAACAATGTCTTGTGTTACAAGAGCAATTTGGGAACGCAAACTATGAAGGGATAATTCTTTTATACTTACTCCATCAATTAATATATCACCCTCTGTGGGATACCAGAACCCGCCCATAAGGTCTGCTATGGTGCTTTTGCCAGCACCAGAGGGACCTACAATGGCAACTGTTTCACCTGGATTAATCTCAAAGTTTATATTCTTTAAGGCATAATCTTTTGAAAGGGGATACCTAAAGGAAACATTTTTAAAAACTATATGACCCTTTATCTCTATTTTCTTACCTTTTTCTGGTTCTTCTTCCACAAAGATAACCTCTCTAAGACGCTCAATAACATTTCTACCAAGCTGAAAAGAGGCATTTACACGACTAAGTCTTCTTAAAGGTGTATACATGAGAATTACTGCTGTTGCAAAGGAGAAAAAATCTCCCGAGGAAATCTTATCATTGACTACGAGGAAACCACCATAGAAAATAATTAGAGCCACACCCACACCTGCGATAGTCTCTGTTAAAAGATTAGAAAATTCCTCCGTCCTTACCTCTCTCATTATATTTCTATAATGTTCCTGAAGAGCATTCTTATATCTTTTAATCATGTCATGTTCCATAGTGAAAGCCTTAATTATCTTTATACCATTCAGAGTTTCATGTAATAGGGCTGTTACTTTCGCAATTCTCAATCGTGTCTTCATACCAATATTTTTTAATCGTACACCGATCTTAGCTATAGCATAAATCATGAGAGGCAGAACAACAAAAGAAAGCAAAGCTAAATCCCATCTACGATAAAAGGCTACTCCTGCAAGAACAATTACTGTAAGCCCTTCCACAAAAAAATCTTTTATTGTATAGGAAACAGTGCCTTTTAGAAGATCCACATCATTTAAAACCTTTGAAATTAAATTGCCAGAGCTGTCTTTACAGAAAAAGGACATAGGGAGTTTTAGAATTTTTTCATAAACAGCGTCTCTAACTGTTTTAACAATTTTTGCTCCTATTGAACTCATTAAATAATTATTAATAAAGGTAAAGATACCTCTTAAAGTAAAGAGGATAACTACTCCTACTGGTATTAAATATAAAAATTCAGAGGATTTTTTAACGAATATTTCATCCATTGCTGGCTTTACTGACCAAGCAATGGCACCGTTAATTCCTGATATTGCTAAACTACACAAGAGGGCAAACAGTAATTTTAAACGGTGAGCCTTTATAAGTCTCCAAAAAACTGCAAAATCATCAATCCATGACTTTTTAAACTTTATCTTAAAATTTCTTTCTATCTCCAAAGTCTTTCCCACGCTTTAGCATACTTTAAAAAGGAATAAAAAGTGTAAAATATGGCAAGAATAAAGCCTCTTAATCCATCGAGAAATCCTAATCTTATAATAAACATCTTAAAAAATGTGAATAAAGGAGCGAAAATCATCTTTATCAATATCCTATATTTTGAAGGATTTTTTTTAAGTAATTCTATCGCAGACAGGGTAGAGTATCTCTGCATTTTTACCACAAAGTCTTCAATGCTCTGATAGGTAAAATGCAGTATTGGTTCTTTAAGATATTCTGTTTTTCCATCTACAATAATTTTTTCATGAACTTCTCTTTCTTCCATTTTGCCTTTATCCTTCTTAAAAAGTCTTAAAGTATAATCAGGCCACCAACCACTGTGTTTAATCCACTTTCCTAAGAAAAAGTTCTTCCTCGGAATAAAATATCCTACTACATCTGTATCTTTTAATTTTTCTATAATCTCACCTTTCAGTGGCTCTGTAACTCTTTCATCTGCGTCAAGAACAAAAACCCATGGAAGTGTTGCTTTATCAATGGCAAACTGCTTTTGCTTTGCGAAACCCTTCCATTCAATCTGAAAAATCTTGTCCGTATATTCACGACATATGTCAACCGTTCTGTCATCACTAAAGGAGTCAACTATCACTATCTCTTCAAAATCTTTCACTGATTCAAGGGCATCACGAATGTTTTTTTCTTCATTTTTAGTAATTATCGTTACAGATACAGAGATTTTCAAAAAAAACTTACCCTCCTATGGTAGACATGGGTCTTAAAGGTTTTGCTTTTTCTGACATGCCTTGAGGTTTTAGATGGATTGTCTTTATAATCAGTGCTTTTATTTCTTCCTCAGAAGCACCGCTTCTTAGAAGTTGCTTTAAATCAACTTCTTTATCGGAAAAAAGGCAGGGTCTAAGTTTTCCCTCTGATGTAAGTCTTAATCGGTTACATCTTACACATATGTGAGTAGTTATAGGACTTATGAACCCAAGAAGTCCTTTTCCTCCTTCAAGCATAAAGTATTCCGCAGGACCTGATTTATTCATCTGAACAGGAATGAGGTTGCCTACTTTATTTTCTATCCTGGCTTTTATCTCATCTTTTGATAAGAATAATTCTTTTTTCCATGCGTTAGGACCAACAGGCATAAACTCTATAAATCTTATCTGATATTCTACTTCTTTACTCCAAAGAGCAAACTTTTCTATTTCATCATCATTGATACCTTTCATTACAACAACATTTATCTTTACCGGCTGCAGGCCAAATCTATATGCTTCTTCAATACCATCAAGAACTTCGTATATGCAACCTATTCTTGTTATTGCCTTGAATTTATCTGCATCAAGGGAATCAAGACTTACATTTACTCTTTTTAATCCTGCATTATATAAATCCTTGGCAAACTTTTTAAGAAGAACCCCATTTGTTGTAATGCCAATATCTCTTATCTGTTCTATTCCTGCGAGTTTTTCAATAAAACTCACAATTCCCTTTCTTAATAAAGGCTCTCCACCTGTAATTCTAATCTTTTTTATGCCTAAATCTACGCCAATTAGAACAATTTTTAATATTTCTTCATAGGTCAATATCTCATGATGAGGTAATAGATTACTGATTCCCTCTTCAGGCATGCAGTATATACATCGGAGATTGCATCTATCTATAACTGAAATTCTTAAATAGTCTATATCTCTGTTAAAGTTATCCTTCATTGTTTAGATTTAGTTTTAGATTTTGTTTTTGTAGGCTTAGTCCCTGAATTTTGACTTTTAAGAATTTCACCTATCTTTTGCTGAGCAATCTCTGCTTCCTTTGATTTAGGATATCTTTCAATAACTCTCTCAAAAACTACCTTTGCAGTTTTCTTGTCCTTTAATTCTAAAAATGCCATTCCCTCTTTCAAAAGAGCACCTGGTGCTTTCTCATGTTTTGGATATTTTTTAAGAAATTCCTCGTAGGATAGAATAGCCTCTTCATATTTTTTTTCGCTGTAATACGTCTCTCCAATCCAGAAATAGGAATTAGGAATAAGGTCGAAGTTAGGATAATTTTTTGTGAGCTCTTCAAATTTTGCTCTTGCTGCGGCATATTTTTTCTCTTTTATGTCTACATGTGCAGAGTCGTAAATTTCCTTTGGATTTTTTAATGGTTCAGATACCGCTTTTTTCTGCTCTACTTCCTTTTGCGCAACAGGCTGAGCAGGTTGCACTATTTTGTTCTGCAATTCTAAAATTTTATCATTCAATTCTTTAAACTTTTTATCATTATTGTATGAGCTTTCCTCAAATCTTCCTTTAAGCAGTTGTAGTTCCTTTACATAATCCTGAGTCTGGGCAATCAATGTAAGTTGTCCTTCTTTTAATGCTATAGCAGTGTTTAAATCGGAGGACATTTTATCAACTCTTGTTTTTAAATCTGTAACCTCCTTTCTTAACTGACTGTTTTCCACATAAAGCTTTGCAATATCTGCTCGCATCTGTTCCATATCACCTGTAGTAACGCAACCTGATAACAACACTATGGAGGCTATTCCTATAAAGGTTAATTTAATCTTGCTAATTTTCATTTCCCCTCCTCAATAAATACGAAATGTGCTCTTCTATTTTTCTGCCAGCAATTTTCATTTTGGTCTGTACACAAAGGCTTTTCTTCACCATAGCTTATAATATCTATTTTCGTGGATGGAACACCAAGGCTAACTAAATACTGTTTTGCTGCATTAGCTCTTTTTTGTCCTAAGGCAAAATTATATTCATTTGTTCCTCTCTCATCGCAATGACCTTCTACAATTACCCTGAGTTTTGGATATTTTTGCAAGGCTGAAGAAACTTTTTTCAGGGTAGGAATATCATTCTGTCTGATGTCATATTTATCGTAGTCAAAATGGATATCACCAATCTCTTCACTAAGCTTTTTTATAATCCCTTCAAACTCCGAAGATGTAAAGGCCTCTTTATCTGATATTTTTGATTCTTCAATAGCTATTTTTTCCTCTCTGCCAATTCCTTCCTTAGTATCCTTCATATCCTTTCCATCAGGCAAATAGACTCTTCTTTCCACACAAGCAAGGAGTAAAAAAATACAAAAAAAGGTTAAAAATATGAATTTAATTTTCATTTTATTCCTCCAGAAAAGATTTGGAAAGCTACAGTGAAGATTTTTTTCATACATATATAATACAACAAATAAATATCAAATTGCTGATTAAAGGCTGAAAATTAAATAAAAATTAGGAGAAGTTAGGGATAAGGCAAAGGGCATCCAATTTTTATTACATCAGTAATTTAGTAAAGTCTTGATATATCGGCAACAGATTTTAACAAATCAGAAAGTTCCTGCAAAAGAGCAAGTCTGTTCCTTTTAATTTTTTCATCTTTATCCATTACAAGAACTCTATCAAAAAAATTATTTATAAAAGGTGTGAGATTATCCAAATAATTTAGAGCCTTGAAAAATTCTCTATTTTTTATGTAATCTTTGAGACTTGCTCTTACCTCTTCCATTTTTATATAAAGTTCCTCTTCCTCAGGAGCAACCAAAAGCGATCTATTGAGAAGGATTTTTTCATAATTTTTTATAATATTCGATACTCTCTTTACCGCAAGAAAATATCTCTCAAAATTATCACACTCTTTAAAGTCTTTAACTGCTTTAAGTCTCTTTTCTATTTCAAAGGGGGGAAGAGTCACCATAAGATCACTCACTGTTTTTATTAAATTTGGACTATAATCTAAGGACTCAAGGAAACTTTCCAATCTCTGAATTATGAAGTGGAGTAATTGTTCCTTTATATTTTCATAGGCTAATTCCTCTGAAGCCTCTAAAATATCTTCTATGCTTAGAGGATATTTATTTTTAAAGAGTATAGCAATAATTCCATTTGCTGCCCTCCTTAATCCAAAGGGATCTTCTGTGCCTGAAGGTATTTCTCCGAGATAGAAAAAGGAGTAAAGATGATCGAGTTTGTCAGCGATACTGATAATGCATCCAATTTCATTAGATGGTAGTTCATCACTGAACCCTTTAGGGAGATAATGCTCCCTTATTGCTTGAGCTACTTCATCTGGAAAACCTGCATGCTTTGCATAGTATCCTCCCATAATTCCCTGTAGTTCAGGAAACTCACCTACAACGCCGCTTGCAAGGTCTGCCTTACAATAAAGTGATGCAAGATTTATTAATTCAAGCTTGTCGGGTGAAAGAAGCTGTCCAAGCTTATATGCTATTTTATTAATCCTTAAAGCCTTATCATGTAGACTTCCCAGCTTTTTATGATAGATAATTCCTTTTGTAAGTTCAAGAAGACGTTCAAGCCCTTTCTTAAGGTCTTCTTCATAGTAAAATTTAGCATCCTCAAACCTTGCCTTTATAACTCTCTCAGCACCTTTTCTTATATTTACTTCATTTTCTGACTTAGTGTTACTTACCACAACAAAGTATTGCTTAAGCTTACCTTCACTGTCAGTTATAGCAAAATATCTCTGATGATCCTTCATTACCGTTATGAGCAATTCCTTGGGTAAACTCAAATAATTTTCTGAAAAACTACATAAAAAAGCCTCTGGATATTCAACAAGATAGGTAACTTCCTCAAGCAATTCTTCGTCCCATAATATCTTTCCATTTATTGTATCGGCAAGCCTCTCTGCCTGCTCACAAATTAGCTTTTTTCTTTTTTCTTGATCTATTATTACAAAACTACTTTCAAGAACCCTTTCATAATCCTCTATTCTATCTATTTTTATTGGATTAACAGAAAGAAACCGATGCCCCTGAGTATAATCTCCCGCCTTTATACCTTCTATTTCAAAGGGAATAATATTATCATCATAAATAGCTACGAACCATCTTACAGGTCTTACAAATCTGAGATTGCCATAACCCCATCGCATCATTTTGGGGAAACTTAATGATAAAAATAAATTCTTTAAAATCTCAGGTAAAATTTCCTCTGTTTCTTTTCCCCTTTCTTTCAATAGAGCACAAACATAATTGCCTTTACCTTTAGGCTTAATTTGTAGATCATTTACATCAATACCTTGAGCTTTAGCAAATGCAAAGGCTGGTTCTTTGGGATTTCCTTTTTCATCAAAGGAAACATGAACAGGAGGGCCCCAAATTAGCTTTTCTTCACTTTCCTGCTCCTTTGACAACTGGGCTATTAAAGCAAGCCTTCTTGGTGTTATAAAAACTTTAAGTGAATGCAACCCTACCCTGCATTCAGCAGTAATTTTTGAAAAGTTTTGCTCAATCTGCTCTTTTGCAGAATTTAAAAATCTTGCAGGAATCTCTTCAACGCCTATCTCAAAAAGTAGGTTGCCCATTAACTTCTCCGTATCTCTTTTTCAAATAAGCCTCTGCACAGCCTTTTGCAAGAGCTCTAACCCTTGCTATGTAATTAGTTCTTTCTGCTACAGAAAGAACTCCTCTTGCATCTAAAAGATTAAAAAGGTGAGAGCATTTAAGACAAAATTCATAGGCTGGTAAAATTAAATCTAATTCTCTAAGACGAGCTGACTCTTTTTCATATTCATCAAAGTGTTTCCTTATGAGAGCTGGATCTGAATGGTCAAAATTAAAATAAGAAAATTCAACTTCTCCTTGTCTGTGAACATCTCCATAGGTCATTTCCTTATTCCACTTTATATCAAAAACATTTTCCACTTCCTGAAGATACATAGCTATTCTCTCAAGTCCGTAGGTAATCTCTACAGATACGGGTTTTAAATCAATTCCACCAACCTGCTGGAAATAGGTAAACTGTGTAATTTCCATTCCATCAAGCCAGACCTCCCATCCAAGCCCCCAAGCACCGAGGGTCGGGCTTTCCCAGTCGTCTTCCACAAACCTGATGTCATGTTTTTTAGGTTCTACACCAAGTGCTTTAAGACTCTCTATATATATTTCCTGAGAATTCCCAGGAGATGGCTTCAATATAACCTGATATTGATAATACTGTCCAAGTCTGTTAGGGTTTTCTCCATATCTTCCATCAGTAGGACGCCTGCAAGGCTGAACATAGCCCGTATTCCAATGCTCAGGTCCCAAAACTCTGAAAAATGTGGCTGTATGAAAGGTTCCTGCTCCTACCTCAAGGTCATAGGGTTGAAGTATTACGCAACCTCTGTCTGCCCAATATTTGTTGAGTGTGAAAATTATTTCTTGAAAATACATAGATTTTCATGATACTTTAGCTTAGAGGCTTCTGTCAAATGTTTCCAAGGATTCTCATAGCAGGTGTTCGCGGTGGTGCAGGAAAAACTACTGTTACCCTTGCAGTTATTGCAATTCTCAGAAAAAGAGGGCTAAAGGTTCTTGCTTTTAAAAAAGGACCTGACTACATTGACAGCGGTTGGCTAAGTCTTTTTTCCGGGAATCCCTGCTATAATCTCGACTCGTTTATGATGCCAAAAGATAAAGTAATTCAATCCTTTACAGAAAGAGCAAAGGGATATTTATCAGTAATAGAGGGAAACCGAGGACTTTTTGATGGACTTGATGCAGAGGGTTCGGTAAGTTCTGCAGAGATTGCTAAATTGATTCAAGCACCTGTGATCTTAGTGGTGGACTGCACAAAAATTACTCGCTCAGTAGCAGCATTAGTCAATGGTTTTACTAACTTTGATAGGGATATAGAAATAAAAGGTGTGGTATTAAATCAATTGGCAAACTCAAGACATGAAAAAATAATAAGAGACTCCATAGCAAAATACTGTTCTGTAGAGGTGGTTGGTGCTATTCCAAGATTCAAAGGCATAAAAATGCCCGAAAGACATATGGGACTTCTGCCCCATCAAGAGCACGAAATGCAGCAGGAGGCTGAAGAATTTATAGGCAAAGTCTCCGAGTATTTAGACCAAAATAAAATATTGGAGATTATTAAAAATGCTCCTCATATAACCATTGCCAATAAAGCAAAAAAATTTAAGCCCCTTGATGAGGGATTAAAAATTGGCGTTATAAGAGATAGAGTTTTTCAGTTTTATTATGAAGAAAATCTTGAAGAATTGAAAAAACGCGGTGCTGAAATTATACTTATAAACTCTCTTGAGGATAAAAATCTCCCAGAAATTGATGCTCTTTATATTGGCGGTGGCTTTCCAGAGACAAATGTAAAAGATTTAAGTAATAATCAAGAACTTATGAAAAATATAAAAAATAATGCAGACAAAGGACTTCCCATATATGCAGAATGTGGTGGATTGATGTATTTATGCAAAAGTCTTATAACCGATGAAGGCGAATTTCCAATGACAGGAATTTTTCCTTTTCGACTAAAAATGTTCAAAAAACCACAAGCCCATGGATATGTTGTAGCCAAGATAAATGGTAATAATCCATTTTATGAAAAAGGAGTAGAATTGAAGGGACATGAGTTTCACTATTCAAAGGCAATTGAATATGACGAAATTCCTCCCATGAGTTTTCAAATGATAAGGGGTGAAGGGATAATAGAAAATTTGGATGGAGCTGTCTACAAAAATACTTTAGGAACTTATGTTCATATTCATGCACTCGGAACTGAAGAATGGGTAAAGGGCATATTAAAAAAAGCGAGAGAATACAAGGAGAATAAAAATGCCTAAAAGAGAATTACCAACTTGTCTTTTCTGTGGTAGGGTCATCGATCCTCCAGAAGAAAAACAAACTGACTTTGGAGAGATATGTTTTGGGAAATGTTCATGCGGAGCCCTCTATGTTTGTGAAGCTACAGGACATAATCAGGGAGAAGCTCTTGCAGATGCCATGTTTCTTGCCTGTCCACAGGGAATTGAAAATGTTGAGTTAGGCGTTAACTACGAATTGAGAGAAAGAGACTATGATTTGAGAACTCATCAGTACGTGTATATGAAAACTTCCCGATTCAATGGACGACTTTTCTTTATTAAGGAATTAACCGGAAGTACAAACCCTAAATTACATGAGAAGATTAGCATCAATAAAAAGGATTTTGTATCTCTCCTTGAAAAAATGGATTTTGAAACAATAGAAAAAGCCTCTCTTCAGAATCAAAATATTTTTGGTTGGTTAATTTCTCTTTCCTATGATAAAGAAAAGGAAATCTCATGGAAAGCTATAGATGCTATGGGACAAGTGGCAAAAGCCTATGTAAATTCTCAAAATATAGAACCCCTTAGAAACACAATAAGAAAACTTCTATGGTCAATGACAGATGAATCAGGGGGGATTGGATGGAGGTCTGCAGAGCTAATTGGAGAGATAATAATGGCTGAACCTGCTCTTTTTGATGACATAATACCTATTTTATGGTCACAGAGAGAAGAAGAAAGCTTTCTGGAAAGCGTTCTTAGAGCTATGATTAAACTTTCTAACAAAATTAATCTGCCTGATTTTATTAATTTAGAAGAAGATGAATTAGAAAATCTTCTTAAGCATGAAAGGGACGAAATAAAAGCTCTTACTTCCATACTTATCGAAAAAACAAAAAGTAAAGTCCCTGTGCCTGAAGAGATTAAAGATATAATCCTATCTGTTTATAATAATGGTAGAATTATGAAGTTAAAAACCTCCAAGGCTGAAAAATTTTTATAATTTTATAAACTAAATTTATTTGACTTTAGATTAAATCATACTTTAAAGTTGAGTTACCCTTGAAGTTCTTTTATTAAAGTAGTTAAAATATTTTGCAAAAAACTAAAAGGAGGTAGGTAAAATGGCATTTATTGAGTTTAAGGGAAAGCAGATTGAACTGGATGAGGATGGTTACATTCAGAATCTTGATGATTGGTCACCAGAACTTGCAGAGTACATGGCACAGCAAGATGGACTTACATTAACAGAACAACACTGGGAAGTTATTAACTTTTTAAGAGACTATTATCAAAAATATCAGATTGCCCCAATGATTAAAATTCTTGTTAAAGAAATGGCAAAGATGTTTGGACCTGACAAGGGTAATACAAAATATCTCTATGGCTTATTCCCAGATGGACCAGCTAAGCAAGCCTGTAGATATGCTGGTCTTCCAAAACCAACAGGATGCGTATAATTCCTTTCATAAAGGGGCAGAAAACTGCCCCTTTTTTTCTACCGAAAGGGGGGATAACAAAACTAACTACAGGAGAAGGAGATGCCTATTAAAGACCTCCTTTCAAAGAAAAGGAAGGCGATAGTCAATAAATCCTTTGAATTAACAATAGCCACATATCCTGAAGAAAGTAAAAGTTTTTTAAAGGAT
>CAZYLC010000011.1:34382-35787 GCA_964648755.1 uncultured Thermodesulfovibrio sp.
GATAGTTCCAGACAGTTTACCAACCCTATTGGATATAATCTTTATCAATCAATTGAACAGATAGTTGAAAAAATCATAAATGAAGAACCTATTGAAAGCTTTCTCCCTCCCTTAGAGGAAATAATTAGAATAAGAGCAGTTCAAGATTTTACTCCATCTCAGGCAGTAGGATTTATATTTCTTATCAAAAAAGCTTTTCAGGATGAACTTGAAAAGGAGATTGAACCATTTCAAATATTGGATTTTCTCTCAAGAATAGATTCTCTCTCACTGATAGCTTTTGACATATTCATGAAGTACAGAGAAAAAATCTACGACCTGAAATCAAAGGAACTTATAGACAGAACATGGTGGATTTTAAAAAAATGGAACATTGTGTCAGAGATTCCAGACAAAACAGTAGAAACCAAATAAAAAATTAAAAAGTGAGGTAGGGTGAGATGGGTATAGGATTAGCTTTTATAATTGTTTTAGGTTTAATCCTTTTTGCCTACATTGGTACAGAACTTTTAGGCTTAAAAATCCTCTTTGCTGTTGTCTTCCCTTACGCAGCCTTGATTCTTTTCTTAATAGGCTTTATTCGCAGGATGGTTAATTGGGGGAAATCTCCTGTTCCATTCAGAATACCAACAACAGCAGGACAGCAGTTTTCCCTTCCCTGGATTAAGTACAGCAAAATTGACAATCCAGCTACAGGCTGGGGTGCCGCTTTAAGAATGTTTTTTGAAATCGCCTTTTTCAGATCACTTTTCAGAAACACCAAAGCTGATATAATGAATGGAAAACTCTATGTTGGTTCAAACAAATGGCTATGGATTGGAGCGTTAGCTTTTCATTATTCATTCCTTATTATACTTGTCAGACATCTTAGATTTTTCATGGCACAAACTCCCTGGTGTATATCTGTCGTTGACTCTGTAGATTCCTTCTGGCAGATAGGTCTTCCAATGGTATATATGACAGATATAATTATCGGTGCTGCACTTCTTTATCTTCTCGGAAGAAGAATTTTCAATCCACAGGTTAAATATATTTCACTTCCTTCAGATTATTTCCCCTTATTCTTAATTATTGGAATAATAGCTACCGGTGTACTGATGAGATACTTTGCAAGAGTTGACATTACAGCAATAAAAGAGCTCACCTTAGGACTTGCTTATCTTAACCCAACAGTTCCTGAGGGATTAGGAAGCCTCTTTTACATTCATCTTTTCCTTGTAAGTGTCCTTTTTGCATATTTCCCCTTCAGTAAACTTATGCATATGGGTGGGGTATTCTTAAGTCCAACAAGAAATCTTGCAAATAATAACAGAATGGAAAGACATGTGAATCCATGGGATTATCCAGTTAAACATCGTCATTATGAAGAATATGAAGATGAATTTAGAGAAAAAATGAAAAAAGC
>CAZYLC010000012.1:0-22215 GCA_964648755.1 uncultured Thermodesulfovibrio sp.
TTTTATTTAAATATATCAAAACATATCAAATATTTCCACTATCAATATCCTTAAGATAGATAAGTTTAAAATTAAGAAGGGTTTTTTAAGAGAAATGTCTTTGAAATAAAAAGGAGGGCTATTAGCCCTCCTTAAGTGGTCTATTCAATCTGTAATTTTCTCTCCTTTGTTTTAGCCTCTTCAGTTTTTGGTATCCTTATCTCAAGTACACCATTTTCAAATTTAGCCTTTGCCTTATCTGTCTGAATTTCAACGGGTAATCTAAAGGTTCTTGAAAAAGAACCATAAGACCTTTCATATCTGTAGTAATTCTTTTCCTCTACCTTTTCTTCCTTTTTCTTTTCTCCAGAAATGGTGATGTAATCATCTGTTACTTTCACTTCGATATCTTCTTTATTTAAACCTGGAAGCTCTGCCTTAAGCACTAAATCATCACCCTCTTCGTAAATATCTACTGCCGGTGCAATGACTTCTGTTTCAGTTTTCAATCTGGGCATAAGAGAACCAAAAAGGGATAAAGGTCTCTTCCAAGCTTCTTCAAAGAGCTTTTCGATCTCCTCAAAGGGAGATAAAATTCTTGGTTCAACCCTTGCGATATCCTTTGACTCTTTTCTTGTCATGGTTGCACCTCCTTTATTTAATGTTTATACAATCTAACTAAATATAACAGCAAAATTTATTTTTTGTCAAGAGGTTCTGGGATAAGATTTATATAAACTATATTAGAATAATTTTGCCTGAACTTTCCTCTGTAACTTCTCCGATTATAGAGGCTTCCTTATGACCTTCGTCCTTCAATCTGCTAACTAATAATTCTGCATTTTCTTTAGGTAATGAAATTAACAGCCCTCCAGATGTCTGAGGGTCACCAAGTATATCAAGAGTTATAGAATCTGTATTCCCTTTTTCTACTAATTTATCGCAATAATTTACATTTCTTCTTCCACCAGCAGGAACTATTCCCATAGATGCAAAATCATATACCCTTGGTAAGAGAGGAATTTTATCCTGAAAAAGTTTGATTGTAACCTTGCTTGCCCTCGCCATTTCGAGACAATGACCTAAAAGGCCAAACCCTGTTATATCTGTGCATCCATTTACACCTATTTCCATCATCAATTCTGAAGCTCTTCTATTAAGTTTTTCCATTGTATCAATGAGACACCTCATTGTTTCCCTATCAAGAAGTTTCCCCTTGAGAGCTGTAGAAAGGATTCCCGTGCCAATAGGTTTTGTAATTACTAATAAATCTCCCTTCTTAGCTCCCCGGTTAGTCACAAATTTTTTAGGATGAACTACACCTGTAACAGCTACTCCATACTTTATCTCAGGATCTTCAACGCTATGACCACCTAACATTATTACCTCTGCTTCATTTAATTTATCTAACCCTCCCCTGAGTATCTCTCTTAATATTGTTTTATCCATATCTTTTATGGGAAAACATACTATATTAAGAGCTAGTAAAGGTTTCCCTCCTACGGCATATATATCACTGAGAGAATTTGCTACTGCTATTTTCCCAAAGTCATAAGGATCATCCACAATAGGAGTAAAAAAATCTACGCTTTGCACTAAAGCGGTGTTGTCATTCAAACGATAAATCCCCGCATCTGACCAGTCTTCAGAGCCCAGTAACAAGTTTGGATCTACTGGCAAAGATAAACCCTTAAGTATTTCTTCTAAGTCACCCGGACCTATTTTAGCTGCTCAACCAGCTGCCTTTACTTTTTCAGTAAGCATCCATTTCTCCCTTTTATTTTTTTATTCTATCATAAATAATCACAGATACTAAAAGCTATCTCTCTATCTTAAGATGAAAGATAATTTTTATTGACAAAATAAAAATTTTTCCATTAATATATATAGTTTGCAGGGGCATTGTCTCTGCTTACATTCCTTTGGGAGGAGGGCGAAAATTGTATGCTTTAGGGACCCATCTTTTAATTGAATTGAAAGACTGCAATCCCGAGATCATCAAGGATCTCGAAAGTGTTCAAAAAATTCTGGTTGATGCAGCAAAGAAAGCTAACGCAACAATAATCAATATCAATTTCCATGAGTTCAGTCCTTTTGGTATAAGTGGAGTGGTTGTTATTGCAGAATCCCATCTAACCATCCATACATGGCCCGAGTATGGTTTTGCAGCTGTTGATGTGTTTACCTGTGGTGATACAATCAAACCTGAAATTGCAGCTCAATATATTGTGGAAGCTTTTGAATGTAAACATCCCTCAATTGTTGAGATGAAACGGGGTATTATATCTCACAAAAATGAGAAACTACCCCATAAGATTTGTTATGAAGAATACCAAATGGTATATTGAGGAGACAACAGAAAATGAGGTACTACTTCATTCTCTTAGGGAGATAATCTACTCAGGTAGCTCTCCTTACCAGAGAATAGAAGTGATTAAGACAGGTAACATGGGTACATGCCTTTTTTTGGATGGTAAAATACAGTCATCTGAGTTAGATGAATTTATTTATCATGAAGCCTTAGTCCATCCAGCCATGTTCTTGTCTAATAAACCAAATTCTGTTCTTATTGCTGGGGGTGGAGAAGGCGCAACAATTAGAGAAGTTTTAAAGCATCCAGTAAATGAGGTAATAATGGTAGACCTCGATGAAGAAGTAATCAATATCTCCAAAAAATTTCTTCCTCAATGGAGTAATGGTGCTTTTGAAGATCCAAGAGTTAAGTTAGTCATAGATGATGCAAGGGCTTATATAGAAAAGATAAATGATTTTTTTGATGTAATAATAATAGATTTACCTGAACCAACGGAAGGTGGACCTTCCTATTTATTATATACAAAGGAATTTTATGAAAAAATATACAAAGCCTTAAAAGATGATGGGATAGTAGTAACTCAAGCTGCATCAACTTCAATAAACAATCTTTTTGTTTTTGTATCAATAATCAGAACAGTAAAAGAAATCTTCCCCTATGTTAAACCTTATATTGCCAATATACAATCCTTTTTCGCACCCTGGGGATTTGTTATTGCCTCTAAATCAATCAATCCTGATAAGGTTGATTTAGAGGAAAAGATATCAAAATTCCACGGAAATTTAAGATTTTTCGATTTTGATGCCTATAAAGGAATATTTAGCCTTCCTAAATATATTAAAAAAGCTATCGAAGAGAGAGGGGTAATCATCCGTGATGACTCCCCTCTCTCTTTTTATTAATCTTTTTTCTTGCTTGGTAAGACGGCTAATCCAACCAGTTCTTTACCTTCCAGAAGCTGAAGTGCAGCACCACCGCCAGTGGATATAAAAGATATAGAATCGCTCACGCCTGCTTTGTGTACAGCGTAGTCTGTATCTCCGCCACCCACAATGCTAAAAGCATAAGAATCTGCTACAGCATGGGCAATTGCAAAAGTACCCCTGGAAAAAGCATCTATTTCAAAAACTCCCATCGGTCCATTCCAAAGAATTGTTTTAGCATCATGAAGAACCTCTGTAAAAAGTTTAACTGAAGCTGGACCTATATCTAATCCTCTCCAGCCAGAAGGTATTTCCTGAACTGGAACAATCTTAGTTTCAGCACCTGGCTCAATACTTTGAGCAATAACAACATCTACAGGCAAATAAAATTTCACTTTATTTTCACGAAGCTTTTCAATAATTTTAGTTGCAAAATCAAGCATTTCTTGATCTACGAGAGAGTCTCCTACTTCATAACCCAGTGCTCTGATAAAAGTAAAAGCCATACCACCACCAACGATAACCTTATCAGCTTTATTTGCAAGGTTTTCAAGAACACCAATTTTCCCTCCTACCTTTGCTCCTCCAAGAATTACCACAAAGGGTCTAATTGGTGATTCAATTGATCCTTTTAAATATTCTATTTCTTTTTTCAGTAAGAATCCTGCTGCAGAAGGGATGAATTTGGGTATTCCTATGATTGATGCATGAGCTCTATGAGAAGCACCGAAAGCATCATTAACATAAAAATCAGCCAACGAGGCAAGGGCTTTAGCAAACTTTTCATCATTTTTCTCTTCTTCAATATGAAATCTTAGATTTTCAAGTAATACTACATCCCCCTCTTTCATTCTTGCAACAATATTTTCTACCTGTGGACCAATACAGTCAGGAGCAAAGATAACTTCTTTATTAAGAAGTCTCTGAAGTCTTCTTGCAACCGGAGCAAGGGAATATTTAGGGTCTATTTTCCCCTTAGGTCTACCTAAATGAGATGATAATATTACCTTAGCACCTTCGTCAATAGCATAATTTATTGTTGGTAAAGTAGAACGTATTCTTCTATCATCGGTTATCATTAAATTCGCATCAAGAGGTACATTAAAATCAGCTCTAATAAAAACTCTTTTACCCTTTATTGGTAAATCTTCAATAGTTACCTTATCAAAAGAATTATTAAAATGTGCCATATTGCCCTCCTGATTAAATTTTATTGATTAAATAAAGTATAAGGTCTCTTACTCTGCAACTGTAGCCGTATTCATTATCATACCAAGAGATAACCTTTACGAGTTTTCCCTCTATTACTTTTGTAAGAAAAGAATCTACAATAGATGAGTATGTAGAACCATTATAATCTATGGAAACAAGAGGTTCTTCACTATAGAATAATATGCCCCTCAACTCTCCTTCAGAAGCACTTCTCAAAGCTTCGTTAACTTCTTTCTCTGAAACCTCTTTACTAAGCTGAGCCACAAGGTCTACTAAAGATACATTCGGAGTAGGTACCCTGATTGCGAGACCGTCAAGCTTTCCCTTTAATTCTGGTAACACTTTACCCACTGCTTTTGCAGCACCTGTTGTTGTTGGTATCATGGAAAGTGCTGCTGCTCTGGCTCTTCTTAAATCCTTATGTGGCAGATCAAGAATTCTTTGATCATTTGTATAAGAATGAACAGTAGTAGCAAAACCTCTTTCGATAATAAAATGCTCATTTAACACTTTAGCAACAGGAGCAAGGCAGTTTGTTGTGCAGGAAGCATTAGATATTATTTTGTGAATTGAAGGGTCGAGAAGGTGATTATTTACTCCCATTACAACTGTTATATCCTCTTCCTTAGCTGGAGCAGTAATGATGACCCACTTTGCTCCAGCTTCAAGATGTTTAGAAGCACCTGTTCTATCTGTAAATCTACCAGTTGACTCTACTACTATATCTACATTTAAATCTCCCCAAGGTATTCTTTCAGGTGAAACTTCAGAGAAAACCTGTATTTCTTTATCATTAATCAAAAGATTGTTACCAATGGCTTTTACTTCAGCATTAAATTTGCCGTGAACAGAATCATATTTTAATAAATGAGACAGGGTGTTAGCATCGGTAAGATCATTTATAGCAACTATTTCAATATCTTCAAAACTTTCACAAGAACGGAAAAATAGCCTCCCTATTCTTCCAAAACCATTAATGCCTACTTTCACTGACATAATGTACCCCCTTTTTATTTATTAAGGCTATTTATGACCATACCTGTAAGCAATTTAGGATAAAAATAGGTAGATTTAGGAGGCATTCTAAGACCTTTAAGAGCAACTTTTTCGATATCTTCCACAGGAGTAGCTCTTAAAACAAAAATTGCATCACACTTGTTTTCATCTATTAATTTCATCCCTTTGTTTATATCTATATCATAACAAATTTCTCTCTCTGGAAAAAGCCGTTTTAAAAGAGCTTCCTCTAAAACAGCTACATCAAGAGTTCTAATTTCTTCTGGCAAATGATCTAAAGCAGGACCTGTATATTTTAGTAGATACCATTTTTTATCTCTTAAATAAACACCGAAACTTAATGGTCCTTCATTTTCAATGAATTCCTCAATATCTGTAATCTTCTCATTTATTGGTCTTATTGAAAAATTTCCATCCTTTATGAGTATTTCTTTAACCTCATGTGGCGTTGATAGCAAACGATGAGTAGGTAAGATTACATATCCATTATCCTCTATATTTGATAGAAACATTAAAACATAATTCCAAGGAGGGTCATCTATATTGGGGTAAAGACTATCCATTTCTTTTTTAAAAGCTAGTGCTACTTCGTATCTATGATGTCCGTCAGCAATGAATAAGGGCTTTTCTTTAAATTCATCTACTATATTATTGATATTTAAATCATCAGAAATTTTATAGAGACTGTGAATATTACCATCTAAATCTTTTGCTTGAATATAGGGATTTTTGACTGCTTCAAGTATCTTTGAGGCTACTCTTTCTTTTGATCTATAAATGGTAAAAATGAGTGAGGTATTTGCCATACAGGCTCTCATGAGGTTTAATCGATCCGCCTTTGGTTTAGAGTAAGTCTGTTCATGAGGATATATGCCCTCTCCAAGCTCTACAAGTTTTACTAATGCTATTAAACCTCTGAGTACTTTGTTTTTATTCTTATAATGATATTTTACTTCATAACCGTAAAAGCTGGGATTATCATCCTGAATAAGAATCCCTTCTTCAAGCCAACTTTGGAAAAAAGTCTTGGCAATAGCATATTTGTCATTAAAATTATCATTTTTCCCGTGATCAATTCGGATAATATTAAAGAGACTTTTTTTATAAAGGTCTTCTCTTATTTCCTCTGAAATAATATCATAGGGTGGGCACATAACCTCATCACCTTTTACCTTTTTCGGGTTATATAAAATTCCTTTAAAAGGTCTTAATATAGCCATAGGTTTTATGATAACATTTCATTTTATATGAGCTCAACTGAATATTGCTATTTAATAAGACTTTCAAAATTTAAACTTTTTAGCGCGGTTTCACCAATATTGTCTTTGTTGAGCTCTGCTAAATAGGGTATAATTCCCAAAAGGGGAATATCCAGTATTTCTCTAAGAATAGGAGGGTTAGTTTTTTCAGAAATATCATCTTTGATAACATTAGAATAATTTATAATGAAACCTTTGATGGGTATTTTCTTATTCTTCAAGGCTTCCACGGTAAGCAAAGTATGATTTATGGTCCCTAATGTTGGTCTACTAACGACTATAACTTCTAAACCCATATCTTTAATGAGGTCTCTTACAAAATAAAAGGATTTTGTCTTCTTCTTTTGTTCTTCAAATATAGGAACCATCAAGCCTCCAATCCCTTCGACTATGATATAATCATATTTTTTCTTTAAGGTTTCGAAAACTCTAAAAATTCTATCTAAGTCAATATATATATCCTCCAGTCTTGATGCTGCTAATGGACTTAGAGGATTTTCAAATTTTATAGGAGTAACAAGATCTAAAGGATCGTTCATTTCAGCCATGTCTCTTAGAAACATTCCATCTGAAGGTAAAAGAATTCCATCCTTATTTAAACAACCTGTCTCAATGGGCTTCATGGCACCAACTTTTATCCCCTTTTTAATAAATCCTCTTAAAATAGCAGCACTCACTATAGTTTTACCTACGCCTGTATCTGTACCTGTGATAAAATAGCCAGCTTTCATTACCAGACCTCCTTTTTAAAGATTTATATCGTTATATGGTATAATGTTGTATAGATTAAAGGCAACCTTATAGGGAGGAAAATGTGATAAGATTTGAAGAATTACAGATGAAAATTATGGATGCTGCAAAAAATTATCTCGAAGTTTTTGATATGTCTACCCTAATAGAACAATATTCATTAAATAAAGAAAGCAGGCTTTCAATGACTTTACCAGAGTTAAAATCACCCTATCCCCTATCAGCAACAGTTACCTTTTCCTATGATGCTCAGCAAACAAGTTTTTCTCTCATGGCTAACGAGGAAGAGGAGGAGGAAAGTTTTTCTGACATGATAGAGGTTGATGTAAATATAAATCTTCCCTTTCTCGAGGGATTTAACAATATTTCTGAGCTTTTTGAAGAAATATTTAATAACTATCCTGAACTTGATCCTTTAATGGTCAAAAAAGAATTTTATAGAAAAGATATGATAAATGGGGAAGAATACGAGATTTTATATTCCCTTATTTTAGATGGAGAGGAATTAAAGGATGACAACATTTTCGAAGACATGTTTTTTGAGTTAAGCAATATTTTAAGAACAATTTATAACAAAACAAGATTCTTTATTGAAATGTCATGGTATAAAGAACATGAAGACGATAGTTTTTGATGAAATTGAGACCATACTTTTAGATATGGATGGAACTATTCTGGACAAATATTATGATGATTATTTTTGGGGAAATTATGTTCCTGAAAAATTCGCTCAAAAGCATAACATATCTTTAGAAGAAGCAAAAAACATTCTCTTTTCCATGTATAAAGCTGAAGAAGGAACTCTTAATTGGACTGATATTGATTTTTGGGCACAAAAAACAGGACTTGATATTTTATCTCTTAAAAAAGATTTAGAAGATTTAATAAATCCCCATCCTGACTCCGAGGAATTTTTAAGTAATATTATTCGAAATGGGAAAAAAATCTATCTTGTTACAAATGCCCACAATAAAGTTATGGAACTTAAATTAAGTAAAACAGGATTTTACAAGTATTTTCACTCTTGCATAACCTCTTTTGATTTAGGCTTTCCTAAGGAAAACATGAGCTTCTGGGTACAATTAAAAAATACCTATAAAATAAATCCGAATCGAACTTTATTTATAGATGATACAGAGGAAATTCTCCATACAGCTTGGCTTTCTGGTATAAAGTATCCTGTCTTAAGAGCCATATCAAGTTCAAAAGGAAAGCCTAAAAAATCTGAACGATTTATTACAATTAAAGACTTCTCAGAAATTACTAAAGTCTAAGCTTTTATATTAAGCCCAACTCTTTTTTTAGCCAACTTTTTATTTTTTCATTTATTGGACACATGCCAAATTTTATCTTGTTTTTATTCTCTTCTAAGGCTTCTTCAAGCAAATTCCCTGGAATCTCCTCTATCTTGGCAATTGTTTCTCCAAAACAGTTACTTTTGTGCATCATGAGAAAAAGTTCAGGTTTCTTACCAGAAGTCTCAATATAAAAGACATATCCTTTTACGGGATCTTTGCATAAAATTTTCGAGCCTTCCTGAACTACAACTGGCTCCATTACTTTAGTTGGATCAAAATCCCAAAGAATATTTTGAATATAATACTCCTCTTTCTTTATATCCTCAAATGTTAAAAGCTCCTCCCAAATCATAAATTAATACCTCCCTGTTCTTTTTTTCTTCTCTCGGGAACTAAAATTTGCTGAATTCTCCCTTCATTATAATCTTTTGAAACATAGAGTCCGCAATAGCATCTTCCATACTCTCTAATATCTGCCTCACTGTAAATGCAGGGACAAATTATATCTTTGTCTTTTTCCATATCTCCTGATGCAAGCCTACAAGGACAAGAACGATATCCATATCTCTCTTCGTTTTTAAGCAATCCTCTTATTAAATCTGATACAAATTCTTTATCCTTATTAAGCTCGACACCTCGTATTGAAGCATATTTTTTAAGATTTTCATAAATCCTCTCTAAATCCATAATTTTATCTTACAATCCTAAAATTTTCCTTAAATTTTCTTCATCAAAACCTACTACAGCTGTCTCTACAACAACAGTAGGAAAAGTTTCTTGAGGATTTACTTTTTTTAACTCTTTAAGAGCAACCCATTGCTCTCCTCCATCCAGAGTATCTACCTCAATAGTTTCATATTGCACATTATTATTACTAAGGAATTCTTTAACTTTTTTACAAACAGGACAGGTACTCAAAGAATATACTTTTATTTTTTTATGCATTTCCAAACCTCTCATTTTTATTAAAAGTATTGTTTAAGGTAATTTCAATATCTTCCAACATTTCAAAATTAGCGTCTCTTATACGTTCTAATGGCACATCAAGCATTTTTGCAAGTTCCTCAAAAGGTATTTTTGAAACATAACATAACTCAGCTATTAAAACTTTTAAGGCATCATCTTCTATCATAGCTTTAAGCTCACTATCAGAAACTTCCACACTATCTATTGCATTTTTGAAAGTCATGCCATTTTTAATGTGACCTAAAATCTCATTCATAGCTTTTTCATATATTAAGCTCTCCTCGTCAGAATACTCTCGATAGACAAAATCAAAATCTTTCATATTTTTCTCCTTTAATTTTTTCATTCATTTTTTTTAAATATTTTTCCATCATATTTTTTAACAATAATTTTATTTCTTCATCCTCTACTTTTTCTATTATATTACTGACCCATTGTTCCTGCTGTTTTGATATTTTATTGATTTTTTCATCTTTTATATTCTTCTTTCTCAATGGGAAAATTTTGCCAAATTTAAACTCCACATCCCTTATTTCATAGGGAGTAAGTTTTGCAAGAAAATCTTCCTTCAATAATCTAAGCTCATTAAGCCATGCATGGGAAGTAACTGTTACGTATAAAATACCTTCTTTTATCTCTTTAGGATAGGTATATTCACTTAAGGGAGCTGAAAAAATTTCATTCCATTTTTTTCTCAAAAATTTTACTTTTACAGCCTCTGTTATCCCTAAATTATTTAAAAAAGAAGGTAAAAAAATACCTATTTTTTCCATGTAGATTAAACGGCTTTTTTAACAAGACCAGACCTGAGACATCTTGTGCAAACATGTACTCTTTTTGGACCTAACTCAGTAATAATCTTCATTCTCTGAAGATTTGGGAAATAATATCTCTTAGTTTTGTTATTTGCATGACTTACATTTTGACCAACAACCTTTTTTTTACCACAAACATAACAACTTGCCATTTTCCCTCCTTTAATTTGCATATACTTATTTATTTATGATAACATTTTATTGATTTGTAGACAAGGAGGGTAATTTAATTTATGTCTGATAAATCTGTAAGAAGTATTGAATTAGCTAAACAGTTAGGGGTTAAACCTATAGAAATAGTAAAACTTATTGAAAAAATTAGAAATGTTCAATTTAAGAAAGGAACTACTAACATAAAAATAGAAGAAGAGGAAATTGAAAAAGTAAAAAAAGCCTTTGAAAAAGAAGAAAAAATTGCCAAAATCGAAAAACCCTCCGAAATGGAAAAAAGAGAAGAAAAAAAAGAAGAACTAAAAATAAAAAAGCCGAGCTTACCTGAAGAAAAGAAAGAAATTCCAAAAAAAGAAAAAGCTGAAATTACTGGAAAACCTCAAATCCTTGAAGAAGAAATAAAGGTAGAGGAAGACGAGATAACCCTCCCAGAAAGATTTAAAAGGGAAATATCCTTTGAAAAAATAGAAAAAATTAAACCAAAACCTCTATTAACAAAGATACCTCCCAAAAAAATTGAGCCTAAAAAATGGCTCGATCTTAAAGAACAAAAAAAACACAAAGAAAAAAATAAAAAAGAGGAACCAACCCCTGCACCTATAACTGCCCCAAGAAAAAAATCAATAAAAATTCAGGAAGGTACAACCGTCAAAGAGTTTGCCGAACTTATAGGACAAAAGGTTGCAGATGTTATAAAAAAATTTATGGAACTTGGCTATATGCCTACAATCAATCAACCTGTTGACCCTGACGCTGCAGTACTTGTCGCTGAAAGTTTTGGTATTAAAATTGAGCTCGCTCAAGCACAGGAATTGGATATTATTGAAGAAGAATTAGAAGATGCCCCTGAGAATCTTAAACTTAGACCTCCCATAGTAACTGTTATGGGCCATGTAGACCACGGTAAAACATCCCTTCTTGATGCAATAAGAAAAACAAGAGTTATTGAACAAGAAGCGGGTGGCATTACTCAGCATATTGGTGCTTATAAGGTAACATTACAAGGTAAAGATATAACTTTCCTGGATACTCCAGGTCATGAGGCTTTCACAGCATTAAGAGCAAGAGGAGCAAAAGTAACTGATATTGTTATATTAGTTGTAGCTGCCGATGATGGAGTTATGCCCCAAACAATAGAGGCAATAAATCATGCTAAAGCCGCAAGAGTTCCGATTATTGTAGCAGTGAATAAAATAGACAAACCTGAAGCAAATCCTCAAAGGGTGAGAACTCAGTTAAGTGATTATGGAGTAATTCCTGAGGAATGGGGTGGCCAGAATATATTCGTTGATATATCAGCAAAAAAACAGATTGGGATAGAGAACCTTCTTGAAATGATACTCCTTCAGGCAGAAATAATGGAGCTCAAGGCAAATCCGAACAAGGCTGCCAGAGGAACCATCATTGAATCAAGACTTGACAAAGGTCGCGGACCAGTTGCCACAGTGATAGTTCAAAATGGAACTCTAAAAGTAGGGGATGCCTTTGTTGCTGGAACAACTTATGGTAAGGTAAGAGCTCTAAATGATGATACGGGTAAGAGAATTAATTTAGCACCGCCTTCGACTCCTGTGGAAGTAGTGGGCTTTGAGGAAGTGCCACAAGCAGGAGATAGTTTTATTGTAGTAGAAGATGAAAAAATTGCACGACAAATAGCTAATTTAAGAGCTCAAAAGAAGAGACTTGCTGAAATTCAAAGAGCTCAAAAGATAACTCTCCAGGATATTTATGAAAGAATCAAGGAAGGAGAGGTTAAAGACCTTAATTTAATAATCAAAGGAGATGTTCAAGGCTCTATTGAAGCTTTAAAGAAAGCTGTAGAAGAAATTACTCATCCAGAAGTTAAAGTAAAAGTAATACATGCAGCAGTAGGTGGAATTACAGAAAGTGATATAAACTTAGCAGCTACGGCTAATGCAATCATAATAGGTTTTAACGTTAGACCAGAGCCAAAAGCTCAAGAATTAGCAGAACAACTTGGAATTGATATAAAACTATACAGCATTATTTATGAAGTAATTGATGATGTTAAGAAAGCTTTAGTTGGAATGTTGCAACCAGAAATAAAAGAAAAAATACTTGGAAGAGCTGAGGTAAGAGCAGTATTTAAAATTTCAAAAATTGGTTCAGTTGCCGGTTGTTATGTCTTAAATGGTGTAATATCAAGAGCAAGCGATGGAATTAGGGTGATAAGAGACAACATAGTGGTATATGAAGGTAAAATAAGCTCCTTGAAAAGATTTAAAGAAGATGTTAGAGAAGTTCAAGCTGGTTATGAATGCGGTATAACAATAGAAAACTTCAATGATTTAAAAGAAGGAGATATTCTCGAAAACTATATTTTAGAAAAAATTCAAGCTAAAGGATTATAAATGCATCCCTATAAGAGGTCACAAAGACTTAGTATACTTATCAAAGAAGAAGTAGCTAATATAGTTCTTCATAAAATAAAAGACCCTCGATTAGGCTTCATAACTATAACAGATGTAGAACTTTCTGACGACCTAAGGATAGCGAAAGTATTTATATCTGTATTAAAAGAAGAAGACAAAGAAATTTCTCTTCAAATTCTAAATGAAGCAAAAGGCTTTGTAAGAGGGGAGATTGCTAAAAGATTGAGAATTAAAATAATTCCCACCTTTGAATTTCTATATGACCAATCAATAGAGAGAGGATTCAGAATTGACAAACTTCTAAAAGAAATTAAAAAAACTTCGGAGGGAAGTTGATTCCTCCAAAAGGAATAATTGATACCTTAGAAAAAGAAAACAGTTTCCTCATATTAACTCATTCCACTCCTGATGGAGATGCCTTAGGTTCATCCTTAGCATTAAAAATTTTTCTTGAAAAATCAAACAAAAAAGTAGAATTTTACGCTGAAAAACCTATTCCTGTTCAATATAGATTTCTTCCCGGAATTGACTCTATTAAAGATCTTAAAAACCTATCATTTGAAAACATAGATGTTTTAATACTCCTTGACTGCAATGAAGTAAATAGAGTCACTTATGAAAGGAAAATTTTAGAAAAGATTGAACTCTTCTCTGGAAAAAGAATAGTCATAGATCATCACATTACTGATAGGGAAGAGAAAAAATCCCTAACATGGTTAGACCCTCAAAAGGCAGCTACAGGGATATTAATATATTATTTAATTAAAAATATGAACGTGGAGTTGAACGAAGAAATTGCCTATAACCTCTATACTGCGCTCATAGTAGATACAGGAAACTTTCAATTTGACAATACCACAGAAGAGGCATTTCTTATTGCCAGAGAACTTGTAAAGGCAGGAGCAAGACCTTCTTACATATATGAGCAATGTTTTGAATCTTGGGGTGAAAGTAGATTTAAGCTTTTCCTAAAAATGTTGAGTAATTTAGAGCTTTTACCCCCTTTAGCAGTCTCCTATATATCAAAAGAGGATTTTCAAGAAACCCATACAACAGAACCGGATACAGAAAGATTTGTAGAATTCATAAGGATTCTAAAAGATATAAACTTAACAGCTCTTTTTAGAGAAATAGAAAAGGACTTCATCAAAGTTAGTCTTAGATCAAAGGGTAATATTGATGTGAGCTCTATAGCAAGGGAATTTGGTGGAGGAGGGCATAAAAATGCTGCAGGGTATAGAATAAAAAGTTCTATCCGGGATGCTCGAGAACAGCTATTAGAGAAACTTAAAAAATATAACTTGCTATGAAACCTTAAAATGGGTAAAATCATAGCTATAGCCAGTCAAAAAGGCGGAGTAGGGAAAACAACCACTGCTATTAATCTTTCTGCATCATTAGCTTTTGAAGGTAAAAAAATTCTTATAATTGATTCTGACCCTCAAGCAAGTTTAACAATTGGATTAGGAATGCGTAAAAATGGGACTCCTCTAAAAGGACTATATGAAGTCTATTCGGGGAAAGCTTCTATCGAGGAATCCATGTACAAAGTTCTGAATAACTTATATCTGATTCCCTCACGCATAGATTTATTTATGGCAGAACTTGATATATACGATACTGAAGAAAGAGAAAAAATCCTCAAAATCCTTTTGAGTGAGCAAACCAAAGAATTCGACTATATATTTATAGACTGCCCACCTTCTTTTTCTTTCTTGACACTGTGCTCTCTTGTAGCCGCTAATTCTGTAATTATTCCTGTGCAGTGTGAACATTTTGCTCTGGAAGCCTTAAGAATTTTTATAAAGCTCCTCTGGAGAATAAAAGCTAATTTCAATGAAAATCTTGAATTAGAAGGCATTCTTCTTACGATGTTTAGCAAGCATCTAACTATGAGTAGAGCTATTGCAGAAGATGTAAAGAGAGTATTTCGTTCAAAAACTTTTACTACTACTATTCCAAGGAATATAGCGCTATCAGAAGCATCAATGAATGGTAAACCAGCAATTATTTATGCTCCCAATACTGCTGGGACTTTAGCTTATATTGAACTTGCAAGAGAACTGCTTAGCAAAAATAATAATTAAAGCTCAATTAAAAGGCTTGAAAATTAATAATTGAATCAAGATTTAATATCCAAAACTTTACTAAACTCCTTAAATTATGTTAATTTTTAAAATTAATTCTAAGACGAAAGGTGGTGATACTAATGGGTATTTCAGCAGAAAGGAAAAGAGAAATAATTGAGAACTTTAAAACTCATTCTACAGACACTGGGTCACCAGAAGTTCAAATCGCTCTAATGACTGAAAGAATAGTTTATCTTACAGAACATTTCAAAACCCACAAAAAAGACCATCACTCAAGAAGAGGTCTTTTAAAATTAGTTGCCCAGAGAAGAAAGCTTTTAAATTATTTAAAAAAGGCTGACAAAGAAAGGTACAATAAAATTCTTGAAAGACTTAGTCTCAGAAAATAATATTAGATTAAAGAGGTGTTGGTGGAAGTAGAAACTGAATTAAAAGGAAAAAAACTTTTTTTAGAGACTGGATTTTTAGCAAAACAATCGGATGGTTCTGTAGTAGTTAAATACGGTGATACTCATGTTCTATGTACAGTAGTATCTGAAAAAAATCAGAAGGAAAACTTAGATTTTGTCCCTTTAACTATTGATTATCAGGAAAAAGCATATGCTGCAGGCAAAATCCCCGGAGGATTTTTCAAAAGAGAGGGAAAACCAACAGACAGGGAAGTTCTTATTTCTCGACTTATTGATAGGCCTATAAGACCCCTATTCCCCGAAGGATTTAATTTTGAAACTCAAGGTATAGCTTCTGTTTTATCTTATGGAGATGAAAATATTGCAGATATTTTAAGCATAATAGGAATATCTGCAGCCCTAACTATCTCTCATATTCCCTTTGAAGGACCTGTCGGGGCAGTAAGAGTTGGAAGAATAGAGAATACATTTATTATAAATCCCGATAACGAAGAAATTGAAAAAAGTGACATCAATCTTGTTGTGGCAGGGACTGAAAAAGCTGTAACTATGGTAGAAGGTGGAGGAAATGAGATATCAGAGGATACTTTAACAGATGCTCTAAAATTTGCCCATGAACATATAAAACAAATAGTAGAGGTTCAGAAGGAACTACAAAGAAAAGCCGGCAAAGAAAAAAAACAATTAGAAGAAAAAGAAGAAAAAAAATCATTAAAAGAAGCTGTTATTAAAATAGTTGCAGATAGGCTGGAAAATGCCCTTTTTATTAAAAGTAAATTGGAAAGACAGCAAACCATCAATGAACTGTTAAATGAAACAATTACTTCCCTAAACATTGAAGATATAAAAAGAGAAATATATAATGATACTACAAAGGATCTAACCTTAGAGATAACAAAAATTTTTGAAAAAATTTTAGAATCCACAATTCGTAAAAATATCATAGAAAAAGGATTAAGAGTTGACGGCAGAAAGCCTGACGAAATTAGAGATATTATTTGTAAAATAGGAATACTTCCAAGGGTTCATGGTTCAGCAATATTCACAAGAGGAGAAACACAAGCACTCGTAGCAACCACATTGGGAACATCAGAAGACGAACAGAAAATTGATTCCTTAGAAGGTGAAGCTTTTAAAACCTTCATGCTTCACTATAACTTTCTACCATTTAGCGTGGGTGAGGTAAAACCTCTTAGAGGACCGGGCAGAAGAGAGATAGGCCATGGATATTTAGCTGAAAGAGCATTAAGTTATGTTATCCCTTCAAAAGAAGAATTTCCATATACAATAAGAGTGGTATCTGATATTCTTGAATCTAATGGATCTTCCTCTATGGCAACTGTATGTGGTGCAACTCTGTCCTTAATGGATGCTGGAGTGCCCATAAAAGCCCCTGTTGCAGGTGTTGCTATGGGACTAATTCAGGAAAAGGATAAAACCGTAATTCTTACAGACATACTTGGCATGGAAGACCACTATGGAGATATGGACTTCAAGGTAGCAGGTACGGAAAAGGGAATCACAGCTTTTCAGATGGATGTTAAAATCTCAGGTATTAGTTACGAAATCTTTGGAGAAGCACTACAACAAGCAAAAAAAGCAAGACTGCATATACTACAAAAGATGGCAGAAGAGATCTCGGAACCTAAAAAAGAACTCTCACCTTTTGCTCCGAGGATTTATAAATTACAGGTTAAACCTGAAAAAATAAGAGACATTATCGGTGTTGGGGGTAAAGTAATCAAAGGCATTATTGAAGAAACAGGCGTTAAGATTGAAATACAGGATAAAGATGGCGTTGTAAAAATAGCTTCTACAAACGAAGCTTCTGCTCTCAAGGCTATTGAAATTATAAAGGGTATAACGCAGGAAGCCGAAGTGGGAAGAATTTATATGGGTAAAGTATCTAAAATCGTAGATTTTGGAGCTTTTGTAGAAATACTACCTGGAGTGGAAGGACTATTACATATATCCCAGATCGCTGAAAAGCGAATTCAAAAAGTCACTGATGTTTTGAAATTGGGTGAACAAGTTCCTGTTAAAGTCATTGAAATTGATGAACAAGGAAGGGCTCGTTTAAGCAGAAAAGAAGCCTTGAGAGAAATAGAAAACAAAGCCTAAAACTACTGTAATGCCAAAAAAAATTTATCTTTCTTCTGGGATTCCATTAATCATTCATAAACTTAATAATTTCCACTCCTTTGTTTTAGGTATATGGATTAAGCATGGTTCTCGCCATGAACCTCAGCATAAAAACGGACTTTCCCATTTTATTGAACATCTTTTTTTTCAGGGCACTAAAAAAAGAACTGCTAAGGAAATCTCTCTTGAAGTCGATTCAATTGGCGGCGATTTGAATGCCTTTACTGCTCGAGAATTTACAGCCTTGTACATAAAGAGCTTAAAAAACAACCTCAATAAATCTATCGAATTAATTACAGATATTTTTTCAAATCCTCTATTTCCAGAAAAAGAGATTGAAAAAGAAAGAGCTATTATAATGGATGAAATAAGAATGATAAACGATAATCCTGAAGAACTTGTTCATGACATATTTATGGAAAAATCCTTTGACAATAGTTTAGGATTGCCCATATTAGGTAAAGAAAATACGGTAAAAAATATAACGAGGGAGGATATAATTCAGTGTTTTAGAGATTATTATGGAGCAAATAACTGTCTAATTAGTTGTGCAGGAAATTTTGAGATAGATAAACTTATTGAGGAACTCGAACAGAAACTCACTAAAAGAAAATCTCTTCAACCCTCTAACAAAGAGAAGAAGATAAAGTTTTCTTCCGGTATCCATGTCTTTCAAAGAGACCTAAGTGAAGTTCATCTTTGCTTAGGATTTCAAGCGGTTCCATTCAAACATAGGGATAGACAAGCAATTACTTTACTAAACTGTATAGTAGGGGGAAGCGTTAGTTCAAGACTTTTTCAAGAAATTAGAGAAAAAAGAGGGTTGGCCTATAATATTTATTCTTTTATATCTTTTTATTCAGATGCAGGAATCTTTGGAATATACACAGCTTGTGAAGCATCTAAAATTAATAAGATTATAAAAATAATTACCTCAACTCTAAAGAAACTGAATAATATAAAAGAGGATGAGCTTAAAAGAGCAAAAACTCAGATGATTTCTCAAATCTTATATTCCTCTGAATCGCCCTCCTCTATTATGCAAAACCTTGCCTATCAAGATATTTATTTAGAGGGAATTTATAAAATAAGGGAACAAATATCTCAGATTAATGCTATTACTATGAATGACATACAAAGAGTAAAAGATTACATTTTTAATGAAGAATTTTCATTGACACTTTTAGGTTCAATAGACAGGAAAAAAATTGATATTTAAGGTTGATTCCATCTGTCTTTTCCTCTACCTCGCCATTTAGGTTTCATATGGTGATCTTCTCTGAAAGAATAAATTTTTCCCTTTGATATGTTATGAATTGACCTTGCAAAGATAAAAAGTTCTCCTTTTTTTGAAAAAAATTTTGCTCCGTTAACTACTATATCATCACCAGGTTTAAGGTCTATTTTTTCCTGCTCTATATACCAGCTTGGAGCAGTCAAAACATTATAAATTTTATCTTTTTGTAAAACGCCTATGACCACAGGTCCTTGATGCTTCTGAATAATCTCAACTATTTTCCCTCTAATGGCAACCTCTGTGTTAGGGTCATAGCTTTCATGCCATTCCTGAGCAAAGGCAACTGTATTAATAAATAATATTGCAAACATTAAAAGTATACTCCCTTTCATTATGGCAATCCTTAAAAAGGGGGCAAAAGCCCCCCTTGTTTTTTTACCAACCACAAATTCTCCTAATATTCAATCCTCTTTTACCACCTGGTGCATAGGGAAGCCCCATTTCATAAGCTTTCTTGTGCATATCAACCTTCAAGGATGCTCTTTCCTGCTCCTTCTGTTTAATTGCATTCCAATCTGGATTTGGCTGTGCCCAGAGAGTTAAAAGTTCTCCTCTTATTTGTAAATCTTTCTGATACAGTGGCTGAACTTCCTTACAATACTGTTGTGCTTTAGCAGGATCAACTCCAATTGGATATTGCGCACCTGGTCCCATTCCTCTTTGTGCAAAAGATACACCTGCAAAAGCTATTACTACCGCAGCTACTAGCAAAACACTAAGTAATCTCCTCATACTTAAACCTCCTCTTTTTGAGTTTTAGGGCTATACCCGATTGATTTTACTACTTTAAATCAATTTTTTACATAACTTTATTGTTTCCTCTTTTCTGTCTCTGTTCTTACTTGTTCTCTCTCCTGGTTTCTTTTCTGTATTTCCTTTCTCAATTGTTCCCTTTCCTGCTCCTGTTGCCTTATCTGATTATCATTATAGGATTTTTGAATTATCGGGGTTTGATTTCCCATATGACTTTTACTACCTCCACCTCTCTGCGCAAATGAGGCTCCAACTAATCCTAAAATTACCTTTCCTACCACTACTATACTTAAAAAATTTTTTCAATATTTAAGCACCTCCTTTCTTTATAAATATTTTTCTAATTATACCAACCTTTACCGAATCTGTGTGAGTTCATCCTACCACCAAAGGGAAGCCCTGATTCATATGCTCTTTTCTGAATCTCGGTTCTTAATTGAAGCATTTCCTGCTGCCTCTTTGAGATAGCATTCCAATCTGGATTTGGCTGTGCGTAAAGTTGCATCAATTCTCCTCTTAGCTGAAGATGTTTCTGTCTCAAGGGTAAGGTATCGTTGTAAAACCTTTGAGCTTTTTCAGGAGCTACTGAGCCATAAAAAGGACAATTACCTCCATAACCACCAAATCCACCACCCTTCCATGCATAGGCTACACCACTGACAAGAACAAAGACAAGTGCTACTACCATCAATAGGGTAAAAGTTTTTTTCATCTATCCTTCACCTCCTTCCAATAAATTTTTTCTTTATTCAATTAAATATCAATTTACATACCAGAACTATAAGGGATTGAATTTAAGAGCTTTTTTGAAAATTATTTATATGAAATAGTCTTTATTTTTTGCAATAATTGCATTATTTTTTGCAAAATTTGCAAAGCTCATTGGAAAGGTAGGCAAAATCATTAATTGAAAGCTCCTCTGGTCTTTTCATTGGGTCTATACCAATTTTCATTAAAAAATCTTTGGGCTCATCAATAATTGATTTTAGAGAATTACCTATCATTTTTCTTCTTTGACCAAAGGCTGCTTTAATTAATCTGAAAAAAACCTTTTCATCGGTGACCTCCACAGGAGGTTTTTCTCTTCTATCCATCCTTATTACTGCTGAATCCACTTCAGGAGGAGGACTAAAAAATTTAGCAGGAATATAAAATTTAATCTCAGCCTCTGTATAATACTGAGCTATAATACTCAAAGCTGAATAAGCTTTTGTAGAAGGTTTTGCAGTTAACCTTTCTGCTACTTCTTTCTGAATAGTAAGAGTCATTGACTTTAAGTTAGACGTTTCAATGAGCTTGAAAATAATTGGTTTTGTTATATAGTAGGGAATATTTGAAACTACCTTAAATTCTCCCAATTCTTCATAGGCAAACTTCAAAGCATCTTGATTAATCAGTTTAATATTTTCTCTGCCACAGAATCTCTCCTTTAGAATTTTATAAAGATCTGGGTCTATTTCAATTGCTATAACTTCCTTTGCATTATTTATAAGAATTTCTGTTAAGTCTCCCATTCCTGCACCTATTTCTACAACTCTATCAGAAAGTCTTATCTCTGAAAGAGTAACAATTTTTTTAAGGATTTCCCTGTTACGCAGAAAATGCTGACCTAATCGAGGAGTTTTTCTATGCATTTTTGAGTTTTATTCGTTCTATTTTTATCTTGAGAATTCTGTTTTTATAAAATACAACTATATTTAAAGGCATGTTTAAGAGTGTTCCATCTTCCGTTTGAATTTTACTGTAATTATCGTAATTGATTAATATTGTCTGTCCTTCAACAGTTAAGTTTTGCTGTAGAGGCATAAAGCCCTCTTTATTTAAAAGGATAATCCTATCAATATTTTTATCCTTTAAAATATATTGAGTCCCCTCATCCTCTATGGAAAAATCACCATCCCACCAAAGGAATCCTTTTCTTATGCTTATAGCGAGCTGTTTGAGCCTATCCTTTTCAATCAAGAGATTTGAGGTAACCTCACCATTTTCTTCATATAGTTCTCCTGCAGGAAATCCCATATAGTATACCCTTAGCAAAAGTTCATCCTTTGAAACCCTTAAAGAAGCATCGCCGTTTAGTGAGCTGTTTTTAGCCTCATACTGAAGATTTAATACTCCCTCAATGGCAGAATATATTTTCATTCTATTGAGAAAATCCTGCAAATCCTGAGCATAAAACTCCTTTACTGTAACAGGCCGTTTCTCAGCACATCCAAAAAATAAAAAAATGCTCAGGCTAATTGCTAATAATTTCAATGAGTTCATTTATGGATCTCACTCCTTGTATTTTTAAATTTGACTTTTCCTTGAGCCTTTCAAGATTGCTCCTTGGAATTATAGCTCTTTCCATTCCTATACGAGAGGCTTCTTTTAGTCTTAATTCTGTTTGAGATATAGCCCTAATCTCACCACTCAAACCAACTTCT
>CAZYLC010000012.1:22225-35520 GCA_964648755.1 uncultured Thermodesulfovibrio sp.
GGAATGTCTCTGAACGAGGATACTATTGCTGCTATGACAGCCAAATCCGATGAAGGTTCTGTTATTTTAAGTCCACCCACCACATTTACAAAAACATCTGCTCCTGCAAGATTTAATCTCCCCCTTTTTTCTAAAACTGCCACAAGCAGATTAACCCTCTGATAGTCCACACCAATAAAGTTTCTTCTGGGCATGCCAAAGTTTGAAGGTGTAACAAGTGCCTGTATCTCTGTAAGAATAGCTCTTGTTCCTTCAATAGTTGCAGTTATGGCGGAACCACTATTTTGAGAATGCTCCGAAAGAAAGATTAATGAAGGATTTTCAACTTCTATGAGCCCTGAACCTGTCATCTCAAAAACTCCAATTTCATTTGCCGGACCAAATCTGTTTTTTACGCTTCTTAAAATTCTATATGCATATCCTCTGTCACCTTCAAAATAAAGCACTGTATCAACAAGATGCTCAAGCACCCTCGGACCAGCAATTGCTCCCTCTTTTGTTACATGTCCTATAAGAAAAACAGGAATGCCTCGCTTTTTAGCAAAATGCATAAACTTTGTGGCAGACTCTCTTATCTGACTTACTGAACCTGGTGATGACAGGGCATCTTCTGTATAAACTGTCTGAATGGAGTCAACTATAAGTGCCTTCAAATCTTCTTCTGAAGCCCAAAGGAGAATCTTTTCTACAAGAGTTTCGCTGAGAAGAAGAATCTTTTCTGAAAGAGCTCCGAGTCTTTCAGCCCTCATTTTTATCTGTGTGAGAGATTCCTCTCCTGAAACATAGAGAACCTTTCCATACTTTTCTGCTATGTTATTGGTAGCTTGAAGCAGTAATGTGGACTTGCCAATTCCCGGATCTCCACCAATTAAAACAAGAGAACCTTTTACAATTCCTCCTCCAAGCACTCTATCAAGTTCCCCTATTCCAGTTGAAACTCTGTCTGAAAAGGTTATTTCAATTGAGCTTATAGGAACTGGGTGGACTGATTCATCACCAACTAAGCTCTTAGACTGTTTATCTTCTACTATCGTTTCTTCTACAAAGCTGTTCCATGCTCCACAGTCAGGACATTTACCAATCCATTTCGGAGAAATATATCCGCAACTTTGGCATTGAAAAGCTCTTTTTATTTTTTGCTTCATGTGTTAATGATAATTTATTTTGTTCATTTTTTACAAAAAATTGGTATAATTTACTTAGAGCATGAAGCTCTAAAAACCTCATGAAGAGGTTTAAATCCCTATGAAAGGGAGGTGTATCATGATTAGGAAAGTTTCAGGAAAGGCGATGCCCACCTGTAAGTGCAAAAGCTCCTGCTAAAATCTCACAAAGGGGGGATTTTCTCCCCCTTTTTTTATTCTTCCATACTGTGTAATAATACTTATATGTTTTTATATCCTCTATTCATACTATTTTGTATTTTTTTTATACCTTTTTCAGTTAATGCTGATGAGGAGCAATCATATTTCAGTTTCGTAGCTGGATATTATTCAGCTATAAATGGTGATATAAATACTGCTGTAAACCATTATGAGGAAGCATTAAAAAAAGATTCATCTTCCAAATTTTTAAGAACTATTCTTGCAGATATCTATTTAAAATTAGATAATCCAGAGAGAGCAAAGGAATACGTTCAAGAAGTCTTAAAAGAGTCCCCTGAAAATGTAGAAGCCTTAAAAGTACTTGCAGCCATTTATATAAGAGAAAAGAAAGTTCAAGAGGCCATAGGAGTTTATGAAAAGATACTTGATAAAATTCCTAATAAAATAGAAATCCTAACCAAAATTGGTAATCTCCATCTTGCAAACGGAAATCTTGACAAAGCCTTAGAGAGTTTCAACAAAATTCTCAATGAAGACGACGAGAATCTAATGGCTCTTCACTTTTTGGGTGTAATTTATATTGAAAAAAAGGATTTTACAAAAGCCCAGGATGTTTTTAAAAAAATTTTGCAAATAAATCCTGATTATGAACCTGCATATACTAACCTTGGCTTAATAGAAGAACTTTTAGGAAATATAAAAGAAGCTGAAAAATACTTTAAAAAGACTTTACAAATAAATCCAGAAAATCTTTTTGCAAGAGAAAAATTAATTAACCTATATTTCTCCCAAAAATCTTATGGCCAGGCGATTGAGCAACTGGAAAATTTAAAAAAACAGAAATCCGAATCTGAACAAATACGGGAAAAACTTGCCCTTCTATATCTTCAGACAAAGCAGTATAACAAAGCTTCAGAGGAAATCAATTATCTACTTTCTAAACATCCTGGAGATTTAAATTTAATGTATTATCTATCACTCATTTATATTGAAAATGAGAGATACAGTGAAGCAGAAAATTTATTAAAAAAAATTATTCAAATTAATCCTAAACAAGTAAATGCCTTTTTAAATCTTGCAACCCTTTATATCAAAAAGAAAAAACTTAATGAAGCTTTGAACATTTACGATGAAATTCTTCAATTCTCTGATGATATACCCGATATCTATGTTTATGCCACGGAAATTGCGATGGATTTAAAAAATTATGAAAAAGCAAAAACTTATGTAGAAAGAGCTCTTAATAAATTTCCCGATAATCCTGATATAAATTTTATAGCAGGTGTTTTATTCGATAAATTAGGAAATTTTGATGAAACTGAAAAACTTATGAAAAAAGTTATCTCCCTTAAGCCAGACCATGCAGAAGCTCTTAATTACCTTGGTTATAGTTATGCAGATAGGGGAATTAACCTTCAAGAAGCCCTATCCTTAATTGAAAAGGCTATAAAATTAAAACCTAACAATGGCTATTATCTTGATAGCTTAGGGTGGGTTTACTTCAAACTTGGCAATAAAGAGAAGGCTGTGCACTATATGCTTGAGGCAATAAAATATGTTAAAGATGACCCTGTAATTCTCGAACACCTCGGCGATATATATATGTCTCTAAAGCAGTATAAAAATGCCTTTGATACATGGCAGGAAGCTATGAAATATCATGAAAAAGAACCGGGTTTAAAGGAAAGAATAGAGGGTAAAATAAAGGAAATACAACCATATCTTAAACAATAATGCTTACCATAAAAACACCAGCTAAGATAAACTGGTCTCTTTCTGTTTTAAAAAAAAGAACTGACGGTTATCACGATATAATCTCACTTATTCATTCTATAGATTTATACGATACATTGGTATTCGAGGAATCTGAAGTGATAGAGATTGTTTGTAATGCTCCTATCAAAATAAAAAATAACCTTGTATATAAAGCAGCAAAAGTTTTAGCAAATTATGCAGGAATAAAAAAAGGCATAAAAATAACTATCAAAAAGGACATTCCCATTGGAGCAGGATTAGCTGGTGGTAGTTCTGACGCAGCTGCTACTCTTAAAACTCTTAATGAATTTTGGAATATAAATTTAAGTTCAGAAGAACTTATTCAATTAGGTAAATCCTTAGGCAGTGATGTTACTTTTTTCTTCCATCTTCCAATTAGCATTGTAGAAGGGAAAGGGGAGATAATAAAGCCTCTTGAAATTAAAAAATCCTATAATCTTTTATTAATAAAACCCCCTTTTAGTGTTTCTACAAGATGGGCATATGAATCTCTTGGAATAAAAAGCCAATTGACAGAAAATTATGAAAAGATAAATAATAATATTTGGCATTTATATGACCTGCTTTGCAAGGGAGTTCTTGACAACATCTATCTCTGGAATGACCTTGAAAAGCCAGTAATTAGGAGATATCCGGAGATAGATAGATTGAAAAAAAGATTATTAAAAGCAGGAGCTAAATTTAGCCTAATGAGTGGAAGTGGATCAACAGTTTTTGGTCTCTTTAAAAGTAAAGAGGAAGCTTTAATTGCCTCTGAAGGATTTGATGGATATTGGGTAAGAGTTGTACAAACTCTTGTTTCCTGATTTTAAAAAGGATTTTATAAAAATATTTGGGGAGTCGCCAAGCGGCAAGGCAGCGGATTTTGGATCCGCCATTCGCAGGTTCGAATCCTGCCTCCCCAGTGAATATAAAAACCCTCTGCAAGAGGGTAATTTTTATTTTTAGGAGATACGAAAATGCCAGATGGAATTCGTCTGATTACAGGAAATGCTAATCCTGAACTTGCACAAAAAGTTAGCAACTATCTGAATATACCTATTACAGAAACTACAGTTACCACCTTCAGCGATGGCGAAATAATGGTTCAGATTAAGGAAAACATAAGAGGTTCAGATGCCTTTGTAATTCAACCCACCTGTACACCAGTAAATCAAAATCTCATGGAACTGCTATTAATTATAGATGCCCTTAAAAGAGCTTCTGCAAGAAGAATTACAGCCGTTATACCCTACTACGGGTATGCAAGACAAGACAGAAAAGTGCAACCAAGAGTACCCATATCTGCAAAACTTATAGCTAATTTGATTACTATTGCTGGGGCAAATAGAGTTCTTGCAATAGACCTTCATGCTGGTCAAATTCAAGGTTTTTTTGATATTCCTGTAGACCATCTTCTTGCCATACCGGTAATTTTAGATTATCTAAAAAGAAACAATCTCCTTGACAATATAATAGTAGTTTCTCCTGATGCAGGAGGAACCGAAAGGGCAAGAGTTTTTGCTAAAAAAATTAATGCTCCTCTGGCAATTGTTGACAAAAGAAGAGACGCTCCCAACGTATCAAAGGTTATGCATGTAATTGGTGATGTAAAAGATAAAGATGCTTTGCTTATTGATGATATGATAGATACGGGAGGAACAATTACTCAAGCTGCATCAGCTTTGAAAGAAAAGGGTGCAAAAAGAGTTTTTGCTGCCGCAACACATGGCGTTTTATCTGGTCCTGCTATTGATAGACTAAATGCCTCTGTATTAGAAAAAATTATTATTACAGACACAATTCCAGCTACAGATAAAAGAGAAAAATGCCCTAAAATAGAAATACTCACTGTAGCTCATCTTTTAGGTGAAGCGATAAAGAGAATTAACGAGGAAACATCAATCAGTTCATTATTTGTTTAAAGGAGGATTTAAATATGGAAAACTTTGTTCTTAATGTCTTAGAGAGAGAGAAAAAAGGAAAAGGTGCAGCAAGGCAACTAAGACGCGAAGGTTTTATTCCCTGTATTATCTATAAAAGTGGCCAATCCGCACCTATCCAGATAGCTTCAAAGGAAATACTACCTTTTATGAACATTGCTATAAGGGAAAAGCTGTTTGTAACTTTGAAATTTAATGAAGGGGAAAAACAAGCAATACTTCAGGATTATCAAGTTGATCCAATTACTGGCAAATTATTGCATGTTGATTTCATGGAAGTAAGCGCAACAGAAAAAATTAGAGTAACTGTTCCTGTTGTGTTAATGGGAGAACCTATAGGAGTAAGGCAAGATAAGGGAGTTCTTCAGCATGGTATATCTGAAATTGAAATTGAAGCTATTCCTGAAAAGATACCTGGTCATATAGAAGTAGACGTTTCTCAGTTAGAAGTGGGAGACGCAATCCATGTAAGAGATATAAAATTTGAAGAAGGTATAAAAGTTCTCTCCGAGCCTGATGAAGTTATAGCTACAGTCACAGTTGAAGCTGAAGAGGCTGAAATATCAATACCTTCTGCAGAAGAAACAGTAGAACCAGAAGTGATAAAGAAAGGTAAAAAAGCTAAGGAAGGAGAAGAGGAATAATTCATTGAATGACTCTTATAGTTGGCTTAGGGAATCCGGGAAGGAAATACAGTCAGACAAAGCATAATGTAGGATTTATGGTAGTTGATAAATTGGCAGATAAATATGACCTAAAGTTTAATGAAAAAGATGATTATTTGATAAGTCTGGGAATTATTGAAGGTAAAGAAGTGACTTTGATAAAACCCTTAACTTATATGAACCTAAGCGGCAGAGCTGTTAGGAAAATAGCTAATGAAAAAATCTTAGAAAACCTTCCCCATTCTATAATAGTCATACATGATGATCTTGATTTACCCTTAGGTAAAATCAAAATTAAAAAAAATGGCTCTTCGGGTGGCCATAAGGGAGTGCAGTCAATAATTGATAACATAGGAACAAAAAATTTTATTCGTGTAAAAATTGGTATTGATAAAGAAATAGGAACAGATGTTTCTGACTATGTATTAAGTCCCTTTTCCAGGGAACAAAAAGCCATAATAAAAAATAAAGTTTTACAAGCAGTAGACTCTATTGTTACAATACTTATTGAAGGTGTTGACAAGGCAATGAATATTTATAATAAAGAGGAGTACTGATGTTATTACTTATTACCGCTTTCTTACTCTTTATTATACCAGACACCTCCTATGCCTGGGGACCTCTCACACATGCTTATCTTTCTCAACAAATATTTAATCTATCTCACCTTATACCAATATCATTACTTCCTGTTATAAAAACTTATAGAGATTACTTCATATACGGTAATATCCTGCCTGACACAGTAATAGGGAAGAAATATCTTCCTGATGAGAAAAATCCCCATTCATGGAAAACAGGATTAAATCTTCTTCAAGAAGCAAAAACCTCTGAAGAAAAAGCCTTTGCCTATGGATTTTTAGCTCATTTAGCAGCGGATGCGATACTTCATCATGATATAATAAATCTCAATCCATTACAACACATGATTTTTGAACTAAAGGCTGACAGAATAGTTGATAGGTTTTATTGGTTTCAAATAATGACAATAAATAAAAAAGTAAGAAGAGTAAGTGACAAATTACTTGAACAAACGATGGTAAATCCTGTTGTTCCTATAAAAACCTCAAATAAAATTTATAAATCCCTAATTTTTCTCTCTGCCTTCAATATGGGCGAATTAAAAAACCCTCAAGTCTTTGATACTTTTCATCTAAAATCTCTCACTGCTATGCTGGAAGTTTTAAATCATGGAGAAAAGGCGAATATTATAAACCTTCCACCCCATCAGTAAAAAATAAAAAAAATCTATATTTTGAAGACCTAGTATTGATTAATATGTTCTTGTGAAATAATTAAATCTGTTAATTCTTGTTTTAAGAAGGTTAGGATCTAAAGCAGTTAAAGGGACTTTTTCTTTAACATTATTAATTCTATCCTCTATTTTAGGGTGTGTTTTAAAAATTCCTCCATTGGAGCTATATTTTTTCATTCTTTCAAGAACATTTACTAATGCATTAGGATTATATCCTGCTTTGGCTAAATAATATAAAGCCTTTTCATCTGCTAAAAATTCCTGTGTCCTGCTATATCCATTCACCACAAGAGTTCTCATAATATCCTCTACTGAGCCTTCAAAAATGTTTACAAGTCTAACTAATTCTTCAGAGCCATACTGTCTTGCTGCTTTTGTTCCGATAATTGTAAGTGCCTCTGTCCATCTGGCCTGTTTAATTGAATTTATGCCATCACGATTGTTTATATGAGCAAGTTCATGAGCAATTATAGAGGCAAGTTCATCTTCTGTCTGAGCAATCTGAAGCATTCCTTTAGTTATCAGTATTATGCCTCCTGGGCAGGCAAAGGCGTTAACCTCATTGGTATTTAATAATGCTAGATGGTATCCTCCGAAAGTATAGGGTTTTTCAGAATGTAGGACAAGCGTCTTACCTATTAAATTTACATATCGATTAAGGTTTGCATTCTCGTAAAGAGGATAGTATTGTAAAAGTCTCGCTGCAACAGCTCTACCTATAAAATACTCTTCCTCATCAGATATGGGTCTTGATGCTTTTTCTGTAGCTTGAATAGTGGTAAAGGTCATATCAATTGCTTTACCAATATCTACAGTTTTACAGGAAAAAAGGCATAATAAAGCAAGCAGTATGGCGTATAATTTTATATTCATTGCGGCTCTAAAAGTCCTCCAGTCTTAATAAAATATATTAACTCATTTTCAGCTAATTCATATTTCTCAATTCTGTCTACAAGATCATATCTCATTTGAGGATATTTATTCTTATAGGCTCTTTCAACTTCTGGATTAAATCCCTTGCCTGCAAGAGTTATTTCGCCCTCTGATGCAGACTTAGATGGAGAATATCCTGAATAAGATGAAACAACCCTCTTTTCAACAGCAGTGTTATGGATATATCCTGATATGTTCCTAAATTTTACCTTATACCAATCCTCTTCTTTGTTGACAACATTAAGTCTATCACCATATTTTACGAGAGCTTTTACTTGAGAGAAAAATTTGGGAGATTCCCTTATAGCATTTTCTTTTGTTATAACAGTAACTGTCTCTGCCCACGAAGTGGTAATAAACAAAAAGCATACAGCAACAATTTTAAAAACAAATTTAAGATTCATTTTTCTTCAATTTTAACAATAAACCAATCTTCTGTCAATTGCTCCATTTTACTGTACTTTTCTATGAAATTCAAATACAGGCGGGAGGGAAAATCTTCTGGTAGTTCTTTTAATATAGCTTTAAATATTTCTCTTGCTTCATTCCATTTTTTTTCTTTATAAAGTGAATAAGCTGTTTTAAATTTTTCAGTTAACAACCATGCTGCAGAGTTTTCATCCATTCTTTTACCCAGTATCTCGTATATCCTTAAAGGTTTATCTCTTCCCTTAACTTTTATAAATCCTAATTCTCTTGCAATAAAATCATCTGAAATCTTAGAAAAAGTAACTTCGCTAATTATTATTCTTGTTCTAAAGAATTTATTTGCTGACTCAAGTCTTGAAGCTATATTTACTGTATCACCAATCACAGTATAATTAAACAATCTATCACTACCTATATTACCTACTACAGCATCTCCTGTATGAATTCCAATTCTTATTTTTAGTGCTGACAATCCTTTTTCTAAAAACTGTTTACTTGTCTCTTCAACAGATTTAATACATTCTATAGCAGCATTGCAAGCATTAGTCTCATCTCCATCTGTTTTTAAAGGTGCTCCCCAGAATGCCATTATGCAGTCACCAATATATTTATCTATGACTCCAGAATGCTTAATAACCACTTCAGTCATTGAATTAAGCGCACTATGAAGCATTATTGCTGTGTCTTCAGCTGATAACCTTTCCGAGAGTGTAGTGAATCCCTCTATGTCTGCAAAAAATACTGTAACCGTTTCCCTCCTTCCACCAGGTGCTATAGATTCAGGATGTTCTAACAAGTAATCAACAATTCTTTTATCCATATACTGCATGAAAGTTCTTTTTATAAAACTCCTTTGTTTTCCCTCTGTGGCATAACTATAAAGAAGGGTGACTATAGAACTAAACATAAGACATGTAAAGGAAGGTAAAAAATGAAAGTATATAGAAAATTTGAATAAAATGCTAACAATAGAAATTAAAAACAATCCTACAAGTAAAAAAACAAAAAGGTTCACTTTAAGGTAATGTTGCTTTAGAAAAATACAAGGAATTAACAGGGATATCAAAAAAATAATTATATAACTCAAAAAATTTGGTGTTGTTTTAATAAAATTTTTGTTAACTAAATTTTCATAAGCTATGGCATGAATAAAAACGCCTGGTGTTTTTGAAGACACAGGAGTAGGTTTAAGGTCAAAAAGTCCTGCTGCTGTGAAACCTATAAAAACAGTTTTATCCTTAAAAAATTCCTTTTTAATTTTTGATTTATTATCCTTTAGAGTAGACGCCTCAATAAGCTCTAAAAAAGAAAAAACAGAGAATGGATTTTTTTCCTTTGAGTATTTTAAAAGCAATTTCCCTTTAATTAAAGGAATTTTTTTGCCCTCTGTGCTAATATCTTCAGATTTAACTTGAAAAACATTTTTCTGAATAAAATAACTCACTGTAAAATTAGGGATTAAATATTCCTTAACCTTGAAAAATAAAGGCATTCGTCTGTAAATTCCATCTTCATCAGGAAGAATGCTTACATTTCCAAGTCCTTTTGCAGCTCTCTTAAAATCATCTATCGGGAAAATCACAGAGTTATATTCCTCGTATACAGGAATTTGATTAGAATAATCTATTTTTTTTACATACTCTTCATCAAATTCTCTTTTTTCCTTTGAGACAACAACTGGCAAATAAACATTTCCTGCCTTTTTTATTGCCTCTGCAAGAATTTTGTCATCCTCTACTCCATAGGATGAATATTCGGTAAAAAGTATGTCTAAAAAAACCGCATCAGCCTCTGAAAGATATTCTATTACTGGAGCATAAATCTGCCTTGGCCATGGCCAGACTATTCCTTGCTTACCTAATGCTTCAATGCTTGATTGATCTACATAGATAAGGCAGATATTATCATATTTTTTGTTAGAACTTACATATATTGAAAGCAAATCGTAAACTTTGAGTTCAAAGAGATTCCAGATTCCTGAAAGAAAAAATAGAGAAGAAAAGATAAAGGAACAACTTGCAAGAATCAAAGTTTTTTTTAATATCTTCTTCTGCATTATTTAATCTCAGACATAACAGTCCGCGTCATTATGCATTTTTTCAATTTTCCTTTCTCTAAACAAAAAATTCATATCAGTTATACCAGTTGATAACCCCTTTCTTAAACCTAATGGTAAATATAATACTTGCCTCATTCTCTAAAGCTCTACTGATTTTTTAAATTTCTATAATCTTGCCACTTCTGAGAATTTCTATATTATAGACAGATTGTTTCTGAAAATCTCTTTCAATTTCTTTTCGATAATAAGGCTTTACATGGGTTATATATAATCTTTTTGGTAAATAACTAAATTTTGATAAGTCTTCAAAAAGCAATTTAGGAGTTAAATGTCCTGTAATCTGAGCAATTTTCTTCATTTTATCAGGGAAAGAAGATTCAATAATCAATGCATCTAAAGCTATGTGAGATAAAGCTTCCCATGTCTGTTTTGTAGGACCCGTATCTCCTGTGTAAAATAAAAACTTATTGCCTTTTTGCACAAGATAACCCACTGCTGGAACTGTATGATTTACTGGGAATGCTGTTATTTTTAAACTGTTTATTGTAACAGTAACTCCTGCCTTTATTTTTTTAAGCTTTATGACAGAGTCTTTTTCATTGGGTATTACTGTAAAATCAGGCCAGAGTCTATGATTGAGTAGATGCTTTTTTATGTCATCAATAACTTCTTTTATTGAAAAAACTGTTATTTGTGACTTTTTACGACTTAAAATGATGTTGTCTGCAAGAAATGGGATGTCTCTTATATGGTCAAGATGGGCATGAGTTATAAATACGTATTTTATTTTTTGCTGTTCTTTTAAGTCTAAAGAATTTGTAACGCCTCCAGCATCAAAAAGAATTGTTTTGTCTAAAAGAAATGATGTAAGATGCTGTCCAGGAATATCCGAACCAGAAGCTCCAAGAACTTTAATTTTCATTTTTTCTTAGCTCTCCTTTTTCAAATACTTTTATAAAGGATGCGACTACAATAGGGTCAAACTGCTTTCCTGCTTCGCTTTTTAGTTCTGAAAGCGCTGTTTCAAAGGAAAGTCCTTTTCTGTAAGGCCTGTCTGTTGTCATAGCATCAAAGGTGTCAGCAACAGCAATAATCCTTGCAATAAGAGGTATTTCTTTTCCTTTAAGTTTTTCAGGATAGCCTGTGCCATCAAATTTTTCATGATGATACTTTACTCCTGGCAGGATAACATCAAGTTTTTTAACATGTTGCAATATCTCGGCACCATATATTGTATGGGCTTTTATTATTGCATACTCTTCATCTGTTAGTTTTCCCTCTTTAAGTAAAACTATATCTCTTATGCCAATTTTACCTATGTCATGAAGAATTGCTGTAAGTTTGAGCCTTTCCATTTCACCCTTATCAAGTCCCATCTCTTTTCCTATGGCAATAGAGTAATCCATAACTCTTTTTGTATGTCCACCTGTATAAGGGTCTCTTTTTTCAATTGTATCTGCCAAAGCAAAAACAATTTCATAAAAAGTTTCTTTTAGTTCATTATAAAGTTTTGCATTTTCTATTGCCACAGCAACCTGATTAGCAAGTGCTTTCAATAATTCTGTATCATAATCATTAAAAGAACCGTTAATTTTATTTATTGCTTGCAAAACTCCAATAAGTTTATCTTTTGAGACCACTGGAAGACATATCATTGATTTTGTAATAAAACCGCTCTGTTCATCAGCTTTTTTAAAAAATCTCGGATCATTCTGGACATCATTTATTATCAAAACTTCTTTATTTAAAGCCACCCATCCTGCAATCCCCTGTCCAAGTTTAAGTCTAATAGTTTTAATTTTATCTGCCTTTTCACCAATAGCTACATCAAAATAAAGTTCTTTAGTATTTTTATCGTAAAGAAGAAGACTTCCCGCTTCACTATTTGTTATCTTGATTGAAGCCTCAATAGTTCTTTTTCTTATCTCCTCTATTTCAAGGGATGAATTAATTATTGTAGAAAACTCAAGAATCTGTTTTAGGTGTTCTGAACGAATTTTGTCTTCTACATTCATTGAAATTTATTATACCAACTAAATTAATGAATCACAAGTAAGGGTAATTTTTAGATGAAATAAAAAAGGGGAGCTTTTGCTCCCCCTTAAAAAATAATAGAAGAAAATTACTTCACAAAAGGATTTGCGTAGAAGGTAATAAGAACAAATACGAGAACATAAATGACGAGAGACTCAATCAATGCAAGACCTACGATAAAGAGTGTCATGAGCTTTCCGGTGACTCCAGGGTTTCTTGCAGAACCTTCAAGAATACCTCTCAGACCCTGTCCCATTCCAGCTCCGCCACCACCAGCTGCAGCACCAAGTCCGATTAATGCGCCAGCTGTTGCCCATCCATAGTAATTGAGCTTTGCTGGGTCTGAATCAGCAGCAAATACTGCTGATGCAGTCAATACAACAACAAGAGCGGCAAGAAGGACTACGAAAAATTTTCTCATTATACTTCCCTCCTTTCTTCGTTGATATTAGTGAGACTCTTCAACTGAGCCTGCTATATAAACAGCTGTTAGTAACATAAAAACGTATGCCTGTAATACGCTGACCAAAGTACCTAAACAGAGAAATGCTACTGGAACTACTAGCGGAGCAAGAATTCCAAGAACCATTAACAAAAGATGCTTACCAAACATGTTACCAAAAAGTCGGACACCAAGAGTTAAGGGTCTCGCTAAATGGGTTATCCATTCAACAACAAACATAAACATCATAAATGGGATTGCGTAAATACTTCTTATAGGACCAAGAAAGTGCTCAAGATAACGAATTCCATGAACCTTAAAGCCCATGAACTGATAGATGAAGAACACAGGTATTGCCATGGAAAAGGTTACATTAACATTGGAAGTTGGGGATTCAAAGCCTGGAATAAGACCAAATAAATTGCATACTAAGATATAAACAAAAAGTGTGCCTA